>CP119311.1:6130207-6436717 GCA_029202545.1 Candidatus Pseudobacter hemicellulosilyticus
TACTGCCATGATACGCTGCATCACTGATACAGGCATCCAGCAGATAATGCTGAGGCACCTGGAAAAATACAATGAGATCAAAGACGACAAAGTAATTGAGCATCCAGCGATAGCCTTTTCTCCGGATGGGATTGATGAGATGAACAAAAATATTCAGGAACTGAACAATGGAAAACCCCACCAGCCGATCTATAAAGTCCGCACTTTTGAAGTTCGGGGTAACAAATTCCAGGTAGGCTCCACCGGCAACAAGACAAAGAAATATGTAGAAGCAGCCAAAGGGACGAACCTGTTTTTTGCGATCTATCAGGATGATAAGGGCAACCGTGTTTATGAGTCGATACCTTTAAACATAGTGATTGAAAGGCAGAAGCAGGATTTACCATCTGTCCCTGAAATAGATGGCAATGGCAATAAATTGCTAATGTTCTTATCTCCAAACGACCTGGTCTATGTTCCTAGCAGTGAACAAAGCGATCAGACGGCGTCACTAAATATTGATCCTGATCAAGTAGCCAATATGCAGGTATATAAAATGGTTAGTAGTTCCGGTTCTCAATGTTTTTTTGTTCGCCACGATATTGCTACACCTATTGTCAATAAGTTTGAATATTCGCCCGGCAATAAAATGGAGCGATCAATAGAAGGAGCTATGATAAAGGAGGTATGTACTAAAATTAAAGTTGACAGGTTAGGCAAGATCACGCAATCACATATAATAAATAATGCACATAACCGTTATAAGGTAAATAATGTGTAGTGATCAAACGAACATTATACTTTGGAAATCCAGCCTATCTTAAAACACTGAATGAGCAGTTGGTGCTGGAGCTTCCTGACACAGGTGAAACCAAATCTATCCCTATTGAAGACATAGGGATCTGTATTCTGGATCACCAGCAAATAACAGTTACGCAAGCATTATTAGCCAAACTATTGGCCAATAATACGGCTGTCATTACCTGCGATCACACCCACCACCCTACGGGTTTATTACTGAACCTGGATGGAAATAGTTTGCAAAGCCAGCATTTTCAGTCGCAGTTAGCAGCTTCTGTACCCCTGAAAAAACAGCTCTGGCAGCAAACTATAATTGCCAAGATCCAAAACCAGGCCGCGTTATTAGCTATACAGCGGGAAGAGAGCAAACTACTGCTGAACTATGCCGGATCGGTCAAAAGCGGGGATAGCGAAAATCATGAGGCGAAGGCAGCAGCCTATTATTGGAAAAGGATTTTCCCTGATTTCCTGGAATTCAGAAGGGAGCGTTATGGTCCACCACCCAACAACCTGCTGAATTATGGCTATGCTATTGTCCGGGCACTGGTGGCCAGGAACCTGGTGTCATCTGGCCTGTTGCCTACTTTCGGGATCCACCACCGTAACCAGTACAATGCCTATTGCCTGGCGGATGATATTATGGAGCCCTATCGGCCATATGTCGATCAGGTAGTTTGCCGGATCATCAGGGGAAACGGTCGTTTTCTGGAGATGACGCCATTGATGAAAAAAGAGCTGTTATCCATTCCGGCTATGGATGTTCATATTGATGGCAATAAAAGTCCGCTAATAAACGCTGTACAGCGGACAACGGCCAGTCTTGCCAAATGCTTCGAAGGCAAGCAGCGGAAGCTTCTGTATCCAGAATTACAATGAATATACCACGCCTTTTGCATGCTCCTTATGGAGGAGATGGAGGGAGTACAGAACGTCTAAACGCCTATAGAATTATGTGGCTTTTAGTATTTTTTGACCTGCCTACTGACACCAAAAAGGACAGGAAGAACTATGCCTTGTTCCGTAAAAGGATCCAGGCAGACGGCTTCCAGATGTTCCAGTTCAGTATATACCTGCGCCACTGCAGCAGTAAGGAAAACGCCGAGGTTCATCTAAACCGGGTCAGGAGCATATTGCCTCCCAAGGGCCATGTGGGCATAATGTGTATTACAGACAAGCAGTTTAGCATGATGGAGATTTTCCGGGGCAAAGAACCAATGGCGGCACCTGAAACTATTCAGCAATTGGAGCTATTTTGACAACTAATTGAATTTCAATCCTAAATTAAGTTGAATAAAAATAAGCATAGGATTTGAAAAAAGGCGTCTTTACCACATTTTTTTCACCCTATTTTTCTCTAAAACACATAACAGGATTGCATTTCAGGCAATCCTGTTGTGCGATCTCGAAGATACATCGACTTTTGAAAGTAAGTCACAACCGATGCCGCCAAGTTCGCTTTCTATCCTTTGTTGTGCGATCTCGAAGATACATCGACTTTTGAAAGTAAGTCACAACATAAAACGAACACAGCAACGGCGATAATTAGTTGTGCGATCTCGAAGATACATCGACTTTTGAAAGTAAGTCACAACAGTAATCCTTAGTAAATAAAAAACCCGTTCGTTGTGCGATCTCGAAGATACATCGACTTTTGAAAGTAAGTCACAACCGCTGCTGCCTGAGCAAGCAAGATGTTTTTGTTGTGCGATCTCGAAGATACATCGACTTTTGAAAGTAAGTCACAACCCTCATCGTCCAGGTCCTGCTGGTCGGCACGTTGTGCGATCTCGAAGATACATCGACTTTTGAAAGTAAGTCACAACATATGCGGCTGGTTGGTCCCCGTGTGTTCGTTGTGCGATCTCGAAGATACATCGACTTTTGAAAGTAAGTCACAACTTGCGGATAGTTTCGACAAATGTAAATAAAGTTGTGCGATCTCGAAGATACATCGACTTTTGAAAGTAAGTCACAACAATTTCCAGGACGGCACATATTTGCTCGTCGTTGTGCGATCTCGAAGATACATCGACTTTTGAAAGTAAGTCACAACGCAATCGTTCAGCCATTAAGGCATCCCATAGTTGTGCGATCTCGAAGATACATCGACTTTTGAAAGTAAGTCACAACGTTATTCGCCGCCTGCAGCACGAAGCCTGAGTTGTGCGATCTCGAAGATACATAGACTTTTGAAAGTAAGTCACAACTACTTTAGTGGAGTATGATGATCAAGGTGTGTTGTGCGATCTCGAAGATACATCGACTTTTGAAAGTAAGTCACAACACTTATATGATCGGTCGTGTGTGGATCGTTGTTGTGCGATCTCGAAGATACATCGACTTTTGAAAGTAAGTCACAACTAGATGTTCGCTTTAGGCGAAGCGCTTCTTTGTTGTGCGATCTCGAAGATACATCGACTTTTGAAAGTAAGTCACAACAGGACATATACAATGCTGCCGGTATCAATGTTGTGCGATCTCGAAGATACATCGACTTTTGAAAGTAAGTCACAACAAATGATAGGACGTGGAAGCAGGAAGTATGTTGTGCGATCTCGAAGATACATCGACTTTTGAAAGTAAGTCACAACAATAAATACTAACCTAAAAATTCAGAAAAAGTTGTGCGATCTCGAAGATACATCGACTTTTGAAAGTAAGTCACAACTGATAGACCCATACAAAAAGGCGTCATCAAGTTGTGCGATCTCGAAGATACATCGACTTTTGAAAGTAAGTCACAACCCATCGATGTGAATATCGACGGCATCATCGTTGTGCGATCTCGAAGATACATCGACTTTTGAAAGTAAGTCACAACTGCCGCCAGGGAATCCTTATCATGCTGAAGGTTGTGCGATCTCGAAGACACATCGACTTTTGAAAGTAAGTCACAACATATCAGTAATTTTAGCCTGGCTTTCCGGGGTTGTGCGATCTCGAAGATACATCGACTTTTGAAAGTAAGTCACAACACTGATCGCTATACCTTTACATTCAGCAGCGTTGTGCGATCTCGAAGATACATCGACTTTTGAAAGTAAGTCACAACACTAAAGGTAGCCAGGACATCTATCTTGTTGTGCGATCTCGAAGATACATCGACTTTTGAAAGTAAGTCACAACTATAGGCATCCTGTATAATTTCTTCGGCAAGTTGTGTGATCTCCAAGATACATCGACTTTTGAAAGTAAGTCACAACCCTATATTTGTCCTGGGAGCAACCAAAAATAGTTGTACGATCTCGAAGATAATTCTAATTTGAAAGTCAGTCGCAACCGTTTTTGATTAATGATCAATGTTTAAGGCGCTGTACAATCTCGAAGACACCTCCATTTTGAAGTAAGTCACAACACTGTTTACTCAGTAGCCTACCCACCTAACATTGTGCTATCCCGAAGATACTTCTATTTTGAAAGTCAGTCACAACATGATTACAACAATACCAACTAAGCAACCGTTGTTCGATCTCGAACATGCATAGACTTTAGAAAGTAAGTCACAACAATTGAGATCCAAATCGACAGGAGAGCTAAGTTATGTGTTCTCTAAGTTTGTGTTTTTGAAAGCAAGGCACAATTAAATGATGCGCGCGGCAATATTTCACAGGTTGTGCAATCCCGAAGATACTGCAATTTTTAAAAGTAAGCCACAACGTAAATGGTATCATATAACTTAAGAAAACGTTGTGCAATCTGGAAGATAATTCTAATTTGAAAGTCAGTCACAACTAAACGGGCGATGATGGCAAGCAATGAATGTTTTTCGATCTCGAAGATACTTCTAATTTGAAAGTAAACCACAACAGAGGTAAACACAGAGGACGCCATTATCGGGTGATGACATGTCAAAGATAGTTTGAATTTAGTAGTAAACCATTGACACCTTCACAAGAAATGAAACTGTCAAAGTAAGGGCTGGCCGATGTTAAAGACACCCTTTTGAAAATAACTCATCAAATAGTTATTCAACATATTTTAAATTACAATCTCAAAAAAAAATTGCAAATTCTTACAAGACACCACAAGTAATTTCGGGCTCGTTCTATTTACTTTACATCGCTATTGATTTTGCTAATTAACCTTCTACTATGCCACGCAAATATCCCTAAGTTGAGCTTCCCACGAATAATCTTCATATTTTAATCAGCCTGAATATTTAATACTCTACGCGATTAACAGTAAACCTTATTCAATCCCTAAAAATGAAAAAAGTTATACTCGCTCTCGCCATCCCCGTTATTGCCTTATCTTCCTGCAGCTACAAAACCATTCCCGCCCAGGGCATATACCCCGATCAACCCATAAGCTTCCAAAACAATAAGTCTTTTGAAGAAACATGGGACCAGGCCATTTCGGCCTTTAGCCAAGAGGGACTTGCCATTAAACTAATCGACAAAAGCAGCGGGCTGATTGTCTCCGAGAATTCTCCGATCATTGCCACCTGGGAGGGAAATAGCAATATCCCCGTTCATCCCAATGCTTATATCGTTGTAGCCAAAAGGGTAACCCAGACTACGGCCCGGGAAATACCTGTTACCAAAATAAAAACCATCAGACCTAAGCTGGACAGTGCTGATATTTTGAGAGGAGAATGGGTTGTCCGAATTAAACAAAATGGATCAGGCACCCAGGTACAGGTCAGCCTGGCCAATGTTACGCATGTCATTTATTCCAGGCAGCTATGGGTAGTAAAACCTCTGGACCAATTTAAATCTACAGGAATATTTGAAAAACGACTGGCCAGTAGCCTGTAATAAAGCGATCAATACAGCTCATTTTTGTTGGTTGTCAAAAGCAATTTGGCAGAAAATAATTGGGACCCATAAAAAACATAAATAAATGTTTTTCAATAAATTACAGAATAAGCGCACTACCATCAGGTATCACACTGCAACTCATCTTATTTACCATTGATTCCATGCAACGCTACCTCCCCTTCCATTGTCATAACCGCAAAACACTCCTGACCGTGCGAACCATTATACCCTTGCCATTCATTTTACTTATCCTGATAGCCAGTAGCATAGCTTCCTGCTCAAAAAGCAAGTCCGACGATCTCCACACTGTTTGTCCTGTTGACGAGCCCTATATCTACCTATGGTCTGGCGAAGACTCACTCTTGACTTTCGACGCCCTCAACAATATCACCCAGGTATCCTCCGATAACGAGGAAATCGTCAAAGTCTCCCTGGAAGGCCAAAAGATCAGGCTGAAAGCTGGAAAAGTGGGTTATACCAATTTTTGGATCAGCTACGGCGACAATAAACGCATATGGAAACAGGCGCGTTCTGCTGAGCCTAGCTTTTATTGGATTAACCTGATGAATCAGGTTTCTTTTGAAATAGAAGCCGCCGATCCGGCGTTTGTCGGTACACTGCGCGCTGAACTGGAAAAACAATGGAACCAAGAGCTTCTGTTCCTCTTTTCAAATTCAACCAACAGGATAACCATTGTAAAAGGAAATGCAGCACTGGTAGAAGGGAACTACAATTTCAATAATTTAACCCTGACCGTTGAAATAGCCAACGATGTGACAAATGTATATACGGTTATACCTAATTCAAGCCGGCAGGTCCTGAGTTTCCAGCAAGACCTGACCAAACAATACCAGGACCTTTACCCAGATCAGCAAATTCAAAAGGTAATTGTAACCTTTAATATGAAATACAAGTCGCTACCTGGATAATCTATCAGAATAATAATAAGTACAGCCTGTTTGAAGCAATCAATCTTTAAACAGGCTGTCAATTTTTAGGCTTATAATATATAAGCCTACCCGCACTCCCTATCCTTTACCGGGCACAATAAGGTCACGAATATCCACTTTAAGGTATTTAGCAATCTCGTAAAGAGTTTCCAAAGAAGGTTGCACATCATTGGTACACCAGCGCGATACGGTAGTTTCTGTTTTGCCCAGATGTTCTGCCAATTGCTTACTTGTTCGGTTCTTCTCAACCAACAACGCTTTTATTCTATTCAATTTTAGTTTAGCCACCTGATCTGCAATTATTTATCTGGTAAATTATTCAGCGAATTAGAAAATATCTGTAAAATAATAATACAAATAGTTTTTTAAAATGATTAATTATTGTATTTTAGTGTAAATAATTTGTATTATTATTACAATTACATTAACCTAATTTCTATGTGCATGGCACCCAAAAAATTATTAGTTACCTCCCTCATAAGGGATGATCTTACCAATGCCAAACTCCTGTTCAATCTACACCAGATGGGACTGAATACCAGCGACTATTACCTGCAACTCAGCGATGCTATACTACATCTCATGGGCTTTAAAAATGATAACTACGCCGATGAGGTGTACCAGGAGTATCGCCACCTGTCCGAAATTGTCCTGCATCAGGAACTCAGCAGCTTTAATAAAAGTCTGAATGCAACAGCTGATAAACTCTATAACCATTTATCCCAAAAGTCACCAAACAAAAAATCATGCTGCTAAAAAAGAAAAAGCGCCAGCCAGGCGCAAGAAAAGTAACAGTATCATCAAGGTCCTTCCCTCGTGCTTATGACCAAAATGTATTTCTACCTGAAATCCGGCTCAGTGGCCGCTGGCTTGAAACTATAGGTTTTCAATGCGGTCAACCCGTAGTGGTCTTGATAGAACCGAAGAAAATCACGCTTTGTATCGAGCAATAGTTGGCCAACTCTATGGCTGAAGCCACTTTTAGCCGGCTACACTATCTTAAAAATTAGCGTAAACGCCTCTACCTTAATGCCCCGCCATCACCCTGACCTTTTCAATCCCCTCTAACCGAAGCTCTATATGGCGATCATGGGCTTTCAGCTCAAACTCGCTGATGATCTCCAGGATATCGTAGTCGATAAAATTGCAGTCGTTCCCGTCAATGGTCAGTACACTATACGGAGGCACTTCATCCAGGGCTTTTTTGAGTTTTACCTTATTAAGGAAAGTGACATTGCTGTTCAGCTTGATCACCTGCATCTCCAGCCCTTGCTGGTGCGTCTTTATTATGCGGTATTCTACCCGGAAGTTATTCTGGATAATGAAATAGATGGACAGCAATAAACCAACACTCACCCCCATCAGCAAATCCGTAGCCAGGATGATCACTACCGTGATCACAAAAGGCAGGAACTGTTTCCAGCCCAGTCGCCATAAGGCGCTGAACAAAGCCGGACGGGTAAGGTTGTACCCTGTTATCATCAGGATAGCTGCCAGGGACGCATAAGGAATCAGGTTGAGCACAAATGGGATCAGCACCACCGCCAGGAGGAGGAAAGCACCATGGGTGATGGCCGACATCCGGGTACGCGCCCCGGCATTGACATTGGCCGATCCCCGTACCACCACTGCTGTCAGGGGAATGGCGCCTAATAATCCGCAAAGCATATTACCCGCTCCCTGCGCCACCAGTTCCCTGTTCACAGGGGTGATGCGGTTATGACGATCCAGCTTGTCTATCGCCTCAATACATAATAATGTTTCCAGCGTAGCCAGTAACCCGATGATAATACCATTCTTCCATATAGTTAAGCCGGAAAACAATTGCTTCAGGTCCGGGAACTGGATATTCGCAAACAGGTTGGCCGGAATATCCACCAGCTGTTTTGAGGTAAGCGATAAAGCAGTCGCCCCTTCACGGAATAACAGATTCATGCCAATACCTATCAACACAACCACCAGGGATGCAGGGACTATCCTCAATTTTTTAGCCCAGGGCAATTGCCATACTATCAGGACAGCCAGCGATACCCCGAAGATCAATATTGCGCCAGGTGTGATATGGTGCTGCAAAGTCACCAGGTTACCGGTAACATTGGTTGAAGTAAACAATTCAAGAAAGCCACTGCGCCAGAAATCAGGCTGATCATAGCCCAACGCCAGCGGCACCTGCTTGACCATCAGCATGATCCCTATAGCCGCCAACATACCTTTGATCACAGAGGATGGGAAGTAATTGGCTACGGCCCCCCACTTCAATATACCTAACAGCAGCTGGAATAATCCGGCTACCACCACTGTCAGGAGGAATAGCTTATAATCACCCAGGGTGACAATAGTGGCAGCCACCAGGGTACTTAGTCCAGCTGCTGGTCCCGATACTGCTAACGGGGAACCACTGACTAACGCCACTACCAAACCACCAATAATGCCCGATAAGAGTCCGGCATATAATGGAGCACCAGATGCCAATGCTATGCCTAAACAAAGAGGTAGAGCCACGAGGAATACAGAGAGTCCGGCTGCAAGATCATGCCGGAGCCACATGATCTTGTAATACTTGAGCGTTCTTTTCATGGTAAACGCGCGATTGGGTTAATCAAAGCTACCGATACCCCCCTTAGCAAAACCTGAGCAGAATCATACCTGTCCCTGCCCGATGCAGGCAGGTACAGGCTATTTTCCCGGGTAGCACACCAGAAGCATGTTACGCAGGCTGCGCACCTCAGTCGAAATCAGGTTATCAGTACGCTTATAGTCCTCAGGCAGAATCTTACAGCACCTGATATCCTAAATTAATGTAAGTTTGCGCCCATTTTACACATAGCATGGCCATTTTAAAACGATTTCAGCTTCCTCCCATCCCCGCCATCCTGTTGGCCATCCTAAGCGTACAGGGAGGCGCCGCTATTGCTAAGTATCTTTTCCCGTTCATTGGACCGGCAGGCACCGCCTCCGTACGGAGTGGTTTCTCCGCTATTATTCTATTGTTACTGTTCCGTCCCAGGCTCAGTGGGCTCACCCGCGATCAATGGAAGGCGGTGATCCCTTACGGCCTTTCCCTTGGCGCTATGAACCTGGTCTTCTATTATGCCCTGGAAAGGATTCCCCTGGGGCTGGCTGTCACCCTTGAATTTGTTGGCCCGCTCCTGCTGGCAGTTTCCGGTTCGCGCAGGATTCTGGATCTTTTATGGGTGTTACTAGCCGGCGCTGGTATTGCCTTGATTGCTCCCTGGAAAGGCAGTACCGCCATTGATCCCTTGGGTATGTTCCTGGCGCTGCTGGCCGGCGGCTTCTGGGCCCTCTATATTGTTATGGGCGGCAGGGCGTCACGCATGCTGCCCGGAGGCGAAGGTGTGGCCACCGGCATGATCTTCGCCACGTTGATCACACTGCCTTTTGGTTTTCTTACAGGCGGGCTCACCCAGCTTACTGGCTCCATGCTGGTACCGGCTATCTCACTGGCCATTCTCTCCAGCGCCCTGCCCTTTACGCTGGAACTGACAGCACTGCGTCACCTCTCGGCCCGAACCTTCAGTATCCTCATGAGCCTGGAGCCTGCTGTAGCCACCCTCTGCGGGATGCTTTTCCTGAGGGAACACCTAAGCCTGGTTCAATGGCTGGCCGTAGCACTGGTAGTGATTGCCAGCGGCGGCGCCACCCTTTCTGCTAAACGGGCCAGGCCGGCCGAAAGCTAAGCATTACTCGATAAAGGCTTTGGGTTCCAGGTAAGTCTCCAATCCATATACGCCAAATTCCCTGCCCATTCCTGATTGCTTAAAGCCGCCAAAAGGCGCCAGCGGATCATGTCCCAACTTATTGATCAGTACCCTTCCTGCATTGATCCTGGCAGCCACGCGTTGCGCCCGCTGCGTGTCAGCAGAACTTACATAGGCCTGTAACCCATAGTCCGTATCATTGGCGATGCTGATAGCCTCTTCCTCATCCTTATAGGTGATGATGGAGAGAACGGGGCCGAAGATCTCTTCCCGGGCTATCCGCATCTGGTTGTTGACATGCACAAATACCGTGGGCTTTACAAAATTGCCGGCTTCCAATCCTTCCGGCTGACCGGCGCCACCAGTCAGCAGTTCTGCGCCTTCTTCCTGCCCGATGCGGATATACTGTTGAACACGGTCAAACTGCTTTTTACTGACCATGGGGCCGATATTGGTATCAGCTTCCCGGGGATCACCCACTTTTACTTTTGCCACAGCAGCTTTCACCAGGGTTTTCACCGTTTCCAGTTTGTCTTCGGGTACCAGCAAACGGGTACCTGCAACGCAGGCCTGGCCACTGTTCATAAAAGCAGCAGCTATAGCCTGCGGAATAGCATCGGCCAGTACTGCATCCGGCAACAGGATATTGGGCGATTTTCCTCCCAGTTCCAATGTTACCCTTTTCATGGTATCCACGGCGCCACGGGCAATTGTCTTCCCCACCAGCGTAGAGCCCGTAAAGGATATCTTGGCTATATCCGGGTGACGGGTAAGCTCTGCTCCTACCACATGTCCATAGCCATTTACTATATTGACAACACCGGCAGGCAGTCCTGCCTCATGCAGGCACTCCATCATCAGCTGGGTTTGTAAAGCGCTCATCTCACTGGGTTTGATGACAGCAGTGCAGCCGGCAGCAATGGCAGTGGACAGTTTGCTGCAGATAAAGCTATTGCTGGCATTCCAAGGTGTAATGAGCCCTGCTACGCCAATCGTTTCCAGCTGAACCCTTGACTGACCCACTACCCGCTCAAACTCGAAGTGTTGAAGGGTCTGGATAGTATTGAGTATACTGTTAATAGCCATGTCGGTGCTCATCTGGCAAAACTGTAGCGTACCGCCATATTCTTCCACCATCACTTCTATCAGCTCTGTTCTTCTACGCGCAACCGCCCCATGCATTTGCTGCAAATACGCAATGCGCTCTTCCCGGGTAGTCTGTCTGAAAGCCGGTAACGCAGCTTTGGCGGCCGCTATGGCATTCCGGGCATCCACTTCATCGCCGAGTAAAACTGTACCTATCAGGGTATTTGTAGAAGGGTTGATGAGATCAAAAGTGTCGGTACCATGCGGGGTTACGAAGGCCCCGTTCACATAAATGGTATTGATTGTTTTCATTGCCTGTTTTGTTTCTACAAAGTTCCGATCAACAGGCAATCATGGATTTGCTGAAAAGCTCAAAGATGGTTTGCTGGAAAGCTCAGCCCTATTTCATTCTGCCGGATCTGTATGCCCTGGCAATCTTTCCATGTTACCAGTTTATCCAATGGCAGACTTGTTCTGGTTTTTATTCTGTTGCCAGCCAGCAGCATACCTTCTGTGCTTTTAGCAGCTACTAACTGATCCGATCTCAACTCAAAATAATTATCGAGGATAGAGATATTTTTATGCACAGGTCCCTTCGACAAACTATTCTCAGGATGAATATTGATCACCGGTTCACCGCACTGGATAAAATTATTCCGCCGGATCAGGACATTGCGTACCATACCAGACTCGTACCAGCTGGCAGCATCATCAGCTACCAGTATAGCGCTCATTTGTGTACGAATAAAATCATTCTGCTCAATCACTACTTTACGGCGGGTACTAATCAGCACACCCCGGGTAGGGATCCGGGTAATGGTGTTGTGCTGTATCAGCAGTTCCGGTGTCCAGGTAGTATTTTCCAGTACATCCTCCGCCTGCAGTGCCGCAGGAACAGGCTTCAGCAAGGTCAATAAGTAATCTTTATCGTTCAGGGCCTGAACAGTCACTACCTTATTGGCGCTGTAGGAAAGCAGGCTGCCAGCATGGATGAACTCAACACTATCGCCAGGGATAAAAGGCAGGAACCCGTAGGTTTGTCCATGCATGAAGCGCAGCTTTACCTGCCTGGGACCTGTTTGCTCCACTATACGTAAATGAGTGCCATGCACATTTATAGCATCGTCATTGGCGGCCGACAGGTAACTGTTGCGGACCGACAGTTTCCCTTTGCAGCCAGAGAAATGCAGTATATCAGCCCAGGCCGCTGAGGTTCTGCCTGAATTATTTCCTGGTTGCACAAAAACGGAATCAATACTTATGTTCTCACAAAACTGTGCTACCACGCCCATCCCATGCATGAACCGGATCTGGATATTCTGCAGCCTGATTTCCCGGCTACGCCTGAAGAACATACCGGCACAATCCCGCAATACATCCCGGTTCTGGTAAGTCCACCCAGTGTGAAGGCCGGGATTGGAACCAAAATGGATTCTCACTGTATCACCACCCAGCAGACTATATTTCAATCCTTCCAGCTTCAGGTCAGTCCGGGAAAGTTCGCCAGTAGCCGGATCAAAGGCCTGCCAGTACCAACCTGGCTGGTGCCTCCACCCCTCGCCTTCCCAGGTCAGCAGGCTGTCGCTGATACTGAACCGGGAATCTGGATGGATCAGCAGATCGGCGGAATGGCCCTGTATATTGAGGACTTTCCACTCGGACATGGTGGGCCGGTGGTAATCATATTGCAGTCCCTGGAGAGCTATATGACTGGAACTGTCGATGCAGGCCTCTATCAGTTTTCCGCGCATCACCAGGCTGGCGGCTCTGCCTTTAATAGCTACGTAGCTGGACTGGTAAATGTAGAGTGCAATGGCTTTGAGAGAATCCGGTACATCGTTGGTATTGGAGATATGAAATGTCTTTTTAAAGGCCTGATCACGGTAAAAGTTGTACCTGCCTGGCGCAAATTCAATGGTTACCGGCTGCTGCCGGGAGCCCCTGGCTATCAGGAATAGCGACTGTTCAAAGCTGCCACCCTGTATGATCCTGAGCTGATCGCCGGAAGAAAAGATCAATTGATTGGCTGGCGCGAAGCTTTTCCAGGCTGTTGCCGGGCTTTTACCAGGCTGCTCGTCGCTACCCTGGCCGGGATCGATATAATAAACAGTATTGCCGGGTGAGATTTTTCTGTTAACCGCTGTTGGATACTGGGCACAGGATGCAGCCGGGAAACTTATCCAACCTATTGTACAGACCAGGAGAACCAATATTGTTTTCATCATTACAAGTCGTTTGCTGATAATAGAAAATAGTATTGCCGGATTGTTGCTGCCGGTTGGTCAGGCCGGTAGCCGGATGGACCAGGAAATGGACCATCCCACAGACTGCGAATGTAATAAGAAGAATTAAAATCTTTCAGCAAGAAAAAATTGGTGCAGGTAAATTGCGGAAACCTGCACCAATAAACAAACCACCGATAGAAACGACCATACCCCCTATAGCTAATTATTTTTATAAGAACGGCTTTCCAGTTTGAAAACAGGTACTGCTTTTCCTGCTATCCCGGCGTTAAGGAACAATTGGTGCAGGTGAATGGCTTATGTACCTGCACCAATTGTTATCCTGTAGACCTGGACGAGCAGTCTTTACAACAACAACGTATTCATGGAAAGACAGGCAACGCTGTCTGGTGTCATCGACCGGATACTCCGCAAAAAAGAGAATAGCACTACCCCCGCAGTACAAGAATGCAAGCTTTTGCCGAATACCCCGTTTTCAGGCAGCCAAATTAAATTACCTGAAAAATTGGTGCAGGCAAACGAATAAAAACCTGCACCAATTGATTACACCTGAAACAAACAACTAACCCGCGAACCTGATATTATTAGATTATTACAGATCAGTCAGGCAACAGAAATCCGGTCTGGCTGTACAGCTATCAATGCTATGGGCAGGTTTGGAACAATTGGTACAGGCGAATGACAGGGATTGCCTGCACCAATTGTTTATCACCCCTAATCTGGCCCCTTTTATCTGGCCCCTTTTTACAACAGAAGACAAATCCAACAGTTTATACGGAAGAGGTATTAGTGTCCACCTGCTTTTTATCGATAGGATTATTGAACCAGGATGTAGAACCGGGCATCGTTTTCCTGAGGAATACATCCAGGATGAAAGCAGTAATCAACGTTTCCACCAGGTAAAAAGGTAATTCCATCAACAGTGGCCCGGGCCTGGTAATGAACAAATGATCTATGGTCCAGATAATGATACCCAATACTACCAGCGACCAGAATAACCTTGACCGTAAATGTTTCATATTAACATGATTTATTTGATGATTGCTTGTTTCAGCCCTGCTGCCAGCGAACTGACACAACCTCCTGCGCCTGCTCCTACCAGGCCACCCGCTACAGCTCCCCACAGGGTGCCGATCCCGGGAATGGCAGAACCCCAGACACCGCCGGCATAGGCCCCCCTGAGGCCACCAGTTACCATACCCCGCACATCTGCATTCACCAGGTTGGCATTACCGCCTCCGCCACCACCTGTAAGGATGATATCCGCCGGTATGCCAGTTTTTAGACTGTCAGCAAACAGGCCACTGACCCAATCTTTATTGGCGGCCCAGTACCGGAAGGAATGCCTGGCCAATACCAGTCCACCTATGAAGGATTCTCTTTCCGCCGGCCGGGTGAGTTGTCCCGGCCAGGTTTCCTGCAGGCTGTCCAGTCCTGCAAAAACTTCCAGGGAATCAGGATAACGGTTGCAGCGCTCCAGTACCTTGTCCAATGCAGCCAATGCCAGGGGAAATACAGGGCTCATTGAAACACCAGGCAATCCTTGCAACACCGCCACAACGGCCGCATGCGTTGAAGGGTATTTTTCCAGTGTAAGGTCCTGCGGCAAATGGGCTTTCATAGCAGTGAGCAGGCCGGCGGCCGGCCAGGCGCCGCTTAGCACAGGCACCAATTCCCGGGCCGCCACTTCCATCACCAGGCGCCGGAAAGAGCTGTCATCAGCCAACTTTACTCCTGCACCATTTGTGTTTTTTCTCAATTGCTGTTGCAGCGCTAAAAAAGAGCGCGACAAAAAAGCATTGTGCCGCTCCCCTACCGTTCCATATACAGCTACCAGCCTTCCGGTATCCTCCAGCACCTTCCCGCCACTTCCCGACTCTTTAGAACAGCCACTAAGGACACAAACCCCGACAACAAACAACATTAACACCATTACCAAAATTCTTTTTTTCATACGCATCAGTTTTAAATCTTATCAAATAAATATAAAAGTTAGTAACTGTATAGAACACACTAAAAGTATACCGATTAATTAAACTTACAAAAAATAAAAAATGGCAAAATGAAGGCTGGATGAGAGTCTGCGGAGAATATTGCGGTAATTCCCATAAAAAACCGGTGTAATTCACGGTTGTAAATGTGTAGATGAACAAAAAAACACAGGAATCCAGTTATAGTACGATAAGATTGCTTGTATTCTACGATATAAAACAGTAGAAATCCTTTGGAAGGAAATTTTGGAAATATTTTATCGAGTTTTTTTCACTGAAAAAATGGGGAATTATTCAACACCAGCCGCTCACTGCTGGCCGAAATTTGACGAAGCTGTTAACCGCTATTTTCCATTGAGTCTTCAGGCCATGTGACAATGATCTCCAGTTAAGTGCAGACCACAAGGCCAGGAAGCTAAACGCTATCAGCCTATCTGGCCATCACTACCCGGCTACATAAGCCAGCACAGCTATCCGCCTTACGCTTTTATCAGCAGCTCACGCACCCAGCCAACGGAACTGTTCAGCTTTCCTTGAAATAGATGGAGGAATTATCCAGCGCCAGCCGCTCACTGCTGGCCGAAATTTGACGAAGCTGTTAACCGCTATTTTCCCTGAGTCTTCAGGCCATGTGACAATGATCTCCAGTTAAGTGCAGACCATAGGCCAGGAAGCTAAACGCTATCAGCCTGTCTGGCCATCACTATCCGGCTACATAAGCCAGCACAGCTATCCGCCTTACGCTTTTACCAGCAGCTCACGCACCCAGCCAACGGAACTGTTTTGCTTTTCCTTAAAATAGATGCGGGAAATATCCAACACCAGCCGCTCACTGCTGGCCGAAATTTGACGAAGCTGTTAACCGCTATTTTCCCTGAGTCTTCAGGCCATGTGACAATGATCTCCAGTTAAGTGCAGACCACAGGCCAGCAAGCTAAGCTCTACCAGCCTGCCTGGCCATCACTACCCGGCTACATAAGCCAGGACAGCCAGCCGCCTTATGCTTTTACCAGCCGCTCACGGACCCAGCCAAGGGCGATGTCCAGCTGTTCTTTCATACTGATATGGGAATTATCCAGCACCAGGGCGTCTTCCGCCTGGCGCAGGGGGCTCACTTCACGGTGGGAATCGATATAATCGCGCATTTCGAGGTTGGCCCTGACCTCTTCGATAGTTACGTTGGGATTCTTTTCATATAACTCACGGAAGCGACGCTCCACGCGGATAGCATTATCAGCCGTCATAAAGATCTTTAACTCTGCCTTTGGGAATACCACGGTGCCAATATCCCGGCCATCCATAACGATGCCTTTTTTCCTGCCCATTTGTTGCTGTTGGGCAACTGCAAAAGAGCGGACCTGGCGGATAGCAGCCACTTCACTCACTTTCTCAGCGACTACCAGGTCGCGGATCACGTACTCCACGTTCTCCCCGTTGAGGTACATCTCGCTCTGACCATTCTTATGGTTAGACTGAAACTCCAGGTGGACCAGGCTCAGCGCATGGGCAACAGCCTCCTCATGGGTCCAGTCGATATGATTACGCAGGAAGTACAAAGTAATGGCGCGGTACATGGCGCCGCTGTCAATATAGACATAGCCCAGTTCACGGGCCAATTGCTTGGCGAGGGTACTCTTGCCGCAGGACGACCAGCCATCGATGGTTATAATGATCCTTTTGCTCATAGTGCTGCCGCAAAAATAGTGAAACCCGGGCAACCGGTATAAAAAACGCCGCCCTGCAGGACAGGACGGCGTAAGAATGTAGTGGTGCGACGATTATTGTGGACTCACTACGGTGAGTCACCTGGTTTTCGTAAGCATTGGATTTTAAAAGTTCCATGCCCGGATCGGGGGAATGGCACTGCGAAAGTGCCGCGGCCAGGTCCGGCATCAGAAACCGTAGGGACTCTTTGCTATTAACGCCGGCAGCCAAAGGAAAAGTGTGTGCCGGCAGCCACAAATTTTACTGTTCACTGTAACTCCGCAGGATCAATCCCATCATCCGCATCTTTTACGAAACCCATTTCAGTAAAAACACGAACTCTCCCGCCACCTCCACCAACCTACCGCCAGTACAGACCGCCCGCCATTCTCCCAAAACAAAAAAGGATCCATTAAAAACGAAGGCCCGGAAAATCACACAGCCCACAGCATGTTTCCATCTCGCCTCCAATAATAACAAGGAACAACTATGATATACCCGCTGTGCTTTGCTCTCCCAAAACTTAATCTCCACCCCCCTTACTCCCCGCCAGCTCCACCAACCTACCGCCAGTACGGACCGCCCGCCATTCTCACAAAACAAAAAAGGATCCATTAAAAACGAAGGCCCGGAAAACCACACAGCCCACAGCATGTCTCCATCTCGCCTCCAATAATAACAGGGAACAACTATGATATACCCGCTGTGCTTTGCTCTCCCAAAACTTAATCTCCTGCTTACTCCCCGTCAACTCCCCCAACCTACCGCCAGTACAGACCGCCCGCCATTCTCCCCAAAACAAAAAAGACAATCATACACGAAGTTCCTGTGAATCGCATAGCTGGACGCTTGCACACATCAAACACACAAAATATCGAGGCATCAAAAACGCAACTCCTGCCAATCCCGTTCGCGACAACCTTCCTCCATCAGCCTCCCAAAAACATAAAGAGATTGTATCAAAAATAAACGCAGGCCCAGGGAATGGCTTAAACTACGACCAGCATCCATCAGGTATCCCAAAAACAAAAAGGCCGTATCAGACTGATACGGCCTTGCCATTTATAGAGATATCGTTGATGCGTTACTTATGCTCCGGGACCAGCTTAGGCCTCGGATTTGGAGATCTCTTCCTTCATGCTGAAGTTGAGCTTTCCGGCTTCTTTGTCCAGGCCGGCTACCATCACATCACCGGGTTTGATCTGCATATTGAGGATCTCTTCCGCGAGGGGATCTTCCAGGTATTTCTGGATGGCCCTGTGCAGCGGACGGGCGCCAAACTGCTGATCGTATCCTTTTTCAGCGATGAAGTTCTTAGCTTCTTCGGTCAGCTCCAGGGCAAAGCCCAGGGTAGCCAGCCGCTTCATTACACCCTTCATCAGGATGTCGATGATATTGAAGATATTGTCCTTGTTGAGCGAATTGAAGATGATCACGTCATCGATCCGGTTAAGGAACTCGGGAGAGAAGGTCCTTTTCAGTGCTTTCTCGATCACCGCCTTGTTGTTCTCATCAGAGCTTTGCGTGCGGGCAGCAGTAGCAAAACCTACACCGTCACCGAAATCCTTCAACTGGCGAACCCCGATATTGGAGGTCATGATGATAGTGGTATTCTTAAAGTCCACTTTTCTGCCCAGACCATCGGTCAACTGACCATCGTCCAGCACCTGCAGCAGGATATTGTAGATATCCGGGTGTGCCTTTTCGATCTCGTCCAGCAGGATCACCGAATAGGGTTTACGGCGAACTCTTTCAGTAAGCTGACCACCTTCTTCATATCCAACATAACCGGGAGGAGCGCCGATCAGGCGGCTCACGGTGAATTTCTCCATGTATTCACTCATGTCGATGCGGATCAGGGCATCTTCGGAGTCAAACATATAGCGGGCCAGTGAGCGGGCCAGCTCTGTTTTACCGACCCCTGTAGGGCCGAGGAAGATAAAGGTACCGATGGGCTTCTTGGGATCTTTAAGACCCACGCGGTTCCGCTGGATGGCTTTTACCACTTTGGAGATGGCTTCATCCTGGCCAACCACCATGCCTCTCATATCCTCAGACATGCGACGAAGTTTCTCAGTCTCGGCCTGCACCATCCGTTTAACGGGGATACCGGTCATCATGCTCACCACTTCGGCAATAGCCTCATCATCGATGGGATAACGTTTGTGTTTGCTTTCTTCTTCCCAGCTGGCCTTTGCTTTTTCCAGTTCTTCCTGAAGTCTTTTTTCGGTATCGCGGAGAGAAGCAGCTTCTTCAAACTTCTGGCTCTTTACCACTTTGTTCTTTTCCACTTTCACGTCTTCGATCTTCTTTTCGAGATCGAGGATATCCTTGGGAACATTGATATTCTTAAGGTGAACGCGGGCGCCTACTTCATCCATCACATCGATGGCCTTGTCCGGCAGCAGGCGATCGGTGATGTACCGGTCGCTCAGCTTTACGCAGGCGTCAATAGCATCATCACTGTAGGTAACGTTGTGGTAGTCCTCGTACTTGGATTTGATATTGTTGAGGATCTGAACGGTCTCGTCCACGCTGGGTGGTTCCACCATCACTTTCTGGAAGCGGCGGTCGAGGGCTCCGTCCTTCTCGATATACATCCTGTATTCATCGAGCGTAGAGGCGCCAATGCATTGGAGCTCTCCGCGGGCGAGGGCGGGCTTGAAGATATTGCTGGCATCCAGTGAGCCGCTGGCGCCCCCTGCTCCTACGATGGTATGGATCTCATCGATGAAGAGGATCACGTCACGGTTCTTCTCCAGTTCATTCATGATAGCCTTCATACGCTCTTCAAACTGGCCACGGTATTTGGTACCGGCCACCAGTGCGGCGAGGTCGAGGGAGATCACGCGTTTATCAAACAATACACGGGATACTTTACGCTGTACAATGCGGAGGGCCAGGCCTTCCACGATAGCCGTTTTACCAACACCAGGCTCACCGATGAGGATGGGGTTGTTTTTCTTACGGCGGGAAAGGATCTGTGATACCCTTTCTATTTCCGCTTCACGGCCTACGATGGGATCCAGGGAGCCGTTCTCTGCAAGGCGGGTGATATCCCGACCGAAATTATCGAGCACAGGCGTTTTGCTTTTAGCATTGCCCTGGGCCCTTGATTTCTGCTGTGAGTATTTCTTTTCATCATCAAAATCGTCTTCATTCTCATCAGCATATTCGCTGCGCACATCATTACTTTTAACCACGCCTAATTCGTTTCTGAAAAGATCATAATCCACGTCAAATTGATTTAGAATTTGTGTAGCGATGTTTTCTTTGTTCTTCAGGATCGAGAGCATCAGGTGTTCGGTCTCCACCGTTGGGCTCTTCAGCGCTTTTGCCTCGAGCACGGTTACCCGAATAACTTTCTCTGCCTGTTTCGTGAGCGGTAAGCTGTTTATGTTGGCGATGTTTTTACCGGTCTTATCCTTCACTGCCATTTCTACTTCCTTCCGTAATTCGTACAGGTCTACATTGAAACTTTTTAAAATACGAACTGCAGTATTTTCCCCTTCCCGGATCAACCCCAGCAACAAATGTTCGGTCCCGATAAAATCGTTCCCCAGCCTGAGAGCCTCCTCCCTGCTAAACGAAATAATCTCCTTCACCTGGGCTGAAAAATTGTTATCCATTTTTGTAATTTGTTGTGTTATACAATAATAACGAATATTTTTGACATCTGTTCGGGCCGCTTTATTAACGGCTGTTAACAATTCCAAAGTGTGTTATGAAGGTCAAAATTGATACCAAGGAGAAATTCCATGTCATTAGCATCAAAGAGACGGATCTTTCTGCTAATATGACAGCAGAACTGGACGCAAGTTTGCTTCCGTTCCTCCAAAATGACGTTAAAAATGTAGTGCTTATCCTGAAAGACATCGAAACCATTGACGATGCTGCCGGGGAGTACCTGTTAAAGATCCAGCAGCATTTTTACGACAACCACGCATCTTTTGTCATTTGCGAGCTACAGGAAGGGGTGGAAAACGCCCTGGACAAAGCCGGCTACCTGGAGTTAATGAACACTACCCCCACGGAGAGCGAAGCCTGGGATATTGTTCAGATGGAAGAGGTTGAAAGAGATATTCTGGGTGGTGAATAGACCCGATAGGGGCATTAATAGCCGCTAAAGGCATGTTTCCCATCAGAAAAGCCATCGATTGGTTCACCCGGACAACTGACTTATGAAAAAATATGCTGTAATAGTGGCCGGCGGGTCCGGCCTTAGAATGGGTACGGCCGTACCGAAGCAGTTCCTCCCCCTGCGGGATAAGCCGGTACTTTGGTATACCCTCACTGCTTTCCTGAACGCCTTCCCTGACCTGACCATTATCCTGGTCCTGCCCCAGCAGCACCTGCAAACAGGTCACGAGATCCTGCGCAGCACCCATGATCCCGACAGGATCTGGATGACCGAAGGCGGCGAAACCCGCTTCCATTCCGTCAAAAAGGGACTGGACCATATCCACCAGCATTCTATTGTCTTTGTGCACGACGGGGTCCGCTGCCTGCTCACCCCTCAGCTGATCCGCCGCTGCTACCAGAAGGCCATGGAGCGGGGTAATGCCATTCCCGCAGTAACAGCCGTCGATTCCATCCGCATCGCCACCATCGGGGGCAACGAATATATTGACCGCAACAAGGTCAGGATCATCCAGACCCCACAGACCTTTTACAGTGATATCATCAAGGCCGCTTTTGAACAGGAATATGAAGAAAGTTTTACAGATGAGGCCAGTGTGGTGGAAAGACTGGGCGTTAAGATCAACCTGGTAGAGGGAGAGACGACAAATATCAAGATCACCCAGCCGATAGATATCCTGATAGCCGAAAAGATCCTGGAAGAAAGAGAAATGGGCATCTAACCCCTCCGGAGGAGATTGACATACCAGGGCAGCCGGTTCACCCTGACTGCCGGGTAGGTCTCCAGCGAAGCCCCGAAACTGCTATAGAAAAAAGCCAGGTTCCGCAGATCAGACCCCTCAAAATCCAGCAGCAATTCCTGCCCCGCATGCGCCTGGATAAACCTGTCTATCAAAAAATGAGAGGCCCCTCCCGTCCTGCCATTCGGATGGTTTCCCACCAATATATAGTAGGCACGCTTGTGGGAAAAGAAATACACACAGGAGGCTACCAGTTCTCCACCGGCGGTCCGGACCCCGCAGGTCATTGCCTGCCCTGCATGCAGCAAATGGTTATATAATGCAATGAACCTGTTGTAATCTTCTGTCTTTACACCTGAGCGCTGCTGCTCCTGCCATTGCGCCAGGCGGATCACTTCTTGTACCGGGATCCCCGTTCCATACTGATGTCCTGCCTGCTGCGCCTTTTTGATATTGCGCCGGATATTATCCCGGTAACCGGCCCAGAGCGCTTCATAAGGAAGTCGCAGGTCCAGCAGGTAGTTATTCCGGACAATCAGCGCCCCAGGCTTTTCGAAGCCTGTCGGAAGAGCGGCCCCATCAGGCACTTGTTTTTTCGCCAAACCAGCATCAGTAATCCCTTGTTCCGGCAGCTGCATTTTGTCAGCCGAACCATGCTCTTTTTGTAAATCCGCATCCACTATGCCCTGGCCTTGCGGCAGCAGTTCATCCACAGCCCCCTGCTCTTTCTCCCCCACTCTTTTCCTGGACAATAATTCCTGCAACGGCGCCATATTACCGCTGTTCAGGCTGATCTCTATCAACCTGAATTTACGCGGGATGGCCAGCAGGAAAGCCTGCAACACCGTGCCTGTGATCCCATTCCCAAAAACACCGGCAGCAGCCGTAAAGGCCGGCTGATACAAATAAGGAATACCCCATTTACGGTTCCAGGTCAGCGGCATCACGGCTTCATAATCATTCAGCACCAGAGCGTCCCAGTTTTGAGCCATTCCATCCAGGTAACCAGAATACGCATATACATTACCGTTACCAGCATTGTCAATGCACTGGTCCCATCGCTGGCTGTCCAGTTGGTCCCTCCGGTAATAGTGTATGTCCAGGCTGGCCATCGTATTAATAGGGAAAATGATAGGGAGAAAGCTTTTTCAGGTTAAAACGGTGAATATCGAAGCTGAAAGATATTTTCTTCCCAAACTTGTTTTCTTCCGGTACTGTCTTCAGGTTATCCCTGAACTCCTTACTGTAGACCAGGGGTGCATATACATGCAGCAATTCCCTGAACAGGGTGAGCTGCAGGCCGCCTACATACAGGAACTTGCTGGTAGCAGCGTCCTTATTCCAGGCTTCGGCAAAGGTGCCCAGATCCAGGAAAAGGCGGACAGGAAAGGCCTTGGGGAAGATGGTTTCTGGCAGGTTGGTGCTCAGGTTCAATGCTGCCACCCAGTTGTCCGACCGGCCCTGCAATCCCTGGAACAAGTCGGTACGCAGTTTAAGCCCGCCATCCCGCATCATGATCTGCTGGGCCCCAAAGCCTTCAAATTCATTCCGGCCCAGGAAATAATTGCTATAGGTATAATCTTCGTTACCCCGGACTGCGGTCAGCTTGGGCTGATATACGGCCGTAGTAAATTCTTTCAGGGGTGTACGCTCACCCAGGTACCCGAACCTGGCGGCAAAGAGCCGCACCTGCAGGCCGCCGCCGCTGGCATAGTTCATGAAATAATGCGCTGTGGCCGATGCCCGGTAAAATCCTTCGCCCTGCTGTACCTGCAACTGTACATCGTAGGGATAGAGCTTACGGTAATCCGTGAGCTGGAAACTGAGCTGGTTCAGGTAGCGCGACTGCCAGCCTGCTTCTTTGGGATAGTATTGCTGATCCTCCTGTTTCTGCACATAATTAAATCCTCTTTCCCCAATAAAGAAAGTCCGCCATTCCAGCCATTTCTCAACGGTACTCCTGGCGCTCCTGTTCCTGAAATGCAACCGCAGGTAGGGTGCCAGCTTGTAAAAGCCGCCAAACACTTTATTGCCGCTGCTGTCAATACCATCCAGGGAAGAAAAGCGGGCGCCGCTCAGGCCCAGCTGTATTTTGGAGATCCTGTTATCGGACCACCAATTGTATTGCAGGGTGCCGATCCCATTCAGCTGGCTGCTGCTGAAGGCATACAGCGGCGCCACCGCAAACTGGAATTTGTTGGCCGGCAAGGAGAAATTATGCACCAGTAACCCAGCCATCCATTTATCATACATATTATAACCCACCAGCGGGAACCAGTTGATATAGTTAACATGTTCCGGATCCTTCAGGGAGAACATGAAAACGGGCTGTACTTTTTTGCGACCGGCAAAAGGCGCTATATCGCCTTTGGTATGCAGCAGTTCAAACTGCCCGCCCAGATCAGTAGCTGCATGGGCCTGCATGACCTGCTGAAAATCGGCCGGCGCCGGATGTTTGAACTGCCATTCTCTGTAATAAGCCCGCATGGCGCTGTCAAAGCGCTGGGCGCCCATCCGGGATTCCAGCTGCTGCAGCCAGAAGGCAGTTTTCCCATAGGCCACCAGGTGATAATTGAGATTGGCAAAATCAGCGCTGGCGGTACTGATGGGCTGGTCCTTGTGCGGCTTTGTCATGATGGAAAGCAGCAGGCGGTCTTCATCAGCCGGCAGCCTTTTGCTGGCCCAGTCGTCCTTTTCCGGCTCCGGGTATTTCCATTGTTCGTAGCGTTTATCGTAGTAACTGTTGATGCCTTCGTCCATCCAGGGATGATCCCGTTCATTGGAGCCGAGAATGCCATAAAACCAGTTATGGCCCACCTCGTGGCCAATGAGCAGGTCCAGGCTTTTACCGGAAAAACCGGGCGCTATGCTGGTGATGGTGGGATATTCCATGCCACCCTCAAAACCAATAGGCGCTTCCACTGCCGTGACCACATTATAAGGGTATTCGCCGATCAGTGCAGACCGGAAGCGGATGGCGTCCTTGAGCATGCTGATGCTATTGGTCCACTCTTCTTTATGATCAGGTGTGTAATAGGTGAAGGCCTGCACCGTTCTGCCCGAGGCCAGTTGCACGGTATCCTGACTGACGATATATTTTTTATCGGCAAACCAGGCAAAGTCATGCACCCGGTCCTGCCGGTAGCGAAGGGTTTTCAGTCCTTGTGTGGGCAGTTCTATCTGGGTGGGCCTGGTGCGGCTGAAGCCGGTCTTTTTCTGGCCCCATTTGGGGGGAGGCAGCTTATTACCGCTCTGGCTGTTGATGAGCTGTTTTTGCCGGTCGGCTATGGTTTGCCATTCCTGAGCGGAGCGGGTTTCCTGCTTCCAGTCGTGTTCCGCCAGCTCACCGGTAGCCGCCACTATATATTCCTTGGGCAGGGTGATGCGGACGTCAAAGCTGCCGAATTCGCCAAAGCCTTCGCCCTGTTCCAGGTAGGGCATGGCATGCCAGCCGTTGCGGTCGTACACGGCGGGACGGGGGTACCAGTAAGCAACCTGGTACGATTTCTCCCGGTGTCCCATGCGGGCAAAAGTGTAGGGCAGCTGGACATAGAAAGGCGTAGTGAGGACCAGCCGGCCGCCGGGTGGCAGCGGGCTTTCCAGATCCACTTTTATGACATCAATATATTGTTCATGGTCTTCTGCTTTGAGGGGAGTGCCATCCACCCGGAAATCCAGGCGGTTCATATAGCCACGTTTATCCCTGTCGGCAAAATAGAAGTCGGTCTTGCCATTCTGCAGATACTGCTCGCTGAAGGCGGTCCGATCATTCTTAAAGGCATTGGGCCAGCAGTGGAACCAGATATAGTGCAGGGTATCGGGCGAATGATTGATATACTGAAGGCTTAAAAAGCCGGTAAGGCTATGGGTGGTATCGTTGAGGCTTACGTCAATAGTATAGTGGACTTCCTGTTGCCAGTAGGATTGTTGGGCCCGGGCATGGACAGCAAGCAGCCAGCAGAAAAGGAACAAGAGGATTCTGTACACGTATAAGCTTTTGCCAAAAATAATACCTACCGACCTTTTCCCATAAATAAAATACGGAGGGTGTGCAGCATGATCTTCAGATCGAGGGCGAGGGAGCAGTTTTCGATATAGATCAGGTCATACTGCATGCGCTGGATCATCTCCTCCACATTCTCGGCATACCCGAACTGGACCATACCCCAGGAAGTGAGGCCAGGCTTCACTTTGAGCAGGTAATTGTAATACGGGGTACGTTGCTGGATCTGGTCAATATACCAGGCTCTTTCCGGGCGGGGGCCTACCAGGCTCATATCGCCCTTGAGGATATTCCAGAGCTGGGGCAGCTCGTCCAGGCGCCATTTGCGCATGGTTCGTCCCCAACTGGTTACCCGCGGGTCCTGCGTGGAGGAAAGCTGCGGACCGTTGGTCTCTGCCGGGTGGTACATGGAGCGGAACTTAATGATAGAGAACCTGCGTCCCCTGTAGCCTACCCTTTCCTGGGAATAAATGATGGGGCCTGGCGAGCTGAACTTAACCCGGAGGGCGGCATAGCCCAATAGCGGGGATAGCAGGACCATACTGACAATAGCCACGGTAACATCCAGCACCCGTTTTGCATTCTGCTGCCAGTCAGGCATCAGGTCGGTCCGGATATCCGTCAGGATAGCGCCCAGTACATTGCTGGTGCGAACAGAACCGGAGAGGATATCCAGGGCATCGGGCGCCATTTTGATGTCCACATCTTTTTCGCTGAGTACATCCACAATGCGGCCGATCTGTTCTTTTTCCTTTTTCTCCACGGCAATCACTACCAGCTGGATCTGCTCCTGGTCAATGATGCGGCTGATATCCTGCAACTGACCGAATTGAGGTAAGAGGTCCCGGATGCCGTTGGGCTCATGTCCGGCGGCCAGGAAGCCTGTATAGCGGTAACCTGCCAGCTGCAGTCCTTCCCGGGTGTCCTGGTAAATGCGGGTGGCCAGCCCATTACCGCCGATGAGCAGGGTGTTGAAATATACTTCGCCCCGCAGCAGCTGTTTTTTAACGGCGGCCAGGATAAAATAGCGGCCGGTCCAGGTCAGCAGGGACTGCGCCAGTATATAGGTGCTTAAAGCTTTATAATAATAAATGTAATTGGTCTGGGGATCATTGATCACGAAAGCGAAGAAGAGGGCGGTACACCCCATGACGGCCAGGGCGATGGTGCTGAACAGCTCGCCCAGCCGGGATTTACGGTACAGCGAATGGTAGGCGCCAGTCAGGGCGTAGAACAGGATCCAGGCCAGGGGAACCAGGGCCAGCCCCATCCAGAAGCGCTGGTTGAGGATCAGGCCGTCTTCGTTGAAGAGTTCTTCGTCCAGGAAATACCGGCGGGAGAAATACAGCACCATCCAGCCAAGCACTGCCGCGATAGTATCGCTGAACAGGTACCAGCTGCTGCTGATCTTTTTCCCGGAAACAACAAAAGGCCTATGCGACAATACTATTGTTTTTTATTTTCTGTAGTATCTGGTGTGCTACATCCATAGCCCTGTAACCATCTACTTCAGAGACCTTGGTCGGGGTATTGCCCGTGATAGCGTCCCGGAATGCCTCCAGTTCTTTTTTGATGGCATTGATCTCCGGCACTTGCGGATTGATGACGGCGATAGTCTTTTTGCCGCCCTGTGGTGAATCAAGATCGAATGAAAATGCGTCTACGTCCTGTGGTGTTTTGAGCTTGATGATCTCCGATTTCTTGTTCAGGAAATCGATGCCAATATAAGCATCTTTCTGGAACAGGCGGATCTTGCGCATTTTTTTCATAGAGATGCGGCTGGAGGTCAGGTTGGCCACACAGCCGTTGTTGAACTCAATGCGCACGTTGGCGATATCAGGGGTATCCGTCATAACGGCGACGCCACTGGCAGAGATCATTTTCACCTCGCTTTTCACCAGGCTGAGAATGATATCAATGTCGTGGATCATGAGGTCCAGGATCACGCTCACCTCAGTACCGCGGGGGTTGAACTGGGCCAGGCGATGGACTTCAATGAACATAGGCTGGAGGTCCAGGTTCTGTACGGCCAGGTAAGCCGGGTTAAAACGCTCTACATGCCCTACCTGGAATTTGATGTTGGACTCTTTAACCAGTTTCACCAGTTCGCGGGCCTCATCCATGGTATTGGCCAGGGGCTTTTCCACAAATACATGTTTGCCCTTACGGATAGCGAGCTTGCAGAGATCAAAATGATAAGTTGTGGGAGCAACAATGTCAATGGCATCAACGGCATCCAGCAACCGCTCAGGGTCCAGGAACCGCGCCAGCTGGTATTTTTCCGTGACTTCCTGGGCGGCCACATCGGAAGGATCGTAAAAACCAACCAGTTCTACGTCCTTGATCTCCTTCCAGTTGTTGAGGTGAAATTTTCCGAGATGACCGACTCCAAATACGCCAACCTTTAGCATAAACAAAAAAATTAGTTGCCAAAGATAAAGGGTGTGAACCGTTAGCTAACGCTTTTTTATTACCAGTCAGTATGTGTTTGTGAATAACTAACGGATCAGCCGGGACCGGGTGCGGTAGCTGGAGTTGGGGTGGTAGATGAACAAGCAGCTGCCATCCTTGATCTCGTCAATGATGGGGCGGGACAGTTCCGGGGGAACAGCGGGGCAACCCTGACTGCGGCCGATATAACCCTGCATATCTACCCAGGACTCGCTGACATAGTCGGCCCCATGCATAACAATAGCCCGGCGCATGGCGTAATCATTGATGCCTTTTTCCACGCCGGAGAGCTTGAGGGAATAGCCATTGCTGCCCTGATAGGTCTGACCGGTCACATAAAAACCGAGACTGCTTTTATGGGAACCGGATTTATTGGAGAAGATGCTGGCCATTTCCTTGCCGGAGGCCATGCCATGGGCCACCAGGGTATTGAACAGGAGCTGGTAGCTTTCCAGGTCTATGATGAACAGTCTTTTCTGGCTGCTGGGCTTGCTGAAATCCACAATAGACAGTATGCTGGTCTTCACCAGGCCGGTATGCTGCAGTTTTTCCATACCACGGAGGGCCATCTGGAAAACGGAGCGGGACAGTCCCAGGTCTTCCAGGCCAAGGCTGTCATACACGGCCATCTTGGCCAGAGACCAGGCCATTTTGTGGAAATTGCCGGTATGTACCGGATCGGGATCAGCATCAGGGGGCGCGTCATTGGCTACAGCGCCAGGAACGGGAAGATATAGGGGGCTGACGGAGAAGCTGGTGCTGAACGACCATTGAAAACAAACGATGACCACCAGGAGGCCAAACCGTAAGCTTTTTCCCAGCCTTAACTTAATCGGTTTTTGCATTGGACCCAAGCCTTTTAAAAATCAGAAAATCAATGTAAAGCAGCCAAAAGCCTTACAGCTACTAAATTTTTTGATGGATTTGCTCCGGTGCTGCCGGTGTGGAAACGATCCTGGAGCTACTACCCTTTGAAAATGAGCTTCTACTCAGTGAACGTTACACCTGAAAAAAAATTGCCCTGTGTATTCAGGCGGGCAACGCTGGAGGGCATTTTCAGGCGCAGGCGAATATAACGAATTTGTGGTTTTAACAGACCATTAGCGGATTTTTTTGCGGGAATTTGCGGCCGGCGGCCGAAAAAAGGACTGGGAGAACTACGTTATTGGCCCCGGATGGTCAGGTTACCGTCGCTCATCTCCGGTAAGGGACGGCTATTCCGTTGTCTCTTGTACCCGCACAGACTGGTGAGGCTCAAAAGTTAGCCGGAGGCTAACAGATAGGGGTCACTCGCCGGAGGCGAGCGACGGTAACCCGCAACAGTTTTGAAAAGCCCGGCGCGGCCCAGGCTGCTCCTCTGCCCGCTGTATCACAAAGTGGATAGGCTATTGCTCAGCCATATTTTTGGTTCGAACCAAATGACTTTCATTTTTAGGGAAATGGCCTGCATGCTGTTACTCCCTGGGCTGAGGTCACTGGTTCGCTCCAAATCTCCTACTGGCATCCCGGTTGAAATGGCCAGTGAGTTTTTTGGGTTCGAACCAAAATGGCTTTCTCTTTTGGGGAAATGGCCTGCATGCTGTTACTCCCTGGGCTGAGGTCACTGATTCGCTCCCAATCTCCTACTGGCATCCCGGTTGAAATGGCCAGTGAGTTTTTTGGTTCGAACCAAATGGCTTGCTGCTTTGGGCCGATGCTGCGCTGCCTGTGGCTGACAAGGACGGAGATTATAATTTCTCGCCGATAATCCCGTACAGGATATTCCGGTAATGCTCACTGCAGGGCAGCTCTGTTTCCCCGAGGAAAACTGTTTTCCGCGCCACAGTATCCACTTTTCTCAGCGAAACAATGTACGAGCGGTGGATCCGGATGAAGTTCTCACTGGGCAGCCGCGACTCAAAATATTTGAGGCTCTGGAGCGTCACTACAGGCTTGCGACTTTCCGCCAGGTGGATCCGGGTGTAGTCCTTCAGCCCTTCCAGGTATACAATATCATTGTAGAAGATCTTCTGGATCTTGTGGGAGGTCTTGATGAACAGGAAATCATCATTGCGCTGGCTGTTCCGGTTCTTCCGGTAGCCGATGTACTCCTGCGCCCTGCTGACAGCCGCCACAAACCGATCAAAGGGAACCGGCTTCAGCAGGTAGTCGATAGCATCCAGCTCATACCCTTCCACGGCAAACTCGTTGTAGGCCGTGACAAAGATCACCGAAGGCTTTTTCGACAACGTTTTCAGGAACTGGATCCCGGAGAGATCGGGCATCCTGATATCGAGAAAGATCAGGTCTATTTCTTCTTTCTCAAAATACGGCAGGGCTGCTACGGGGCCTTCGCACCTGCCTGCCAGGCGGAGATAGGGTATTTTTTGAATGAAATCCTCCAACAGGTCCAGGGCCCAGGGCTCATCATCAATGATGAGGCAGTTCAGTTTCGTCATCCAGATCGATTTTCAGGTTTACAATATACAGGGAGGTATTCTCCACCACATCCAGCAGGTAGCGACCGGGGTAAAGTACGTCCAGCCTGCGTTTGGCATTGATCAGCCCCACACCGCCGCTTTCATCGGGCGGCTGCTGGCTGGTGACGGCATTGCCGACTTCCAGCGTCAGGGTCCGACCGGTCACCGCAATGCCGATCCTGATCTCTGATGGGATAGAATAACTGACTCCATGTTTAAAAGCATTCTCAATAAATGTGATCAGCAGCAGGGGCGCAATGACCAGGTGGTCCGTATCTCCTTCCACCGTAAAGTGGATAGTGACATTTTTGGAGATGCGCAGCTTCTGCAGGTCAATATAATTGCGGATATATTCCAGGTCCTTGGATAAGGGGATCTTTTCGCTGGTGCTGTCGTACAGCACATACCGCATGATCTGGGAGAACTTGAGGATGGAATATTCAGTTTGTTCGGATTTCAGGTGTGCCTGTGAATAGATACTATTCAGGGTATTGAACAGGAAATGCGGGTTGATCTGGAGTTTGAGAAAATTAAGCTCAGCATTGAGCCGTTCATTCTCCAGCACCTTTTTCTGTTTTTCACTGATGATAAGGGAATTGGCCAGTTTGATAAAACCGCTGATCAGCAGGATCAGGATGGCGGAGGTCAGCGTGTCCATCATGATCATGGGCAGGGCTACCAGCGGCACTTCTGCGCCAAATATCTTCAGCGAGGGAATGCGTGCTGTGGCAAAAGGACCAGGCGGCGGCATGAGCAGCTGCTCCATCGGCAACTCATTCACGTAGTTGGACTGGGCCGAACTGTTGAGCGGCAGTATGCCCTGGTGCACGAGGCTGTCGATCAGCGCAAAAGGAAAACTCATGACCGGCAGGCCCATCCCGGCAGCAGCCATCAGCGGCGTTTCCGTTTGCAGCGGGTAACCACTGACGTTAGTATGCTGTGGACCATCGAACATAAAAAGCCCGCGGCGCATACCACCCATCCATCTTCTTCTTTCATGGAACAGCGGGTCGTTGTGCAGCATCAGCATCCGGTCACGGAACCTCGGTGAAAAGCCCGGGGTGATAAAGCGTTCATTCCTGTCGGGCCTTGTCCTTCCCATGGCAGGCATGGCCTCCGGATAATAAGTGTCCTGGCGATTGCTGATGACAGCACGTCTTTCTTCACTGAGCACCTGTCCAAAAGATTTGCGGCCAGAGTGTGCGCTATCCGTACCCAGGTTACCGATAGGCCGGAAAAGCGAAGTGGCTTTTGCGAAAGGCGTGAGCTGGTGAACCATGCGGGGTTGCCGGCCGGCCATCACCAGGCCAGCACGCTGGCGGAAAAGGCTCTGGAAATAATATTCAACCGTGAGTTGCTGGATGCAGATCACCAGCAGGGTCAGTGTTACATACAGGAAATACCTGCCTACTCTTCGCTTGCGGAAATACCGGGGGATCAGGAAATAGTAATGGAAATAAAAGAGTAAGATCAGGAACGATTTATTGATCAGCTCCCGGTAGAGGAACCAGTTATCAAGGATCTCGATCCGGTAGATCAATAGCGGAAGGGTAAGGAAGAGACCCCATAGCACAATGTGCAGGCCGATCACGAGCAGTCGCTGTACAACCCTGTTCGCCGGTCTGAAACCGAGAACTGTTGCCATCATATCCGTCGCTCTTTCTTTGTGCATCATAAGCAATGAGGCCCTAAAATTACCCTATCGCTGCGGCAGACACGCGGTGGGTGCTGCCGTTTTAGTCAATTTTAGCTGATCTATAACAGGCAGCCAATAGTTTGTTAATTATTATCGTATTCATCCACTTCATCATAGGGGAAGAATTCGAACATGCTATCGTAAGGCTCTGTGCCGCTGCGGCCCAGCAATACAAAGCTTCTGCCTTTACTGGTAAAAGCGATAGCGCCTTCACGTCCCATGCCTTCGAAGGAAGTCTTGCGGATCCACTGATCGGTAGGGGGATCATATTCCCAGGTGTCCAGGAGCAGTGAGCCTGATTTACCGGTGGCCAGGTATACTTTGTTATTGAGTACAAAAGCGGTGGCGCCATAGCGGGAGATATTGGCGTAGTCATCGTCATAAGACTCATCGCTGATATTGGTGAGCTTTCTTTTTTCCTCCCAGGTGTTCAGGTTAGGATCATACATCTGCAGATCGGTCAGCACTTCCCCATTGTTATTGCCGGAGCAGATATAGGCTTTGCCATCATAGACAAAAGCCACGGCCTGTGAGCGTTTGCGGCCTTTGATGCTGGCCTTTTCCTCCCATGTATCGGAAGCGGGATTATATTCCCAGAGATCGGACAGGGAGCTGGTGCCATATCCTGTAGCCAGGTAGCCACGGCTGCCGATGGAAAAAGCTACGGCATTGCGACGCGGAACACCGGGGAAAGTATCTTTCTGGCTCCACAGGTCTTTGGAAGGATCATATTCCCATACATCGCCCAGCATTTTGTTGTCGGGTCCATTGTATCCGCCAACCACATAGGCTTTTCCGTTGAGGGTGAAGGAAGCGGCGCCTCTTCTTGTTTGTCCGGGGAAGGGTGCAATTTCCTGCCAGTAGCCCTGATCGGGGTCATAGCGGTAAAAAAGATTGTTGTACAGGGCGTTGGTAGAAAAGAGGCCGGTACCTACATAAACTTTTTCGTCGATCACAAAAGAAACCGCCTCACTTCTGGGGTCGCCTTTAAAGTCTTCGCTGCGCTTCCAGTTACCGATGACATCGGAATCCGAGTCGGTATCCGTGGTGCAGCTCTGCAGCAGGGTCAGGGGGAGGGAAAGGATCAATAGGGCCAGCCCAGTGCAAGACAAAATTTTCATCCGCATAGTTTTAATTTTTTATCACGATATTTTGATAAAAGTATTCGGGGACTTTCCAAAAATGGTGGTAAAATAGATGGTGAATGAACTATAATCGACCAAATCGGGGATTTCATCTATCGGGATGAGCGGGTGGAAGAAGGTAATTGGCGGTTATAAGTGGTACCAGCATATGGTTATGGCGTTACAAAGGTTCAGGAAAGATACGGGAGCTGTATCCGGAAGCAGGAGAAAGCTGCTTTGTTATGGTAAGGTACATGTAGTTGAAGTTGTTGGGATGTGAAAAGGATAGGGTTAGGTGTAAATGGCGGAAACATAGTATGGAAGATGGTCCGGACAGGAAAAGACGTAGCGTTTGGTACACAAGAGATGGGCTATGTATACTGAGTGGATACATAGCATAGACAATGGTGGAGAAAGGAAAAGACCTGGCGTTGGGTAGATCGGTGATGGGCTATGCATACTGGGCAGATACATCGCATAGGTAATGGTGCCGAAAGGGGAAACAGGACTAAGCTATTTTAATTCTTTGTGTTCAAAAACCTGCCAGGCGATCCTTGTCGGATAGCATAAAATTGGGGACGAACCCTGGAACAGTTTCGCAGATAGAAAGCATTCACTGGTCGATTATTCCGCTATGCTGATATATAATAACAAAATTTCCCAAGGGGCCCCGGATATATTGCAGGCAAATGAAAAAACTGCACTGTTTATTCTTTGCCTGTCTGGCCCTGCAGGCAACCCTGCTCCTCTCCTGCGAGAAACAGGAGATCCAGTTCGGCAGCGACCTCCCCGAAAGTTATAGCAGGATCATTTCCCTGGATACTGTTACGCCCGTTATTTCCATGTTTGTGGTGGACTCCTTCCCTACTTCCGGCAACAGCATCATCTTTGCCGGTCGCTATAAGGACGGGCAGGCCGGGACTACCACTACCCGCAGCTTTTTCCAGTTTGGTCTTCCCAACCCCATCCCTTCAAGTCCTTTGGCGGATGACGCCATATTTGACTCGATGGTAGTGGTCCTACATCCCAAAGCAGATTTTTATGGGGACAGCACTAAGCCCATGACCTATTCCTTATACGAACTGGATGAGCAGCCGGAATACACGTACCAGACCTATCTGTACAATACCTCTTCCGTGCTGACTAAACCGACCCCGCTGGCGTCCCTCCGCAAGAGCATCCGTCCTTCACTGGACTCGCTGCATTTCCGGCTTCCGGACAGCAAGGGAAAGGAATTCTTCGATAAGATCAACAACCAGGGAACTGAGTTTACAGAAGAAAGCAATTTCCTGAGTTATTTCAAGGGTTTGTCGCTCCGCGTAGCAGCGGACGACCTGGGCGCCATTTACAGCTTCCCTACCGACAGCAGTACGCGCATGCGACTGCACTATCATACTACTATTCCTTACTACACGGAGCAGGTGCTGGAATTCTATCTTACCCGCACCGGTTACCAGTTCAACCAGGTGCTGACAGACCGTACCGGTACTATGCTGGAGCCTACTTATTCGCGGCAGCAGGAGTTTCCGAGTACAGAAGCACAGCCTATCGGCTTAACCCAGAGCGGAACCGGTGTACTCATGAAGATCAATTTCCCGACCCTGCAGGAGATCCTGACCCTGGGCAAAACCCTTCGGCTGCTATCCGCCGAGCTTGAACTGCGACCGGTAGAAGGCACTTTTGAATATACCGGCAGCGGGCTGCAACTGCCTTCCCTCTTCCTGGCCCAGACAGATGCCACCAATAATATCGGCTATGCACTGGTAGGGGCTGATGGGTCCAGCGCGCTTACTGGTACTCCTATCATAGACGATATCTACCGGATCAATACCTATTACAGTTTTAACCTGACCTCCTATATCAGCTACCTGCTGACCAATAGCAATGCCGCCAATCTCGGCCTGTTTGTGATGCAGGAATACCCCGGCTCCACTACCTCTTTTAAAAGGGCTTTTATCGGCAGCCACCTGCAATCGCAGTACAAAACCAGACTCAAACTAACGGTGTTGACCACCACCCAATAACCCGTGTATGCAAAAAGTAAGTGTTTCCATTTTATTATTACTGGCGCTGTGGCAGGAGGTAAGTGCACAGGATATCAATGCCCCCTACTCTACCTATGGCATTGGTGATATCGATTTCCGGTACTACGACAAAAGTGCGGGCATGTCGGGCACTTCCATGGCCCTGCTGAGCACGCCATCCAATATCCTCTTCAAGAACCCGGCATCCCTGAGCGGACTGGAACGCAGCAATGTGCTGGTCAACGGTGTTTTTGTGGGCAAGACCGTCAAATATACCGGTGATCCTATCGGTGTTGGCACCGACAATACCGCCCGCGATTTTGCCGTCAAGCATTTCTCGGTAGCCATGAAGCTGAACAAGCATTGGGCCAGTGCATTCAGCATTACGCCCTTCAGCTATGTGAGCTATTCATACCGCAGCAACCTCAACGTGGAAGGCGCGGAAGAAAACTATGGCGTCGTTTATGAAGGTGATGGCGGGCTGTACAATGTGGGCTGGACCAACTCCTTCCAGCTTAACAGGAACTTTTCACTGGGGGTACGTTCTTCTTTCATCTTTGGTTCTATCAACCAGACCGAAAGCCTGGAAAGCAGCTTACTGACCTCCAGCATCACGACCAAGAAAACAGATTACTACCATAATTTCCGGTTTGAACTGGGTGGATTGTACCAGGGCAAGCTTAGCAAAAAGACCATGTTGTCGCTCGGTGGAAAAGTCACTACCAAGAGCGACCTGAACCGGCAGCAAAGCCTGCTGATGACAGAAGGCAGCACCGAGATCCTGAACGACAAAGTAGTAGAGACCGGCAAATTCACGCTGCCCTGGAGTTATGATATGGGTCTTGCAGTAACAAACAATGGTCGCACCACATATGCGGTGGATTACTCCTATGAAGACTGGGCTTCATCAAAGATGAAGGGTAATTATTGGTCGCTCGTCAATAGCCAGCGCCTTTCTGCCGGCATTCAGTTCTCCCAGCAGGTGGAAGCCTGGAACCGGAGATTTGAGAAAAGTTACTGGCAGTTCGGCGGATTTGTAGGCCGGTCCTATCTGCGCGTAAAAAATGAGCCAATAGAAGAGTTTGGCGGTACGGTGGGGTATGGCGGGTACGCAGGTGGCCGGCTGGCGTATGGGATTTCGCTGGAAGCGGGCAGAAGGGGGACTACTAATAGGTCGTTGATACGGGAGGATTTTGTGCAGTTGACGTTGAGGTTTAGTTATAGGGAGTTTTTGTATAGTAAGGGGAGGAAGTATGATTAAAGAACTAATGCCTTATGTAGCCGACCGCAAACCAGGCTGGCTGGTTGTATCTTCCTGGTTGTTAGGATTGCTAATTGAAGTATTACCTATGGTTTGTAGAAACCCGTAAGGCCACCAGAACTCTAAACTGGTAACATCCGTGTTAGAGGAAGCTGTAGTATTCGTAAAATGACAGTTGAATGGACCGGTTGCCACAAGAATGCAGGTAGCAAAAAAATCTCCCCCTACGCTTTCATTACTATTAGCTATAAGAATGCCGTTATCAGCTGTATTCAACTGGAACTTGTTTACTTCGCCTTTCTTCCCGGAGTAAGTAATAAGGGCTGAAATGCCGGAAAGTACCAGACCGATGATGGAAATATTTGTAAAGGAATAGGTTCTCATAAAAAAGATTTTGAAGTTAAAAGTAGTATTCACCGTACTACACAAATTGACAATTCTACTAGTTGTTTGTTTGATGTGCCTTTTGTTAACATCCCGCGGATCGCGGGCCCAATATACTTGTGGTATTCACACTGTTCATAGGGTTAGAGACGGAAGTATTATTACATGTCTGCCTCGGTACATTATTGTAGAGTTCAAAACTTGTTACTTGTGTTTCCGTAGTAGCCGTAACCAATGTTTTATGGCAATCAAATGGCGGAACAGCTTCGGTACAACATGAAGGATATAGATCACCTCCAACAGCCTCACAGCTCATCAATATTAATCGAGCATTATTTTCAGAGTTTGGTTGCCGATCATTTTTAGATTTGGTAGGCACTAAAAAAACTATTGCGGCAGAAGTTGTCGCCAATGCTATCCCAATTATTGGTATGCCGATTAATGATAATAGTTTCATAAGATTTTTTTTAAACAGATGAGGGGATATCATTAAGAGATCTAAATCCAACAATATTATGACCTAGCTCCAGGCTGGCTTGTGGTATCAACAGGATTGTCATTTATATTCGTAATTGATGTATTTCCTATAGTTTGCCAAAGCCCAACTCGTCCAGGCCATGCAGCAGCGCTTGTCACAGCAGGAGGAACGGTTGTTCCTGAATTGGCTGTATAATGACAATCAAATGGTCCCTGAGGTACCGGGCAGCAAGAGAAATATGGATCGCCTCCAATAGCTTCACAACTTTCAGCTACTAAAACACCGTTATTGGCAGAATTTATCTGTTTTTCTCTTTTAGTTCTATCTGGCAGTAAAATTGAAGCAAGTGCTGAAGATATTGCCAATGACAATCCAACAATTGACATTCCTTTAAAAGATAAGGTATACATAAGGTTGTATTTATACTTATGGATAAAGTTTCAATCCCTCCACTCATAGTGGATGTATTTCTCTTATTTGAACAGGCTGAATCCAAGCGTAGGAAAATCCGGTATAAAGTAGGGATCAGGGGTATTGTGTAGTCATACTAAATTAACAGAACTTACTGCATTTTTACCGCAGCCCAATATTATACATGCTTGTCCTGAAAGAAAACAAAAAAAAGACCGCCCAGATGGACGGTCCCCTTGCGTAACTCAACATTACAAATTACAATTCAGGAAAGATGCTTTAAGAAACAGCTGCTGCCTGACGAACAGTTTTGGTTGCTGGCTGAGCTGTTTCTATTTTATTGATGGCTTTAATGGTTTTAATCACTGAATCCGGAGTAACAGAGATACTGTCGATGCCAAGTTCTACCAGGAACTGCGCAAAATCAGGGAAATCAGAAGGTCCCTGACCACATATACCTACTTTTACGCCAGCTTCTTTTGCGGTAGTTATCAGCATGCTGATCATACGTTTCACTGCTTCATTTCTTTCATCGTATAAATGAGCTACCAGGGCAGAATCCCGGTCAAGCCCGAGAGTCAGCTGGGTAAGATCATTGGAACCGATAGAGAAGCCATCAATATGCTCTGCAAACTCTTTTGCCATAAGGATATTGGAAGGCAATTCCGCCATCAGGTATACTTCCAGCCCATCTTGTCCCTGCACCAATCCGAACTCTTTCATGGTTTGTTTCACTTTGACCAACTCTGTAACCGTCCGGCAGAACGGGATCATCACCACTACATTGGTCAGTCCCATTTCCTCCCGTACCCGGCGAATTGCTTTACATTCCATACCAAAAGCAGGTTTGTAAACATCCGAGTAATAGCGGGAAGCGCCACGCCAGCCGATCATCGGATTTTCTTCATGCGGCTCATAATATTTTCCACCCAGCAGATTGAAATATTCATTACTCTTGAAATCTGAGAAACGAACAATCACCTTATTAGGATAGAAAGCAGAAGCGATCTTACCGATACCATAGGAGAGCTTATTGATGAAGAATTCTTCTTCACTCTGGTATCCTTTGGTGAGCTGCTGGATGGCCTTGGTTAATTCGGGGTCGTTGAGTTGCTGGTGTTCCAGCAACGCCAGCGGGTGAACGCCGATATAGTTATTGATGATAAACTCTTCCCGAGCCAATCCTACACCTTTATTAGGGATATGGGAGAACCGGAAAGCCAGCGCCGGTGAAGCAACATTCAGCATCAGGGCGGTGTTGATGCCGGGAAGTTCATCCAGGGAAGTTTCGGTCCTCTGGTACTCGAGTTTACCGTTGTAAACAAAGCCTTCATCCCCTTCTGCACAGGAAACAGTGATAGACTGTCCTTCCTGCAGCAATTGGGTGGCATTACCACAGCCAACGATCGCTGGCACGCCCATTTCCCGGGCAACGATTGCTGCATGACAGGTTCGTCCACCTTTATTGGTAACAATGGCCGAGGCCTTTTTCATGATGGGTTCCCAGTCGGGATCGGTCATTTCTGTCACCAGTACATCTCCCTCTTTAAACTCATGACCTTCCACTACCCTTTTATCCAGGGAGTACATGATGCTTACGTTTCCGGAAGCAATCTTATCGCCTACAGCGATGCCTTTCAGGATAGGCTTCGCATCTTCGGCGCGATGGTTCATCACATATTCAGTGATGGTATTGTATTTTTTCCGGGAGTGAATCGTTTCCGGACGAGCTTGCACAATAAACAACTCCTGCGTAAGACCATCCACCGCCCATTCTACATCCATTGGGCACCAGTATTTTTTAATACCAGTATAGTAATCTTCAATAAGCGATACCCATTTGGCTAATTTAAGGATCAGCTCATCATTCAGGCAGAACCTGTAACGGGCTACATGCTCGGTAGGAATGATGCGGACACGCTCGTCGGGATCATCACCGTAGACCATCTTCTGGTCTTTGACGCCTAATTTTTTCTCGATGATGGAAGAAAACCCCTTTTTCAGTGTGGGTTTGAAAACGATAAACTCATCGGGGGAAACGCTACCCTGTACTACCATTTCACCGAGACCGTAAGAGCCATTAATGACAATTACATCTTTGAAACCGGACTCAGTATCCAGAGAAAAAGCCACGCCTGAGCTACCAAGGTCAGAACGTACCATTTTCTGTACGCAAACCGAAAGGCCTACCTGGAAATGATCAAAGTTAAACGTCTCCCGATAACTGATAGCGCGATCAGTAAAGAGAGAAGCAAAGCAATTACGGACGGAATCGATCAGAGCGGCAGGACCACGGACATTGAGGTAAGTCTCCTGCTGGCCGGCGAAGGAAGCATCTGGCAGATCTTCTGCTGTGGCAGAGGAACGAACGGCTACGTCAGTACCATCCTGGTCATAAATTTTGGACAGGGTGTAATAGGCTTCAATGATCTCCGCACTAAGGGATGGCGGAAACTTGGAGTTCCTCACCAAGTTACGGATCTGTAGCCCTGCACGACGAAGCGATTCCACATTGTCGTAATCAATCTCTTTCACAAGTTTACGGATAGTGCCCGCAAGTCCATTGTGCTCTACAAACTGGTTGTAGGCATGTACGGTAATAACAAAACCTCCGGGGATGTTGACGCCGAGTTTGGTGAGGTTCTGAAGCATTTCTCCGAGGGAAGCATTTTTGCCGCCGACCAGTTCAAGGTCGTTCATACCTACTTCATGCAGGAGCAGGATGTTGCTGGTAGCTTTCATTGTAATTTTTTTAAGCCGGCAGTCTGGTTTGGACAAACGCCGGGAGGGAAACCGGGAAGAACACCCTGAGTGAAGGATAATCCGAGCCTGGTAACCGACATGAGTTGTAATGACAAGATCGTTTTCGGGACAAAAGTAAAAACGAACGTTAGTAATGCGTCAAAAGTCTCATAATTTATTTTTATAATGCGTACACTAAACACAACAGTAAGGCATAAGTGGTAATTAAGAAAAATATTTTGGGACGAACCAATCCTGAGGAAAGTCGGCCAATTGTAGACAATCAAGGATAAGTGGTATCCCTTATGCTTGACCGTAATCAAGATTTTTTATCTAACTCTCTGACCTGTATTCGTTCATTTTGTTATTAATACCATAATATGCCTGATGGCTGAATACTGAATACAGGCATTATTTTCGCGCCCGAAATCCGGATGTATTTTTTTGATGAGATTCTTTTAATGATCAGGAAAGATTACATTTGGATACTACTAATTTTTCCAGCCCTTCTCCGGTTCAATGGCCGTGGCAACGCAGATCTTGAAGCCTTGCAGCCAATCCCAACCTGAAACCATGCGGGTAACTCATATACGCTAAACATTTCAAACGTCCTGGCCTGATGCAAAATCTCAGTAGCGATCTGATCGTTTCGTTTCGTAATGGAAGCACACAAGCTTTCACCAAGATCTACAATTACTATTACCGGCAGGTCTTTTATTTTGCGAAGCGAATGCTCAATAGTGGCCCGGATGCTGAAGACGTGGTGGCAGAAATTTTTATAAAGATCTGGCATAAGCGGGAAGACTTCGAAACCCTGCACAATGTAAAGGCCTTCTTATTCATAGCTACCCGCAATGCCTGTCTCAATCTGCTTCGCTCTTCTGGTACAAGGTCTGTTGCACAACGGGAATTAGCTTACCTGGCAGATGAAGAGGACTCCATTCTTCACCACGAGATAACCGTAGAATTATTGAGCCGGGTCTACCACGATATAGAACAATTGCCGCCTAAAAGACGAAGGATTGTTAAGCTCATATTGAAAGGTTTTTCGGATAAACAGATAGCGGAACAATTAAATATAACTGCCAAAACTGTCCGTAACCAGAAAGCAAATGCCATTCAATTATTACGTGCTGCTTTTATACACAGGGCCTCTTACAGCCTTGCAGCAATAGGTATGCTGTATCATTTTCTGAAGCGCTAATCCGACAGCACTTAGTAATTTCCACATTCGTATCCTCACTAAATACTATACGTCGCCCGCCCATATTACCAAAAGGTTAATTGCAATAATTTTGTTAAGACATTTTTGGGCCAAATAGCCGCTTGATTGTTTTTACTATCTAATAGCTGCTAATTGATGAACGGGCAAGGCATCCGATAGAGCAGAAAAAGAACGACCATGACAAATCAAGCAGAACGGATCTCGTACCTGTTATATGCGGAAATGACCGAATCCATTACCGAACCAGAGCGGGAAGAACTAAATGCATTTATCAATAGTTCCGGCAGCAATGCCGCTTACTATAACACCATTTCTGATAGCGGGCAGTTTGAAGAAATGCTGAAAGAATTTGGACAATTGGATGATGCCCGTATCCGGCAAAGGATCAGTGAGGAAGTTCCGTTGCAGGCGCCCGTAAAAGCATTATATAAAAGAACAGGCTGGTGGATGACAGCCGCCGGTATTGCAGGCATGCTCCTTACTGGCTGGTGGTTATTCCAAGCGGCGGATACAAATATAGCTTCGGAAAACCCTACCTATGCCCATGATGTGGCACCAGGGAGTAATAACAGGGCCAGTCTGCAATTGGCAAATGGTACCCTGATCAAACTGGATAGTGCCTCTGATGGGCAACTGGCCACAGAAGGAAATGCCCTCCTGTTGAAAAAACAGGATGAGCTCTTATATACTGCGGTAAGCGGGTATCCGGAAACTGCAGGTTATAATACGGTCACTACACCTCGTGGCGGCAGTTTCCGGCTGACACTTTCTGACGGCAGCAAAATTTGGCTGAACGCTAATTCTTCATTGAGGTACCCAACCAGATTTGACAATACGCATCGACAAGTAGAGTTGAAAGGAGAAGGCTATTTTGAAATAGCGCAACAGTATAAACAAGGAAGCAGCGAAAGAGTGCCCTTCCTCGTAGCCATCAAATCTGCTGATGGCGATGCACAGGGAACTGTAGAAGTTAAAGGCACGCACTTCAATGTGAATGCCTACCGCAAAAATGAAATAGCGACCACGCTCACTGAAGGAAAAGTAAAAGTGAGTACAGCAAAGGGAGCCGCAGTAGGCTTATTACCTGGTCAGCAGGCGCTGTTCCAGAATGGCTCCTCTGCTGAGATAACAGTGAATAGTGAGGTAGATACCGAAGAAATCCTGGCCTGGAAAGATGGTTGGTTCAGCTTCACGAATGCCAGCATTGAAACCATCATGGAACAGGTAGCGTTATGGTACAATGTGGAAATTGAATATGACAAACATTCTGAAAAAGAGGCAGCCGCCATGCGCAATGCTCATTACAGTTTCCGGTTACAGCGCAACATGCCACTCAGCCAGCTCCTGAAGATGCTGGAGCTGACAGGGACCATAGCATTTACAATCGACAATAATAAAATCATTATACGGTAAGGCTCCGCGCACCATGCCATTACCGCTCCCGACACATTCAACTGCGATTATCCAAATGGAGTATTAGGATTTTGCGCCGGCTTGCGCTTATGCTCCTCCCCTACTGCATATTCTGCAGTAACCTACGCAACATTAAGAAGCCTGTTCCTTGTGACAGGCGCCACTGCCCGCGATTTGCTTTACCATAGACCATTGAATCGCCTATGAAATGCCCCGGCCGGAACAGCCGGGGCAAAAAACCACAAGCAGTAAATTTTCCCGGAAAAAGCTGCCTATCGTCGCACCGGCGGTAAGCAGTCATTCTTTAACCCCCGGGCAGTCAATAAAAATGCTGACTGCTACCGGATCAACCTTCAATTACTATGGTATTCAATCCTCTTTGCGGGGGCCTGCCAGCCCTATCGCAATGGCAGCGCTTTGTCAAAAAACGACCTCAATCATGGTCATCGGGTTCAAAATTGTTCGTATCACCAGGATGGTTTCGGATAGTGAGCGTGATTTGTGGGTTGTTGCTATTTTTTGTGAATGTGTCGCAGGGGAATGAGGTTGATGCGAACATTCAATCCAACTCACCAGACAAAAGGATCACCTTATCAAAAAAGAACTCTACGCTTCCGGAAATCTTTAAGGACATCCAAAGGCAGACCAGTTACTCCTTTGTATACAATACGGAAATGATGCAGGGGGTAAAAAAGATCAATATAGAAGTCAAAAATGCCAGTCTGGAGACAGTTTTAGGTATTTGCTTTAAAGAGACTACCCTCACATATAACCTGGTGGACCAAACTGTCATCGTCCGCAAGAAAGAGCCTATAGCCAGCACAGTAAAAGACACGGTCAGGGATATTGGCGCAAAGTTCATTGATGTACGCGGAAAGGTCATCGATGAACAAAAAAAGCCGGTACAAGGTGCCACTGTGGCGCTCCGTGGATCTACGCGTAGCACCATGACTGATGTCAACGGAAACTTTTTCCTGGAGACAGTCCCAGCCAACGGTGTGCTGGGATTTAGCTTTGTTGGCTATCAGCCGCGGGAGATCAGGATTGCCGGAAGTCAAAATATACTTACTCAACTTAACATTACTGCAGGATCTCTGGATGAAACAATTGTAGTAGCCTATCGTACTACTACTAATAGGGCAAATACGGGAGCTGTTTCAGTTGTAAAAGGTACGCAAATTGCTTCTATGCCCAACACAAGTTTCGATAAAAGCCTTCAGGGCCTCGTACCCGGCCTGTTGGTTACCTCTGGCAATGGTCAGCCAGGTGGCGCCCCTTCGCAGTTTCTGCTTAGGGGCATTGCCACTGGCGGCAATCCAGCTTTAGGGCAAACTTTTAGAAACCCTTTGATCATTATAGATGGTGTACCTATTACGCAAGATCCCACAGTTACTGATAATAAGCTATCAGCATATAATGTGCCGGTAAATAACCCAATGGCTCAACTAAATCCATCAGATATTGAGTCTATTTCAGTACTAAAAGATGCATCTGCTATTTCTTTGTATGGATCTAAGGCTAGCAATGGTGTAATTCTAGTCACTACAAAAAAAGGAGGAGCAGGTAAAAACACTTATACCTTCCAACACCAAACAGATTTCTCACAAAGACTAGATGGAAAGATAGAATTGCTGAATCAAGACCAATACTTAGAATTATTATACGAAACATATAGGAATTCGCTACCAGGTATAACAGATAAAGCAATTAAATCAGATTTATTATCAAAATTTCCATATATAGTATATGCTTCCGGGGATACCAGTTTCTACCCTCAGCAGGATTGGTCAAAGGAGCTATTTCGGCCTACAGCAATTACTTCCGGAAATGATTTCTCTATTTCAGGAGGAACTGAACGCAGTAGCTTTTACCTCAACATAGAGCATTATAAGCAGAATGGCATAGCAAAAGGAACTGACTACGACAGGCAATCTCTACGTTTCAATTATGAAAATCGATTAGCTACCTGGGCCAATATTGGCCTAAACACAGCTATCTCGTATAATGTTCAAAACTTCAATATAGACAATGAATCATACTTAACTATTTCTCCTTTGCTGCCTATAAGAAACATAGATGGTGAATTCTTATATAACTACAGCACTGGGGCTACAATTAATAGCTCTACATTCCGTTCAAACCCTTTAGCTGCTACTGAACTTAACATTAATCGCAATCACGCATATCGAGGTTTAACGACTGTCAGATTAGAAATAAATCCCTTAAAGAATTTCACTTTAAGTTCAACCTTAGGAGTTAATTTTATTTCAAATGAACTAACTGAAAAAACACATCCATCTTTTATACTACCAGAAGATCAAACACCAGGGAAAGGGCGTGTAGAATCACAAAATTTCAGATCAACAAATATTATCACAACCAATTCTCTTACATACTCTAGGGATATTTTAAACAATCATTCAATTAGCTTTATTCTCGGCCAGGAAGCTCAAATAGCTACTACAAAAAATCTTTCTGTTCGTGTAACAGACATAGCAAGTAACCCATTGCAAGATCAACCAATCGGAGGGGTATCTTCCTCTGGCCTTGGTAGCAATAACAAGAATACCTTACTTTCTTACTTTGGGCAATTTAACTACAATTTAAAAAGTAAATATTATGTCTCCTCAAGTATTCGCGCAGATGGTTCTTCTCTTTTTGGCAACAATGAGCGATTCGGCGCCTATTGGTCAGTAGGACTAGGCTGGATTCTTTCAGATGAATCTTTCATGAAATTCGCAAAAGGAATTATGCAATATGCAAAGTTAAGGGGAAGTTTTGGAAGTGCAGGCAACTCTTCCGCTATTCAAAAAATGTCCTCGATTGACAGAATTTACATAATGAAATATTTAGGAAATCCAGTAGTATCAGTGCCTTTGTCTACAACGGGAAACCCAGGAATAAAGTGGGAGCAAACGTACACTTGGGACGCAGGAATCGAATTCAGTTTATTTAAAAAGAAACTAAATCTAACAATTGATCTATATAATAGAAAAACTTCAGATCTGATTGCTGACGATATTAATATTGCATCTGCAACGGGTTTTACTTTTTATACAGATAATATAGGAGATTTAAAAAATTCCGGAGTTGAACTTTCTGCTTCTCTAAATCTGATTCAAAACAGGCATTTCCATTGGAATGTTTCATTTAATTGGAGCAGAAATCAGAACAAATTAGTTAAATCATTCTATCCCAAATTAACAGTATACGGCTCTACAGGCATTCTAGTCAATGAGGTAGGTCAAGAATTTAACTCTTTTTATTTACCCATATGGGCAGGAGTAAATCCTTCTACAGGAAGACCTCAATGGATCGACTCCACTACGGGAAAACCATCTGAAATATTATCCAACGCTAAAAGAGAAATTGTTGGTAAATCACAACCTGATGGATTCGGCTCATTTAGTAGCAGTATTAACTGGCGAGGATTTGACTTTAGTTGTAGCATTTACTACCAATATGGCAACAAAATATTTTATTATGGAGGTAATAGTTTGCAGAATGACGGAACAAATCCTTATTATAATCAAAATATTGGAGCCTTGAAAAGGTGGAGAGTTAATGGTGATATAGCTTCCAATCCACGAAGACTCCTAGATGGGAGTATGGTAACAGACAATGGAATTATTTCGGACCAAGGCACCTTTCCTTCAACACGATATCTACTCAAAGGAGATTTTATACGATTATCAAATCTTGCTTTCGCTTATACTTTTTCTAGCAAAATAACTGAAGAAATACATTTAAATAATTTAAGAATCTTTATCCAAGGGCATAATCTAATAACCATTACAAAGTATTCCGGACAAGACCCAGAAAATTCAACTGCATTGGGTGCGGGAACTTTTATGTATCCGCAAGCCAGATCATTTTCATTTGGAATTCAAACCAATTTTTAAACAACAATCATGAAAAATATATACCACGCAGCATACCTTATATTACCTATAGTTATTTTCTCCTGCAAGAAAGACTTCCTTGATGTAAAGGTTACAAACATCCTAAATAAACAAGCCTATGTAAAGGACCTTTCCTCCCTCAATCAATACATGAATGGAATATACGTCTCACTTAATACACATTTTGAAGCAGGGTTTGGAGCAGTTTATTCAGAGTTAGTATCAGACAACATTCTTCCAACTGCGATAGTAAATCAACCATATTTATTTCATTACACATGGTCACAAATAGCTGAAGACAAAAGAGAATATTCTGGAGATTTTGCTAGCAATTCAAAGGCGATGAATGGACTCTGGAAAAGCTATTATTATTTAATAAGGCAATGCAACTTCGTAATTGAAACAGCCCCAACCATTCGAAGAAACAATGAAACAAAAGTAGATTTTATACATGGGCAAGCACTTGCACTTAGGTCCCTACTACACTTCCAATTATTGAATGTGTTTGCGCAACCCTTTAATTATTCAGCTGATGCTTCTCATCCTGGAATTCCTTACATTACAACCTCTGATGTAACAGTCCCATTTAGTCGTCAATCTGTAATGACAGTATATAATTCACTTATAGAAGACTTAAATACTGCCATAAAACTATTATCACAATCCACAGCAGACTCTCGCTACATGAACAAAGCCGCAGCAGAAGCTTTGTTATCAAGAATATATTTGTTTAAGGAAGATTACCCTAATGCTATAACTCATGCACTGGAAGTTATTAATCGAACTCCTTTGCTTACAATTGCACAAGGTTATCCCGATGGGCTATTTAAGTTCAATCCAAATGAGCCATCTGAAACCCTGTTTCAACTAACCCCAATTACAGACTTAACAACTGGGTTGGTGAATCTCTTTATGGGATGGTCTTTAGAAAAATCATTTAAAGCTACGAACGATATTGCTAATATAATAACAGAAACTCCAGAAGACGTTCGTGCAAAATGGGTAATTAACCAATCAGGAAGTTGGAATATTAAGAAATTTCCACAAGGAGTATCAGGCATTCATATAATTCCATCCTCAGATTATTATCCAGCCATAATTCGTGCATCTGAAACATATTTGACGCTAGCGGAGGCGGCAGCAAAGACTGGCGATGAAAAAAACGGCTAGAAAATACCTTGATGCGATACGAATGAGATCGAATCCAGAAATCGTTCCAATTGATGCTGTAGAATCTGCTTTGATAGACTCTATATATAAAGAACGAAGAAAAGAACTTTCATTTGAAGGTATAAGGATGTATGATCTTCAGCGCTGGAATAAAGGGGTTCATAGGAAAGACGCTAAATTATCAAGCGCTACTGATTTAAATTACCCAAGCGATAAATCCATTGCTCCAATTCCGTTACAAGACGTTAGATATGCTGGTCTTTTACAAAATAAAGGGTATTAATCAATAACAAAAAACACATAACAACAATGAAAACGATGCTATTTGCTTTGCTCATTATCCTAAGTTACGCTGCCAACGAGCCTCATCTACAGTCCACTTCAAGTTTAACCAACGGCAAAACACATATGATGCTTCAAATCAAAACACCTGACCACTTCGCAGACTCTATTGTAGAGCTCAGGCTATATCCATCAACTATGAAATCATATCTGGACAAAGCTAGTACAGCGTCTGCTACAGTAAAAAATGGTGTCGCTACATGGATATTAGAGGATACAGTCTCTCAGCTAATTGTCAGTCCGCTTTTAGGAAAAGCAAATTTTATAGCCTTTATCATTGAACCAGGAGATAGTACTGTAATAGATTTGAACATTATGAATCCGGAATTTACAGGGAAAGGCTCAGAAAAATTCAAACTGGTCTATAGGCTAAAACAAATGAATGATAGTTTCGCGAAAATAGACCTCGTAAATAAACTCTCAGGCCCTTACAGCGGCCTTAAATCAGTTGAAGATTACTTAAAATGGAATGAATACCTAAATATAAAAGCTAAACATTTTCTTCAATATCTCAAACGGTACAAAGATCAAATATCCGATTATAGTTACAAAAATATAGAAGAAAATATTCTAACTGATGTTGAAAATAAAAGAATAGAAAAATTCTCAAGCCTAATGCGCCGTAAAGCAGAATATGGAATCACTAATCTATTTAATCTAACCAACGAAGATTTATGTACAATTTATGACTCGACAATAGATAATGAATATTCCAAAAGGCTTAGAAATTCTACGACCTTACCCGAACCATATTATTCTTGGAAACTTTTAGAATTAGAAGCCTATAGGGGGATAGGGCGATTTTTCAGAACAATTGAATCTGACACTCCCATTTTAGGCAAAGACCCAGAGGATAAATATATCGCAAAATACAATTTATCAAAGTTTAAACGAACAGGAAAGAATAAAGAGCAATGCATGGCATATACATTTTGGTTTGTTAAAGGAGTTTTAGCAGAAGTAGGATTTACACCAAAAATTGAAAATATACTAACTGATTATTATCAACAGCAAGGGCATGAGGAGTACAAACAAATAGTAAAAACATTCGAACTAAAATATAGAGAAAAAAGCAAAAGACAAATACTATCTCCATTTTCATTAACCGATACTCAAAACCATACTGTTGATAATAAAAGTTTCAAAGGGAAGATCGTTGTTTTTGATTTATGGTTTACAGGGTGCACAGGCTGTATTCAAATGGCACCGGCAATGCGAAAAGTTCAGGAACATTTTGCAAACGACACAAATATCGTATTCGTCAACGTGTCTACAGATAAAAATGTTTCACATTGGAAAAATAGTATCATACAGAAAAAATATACAACTGGATTAGGCAAAAATGTATATACAGAAGGAAAAGGAATTGCCCATTCCTTTATATTGGATAACTATATTAGCAGTTATCCAAGTATACTTTTCACCGATCAAAAAGGTAGAATTATTCCAGCAGATAATAAAACCATTGATCCACGACGCGATAATGGACAGGCCATGATTGCTTTTCTAAATAAACATCTTGCCCTTGGACAAGACGGCCCTTATCTATTCTACAATGACGAAGAAATTACCATTTATAAATTTAACGGTGACAAAATGCTCACGGAGAAAAGCAGTAAGAATAATCTCTTGGCACAATATTTTGTATCAGACTTGAACCAGCGCATACCTTTTTCTATAAAAAATAATATTATAAACGAATCCTGTGAATATCCCAGACCGGATAAATTATTTGTATTATCAGATATAGAAGGAAATTTCGAAGCTCTTCGAAAACTATTGGTAGCCAACAATATCATCGATAATGAATTTAATTGGGTATTTGGAGATGGGCATTTAGTCTTTTGCGGCGATATGTTTGATCGTGGTAACCAAGTAACAGAGTGTCTTTGGCTCATGTATTATCTGGAAGAAAAAGCTAAGATTAAAGGAGGATATGTCCATTTCATTCTTGGCAACCATGAAATTATGAATTTACAGGGAGACAATAATTATGTTGTTGCAAAGTATCAGGAAAACGCAAAAATGATGCAGAAAAACTTAAGAAGTATTTATGCAGAAAATAGTGAGTTAGGAAAATGGCTTCGTACAAAAAACATCGTTGAAAGAATTGGTAATATATTATTCATGCATGGAGGTATTTCATCTGATATAAACAGAATGGATATTACGTTGAAAGAGATAAATGATCTTGCAAGGCCAGAATATTCAAATAGCTCAAATACATATAAAGATTCAAGATTAAATACAATAATGAGTTCCCAAACAGGCCCATTTTGGTTTAGAGGATATTATAATCAAGGACATGAAAGAACAACCAGTCAGCAATTAGATAGTACTCTTGCTAAATTTCAGGTAAATCATATAATTACTGGGCATACGATTGTAGCAGATACAATTTGTTCTCGTTTTAATGGCAGAGTCATAAATACAGATACAAAGCATGCAGAAGGCAACTCAGAAGCTTTACTAATTGAAAACGATGCATTCTATAGAGTCAATCAAACTGGGAAAAGACAATTACTCTTAATTTCACGGCGCAATCCCGCCCCTCCTTTGCCAAAAAAATAAAAGTAACTTTCCACTGCATTGAAATTGCAGCAACAGTTAATAATTTTATTATTGAAAGCTGATGGCCATTCAGTAAATAATATTATCCATTAAAAATATTCAACAATGCAAAAGTTATCATTTAATAATATCTCTATAGTAAGCTTAGCATTAACTACAGCGTCGGCCATAGCGGCAGCTATTCTACCAAGCAAATCAGATACCAATCATCGCCAGGAAAACACAGCTAATAATGGACGTTTGGTAGCTAATAGTAATGAAGGATTTGGAGTTGGCGACGGCTTCTTTACCTGCATTCAAATTCTATCGGCACCAATCGATTGTCATTATACAGCAGCATCAGGCAACTCATCCGTTAAACCGGGGCCAAACGACTTTACAAGTCTTGAGGCAGGCTGGCCTGACTTAGGTACTCTGCAACGGCAAACTATAGGTAATACATCAATAACAAATATTAATAATAATGGGGGGACCAATCCAATTGATACCACAAGCCAACCAGGATTAAGGTCTTAACATTTACTATTTGGGTATCATGTCTCTGGAAATATAATGTCCAAATAGAATTAACGTTTCTCACCCCCCAAGTGGAATTATTTCTCCATTTGGGGGTCTTTACAAATGTAAATCTACGTACAATAGATAAATTGTAATATTTAGTATTTGATCCGAAAAACAAGGGGTTAAAAGTTTTATATATCAGGCTGCTGTATGTAGATCATGCAGTAGCTTTTGTTTTGCTAAACGTAAGGATTCAATAAACGTTTGCATGGTAGTTTTACTGTAACAATACCTACCGCTGTTTTGACGCTCTTTGTTGTACCTGGTCCTTAAATGTATCTGCCGATGTGAGGGCTGGTTGCAGCCATAGAGCTTAGCAAAAAGCTAATTGGCGTAGGTATCGATGAAAGTTTGCTAATAAATCCTTCCCACACCTTTGATCGTTATTAAGTAGAAAGTGCCCTGATATCTCAGTTAACCCGCTTGCATGGTCTCTATCTCACCAAGGGATTCTCGGTTGTCATTTTTCCGCTATAGGGCTATCATCTGCGCTTCAGTCAGGATGAGACCATTCTGGATTACACAGACTTCCAGGGCCTTTAAACGCTTATCAAAGACCTTAAGATCATGTCGTTGCCAAACACATCTAACCCCAGCAGCTTAGATAAAAAACCCTTGTTTACGCAGTTCATTGCTAGCCCGTTGCTGACCTAAGGCAGAATAGTAAAAGGCCATTTTTACACAGCCTCTTCGATGAAGGAATCGACACGATTTTTAAGAATGGGCTTCTTACGACTGATCTCACACAGCGCATTTTCATCACCAGTATCGTACAAATTCTTTGATCCTGTAAAAACTGTCCCGGCTATAACCTGCTACTTTACATACATGAGACACATTACCTAAGTACGAAGCTAAATTTAGCAGTCCTAACTTGGTTTTACCTAACTTAGTTTCCTGATTCATGATTTGACATTTTGGGACTAATGAAAGTGTGGTAACCAAAATTTAATCCCATTTTGTAAGATCAAATCTCAACTACAATGTTTTATGCTACTATTAGTCAACTGGGCTAACACCTATGGCTCATTTTTAATTAACCTTTAGGTCCCAGATCAAATTCAACCTCGTTATTCCGTTATTATTTCACCTAGATATTCCAGTTGAACTGCGTCCATCTTTGCAGAAAATTTTTATGTCAGGATATTTTACCTCTATAGAATTATTTTCCCAGTATTATTGGTTTCTTTTTGTCGCAAAAAACTACTCATTATTGAACCTACTAAATAATAATGGATTGTACTTATAACGTCAACAAAATTATGTCTTTTTGTATCTACATACGGCAAGAATATAACATTCCACTGCAGGCACACTTCATCCATGATTTTTAGCTTTATTGCTATAATTATTATGATATTCAAATCGTTCACATTTCTCAATAACAAATTATTGCATCATGGAACGCATCCCTGCTAGGAAAACAAAATACTTCCTGCTGAAAACAATCAGAAAGTCAATGCTGCTTTTATTAATAAGTCTTTGCCTCTTTTCTCATTATCACTGTCAACAATCTCCTGCAACTGTTAGAAGTTCCTTCGTATATCAACCTCCATTGTACAGTAACATAGCACTCCAGACCAAGCCGGACAGCATTCATTTTGCACTTGACGGCAGAACATCGAATGCCATAAGCTCTTTCAATTATTTCTTAGATAAGGGAAAACCGTTTATATTCTTTTACGATAGGGCCACCAAATCATTACTCTTTTATAATTTTAACAATCGGTCTATTGTACAAAAAGTGCCCATAAAGGCTTGGTTATTCAAAGAAAAATTTGATAAACCAGTCATATATGTTATAAACTTCGACAGTATTTTCATAACATCAAAAACTAAACTTTTCTTATTAGATAGTTCCGGAAAAACTAAAAAAATAATGGAACAATATTCCGACGATTCCAAATTCATCATATCGGATAATGAATGCCCTGCCTATATAAAAGATAGCCTATTACTCGTAGGAAATGCTCCTAACGTAAAGGAAACTTCCTTACCAGCCCACCAAAAATGGCGGGTCATAACTGCATTTAATCTCAGTAATAGCCAAAAGACTCAATATTATGAACTACCCACTATTTATCAATCAGCTTTATACGGATACTCTTACCTGAATTACTCCTATTGTTTCAATGATCGTAAAAACATAGTATTCAGTTTTGCCGCTGACACCAATATTTACGAAACCGACCTGGCCAGCTATCATAAAGCCTATAATGCACAAAGCAAACTGCAAAAAGAGGTAATCCATCCAATTTCAAAAAGTGATATTCAGGAAGGGAAAAGTTACACCGAATACTCTTTACAAGATTCATATGGCGGTATTCATTTTGACCCTTACCATAAAAGATACTTGAGACTCTTTAAACAAAAAGTACCCAGCCTGGCAAATGTTTATAAAAATCGGATCAGAAAGAGATCGATTATCATTTTTGACAAATCATTTCGAATTATTGGTGAGTCTGACGTAGATGACAGTTTCGCGTTTAGTACCATATTCTTCACGCAAGATGGCAAAATATATGCCCGTGTAAACGGCCAGGACGAGACAACTCTCCATTTTGCCCGGCTCGATTACGTACAACAGCACCCTGACTCTACTCCACAGCTTACTCAATCCGCCATTCAGGCAAAATAATCAATGACCATGAAACAAAATATTTGTTCCCTGCTATTACTTACGATGTTTGCCTGTCAGGGGAGACAAACAGTAGAACAAAGTGATTTTACTGTCACTGGTGAGGCTCAACAGACAGTTTTTCAATCACTGATGTCTCTTACTCTCAACAACATTCCTGATAGCACCCGCAAAGACTCCCTGGTATTTCTCATATTACCTGTCCAGAAAATCTGCCCAGGTTGTAGAATGAAAACCATAGATAGCCTCGACAAGCATAAGAAACACTTCCCTAACAATCATTACATGATCATTTCTGCTCAAGGAGGATTTAAAACGATCAGCACCTTTTTCTGGGAACGGAAAACAGAAATACCCAATAATTTATCAGGCAGGTTATTTTTGGACAGTACTGATCAAGCAAACCAGTTTGACCTGTATGACAAGAAACCCACTATTTATTATTCCTACCAGGGTAAAGTATACAGAAAGGTTTCAGCCATCCCACAGACAGTCAAACAGGACCTACAGGAATATTTTTCCGGGTATAGGACCATTAATGAAGGCGCTCTTACCAAAAAATAATCCTATTAGTCAATCCTTCGCATGAAACCCAGATATAAAATAGCACTCCAGATCCCGTACAAAGAGGACCAGAAAAGGTCCTTCTCTTTCCGGCTTCATTCCCAATTGACCAATGAACCCACTGAATATAAATCAAGCAAAAAGATCTTTGTAGTTTCAGACATTGAAGGCAACTTTACGCCGTTCTGTAAATTACTGGTTTCAGCTAAAGTTATAGACCGAAAGCTCAACTGGACCTTTGGCGAAGGCCACCTCGTCATTGTAGGCGACTGTTTTGACCGAGGCGAAGAAGTCATGGAATGCCTATGGCTGATCTATGCTCTGGAAGAAAAAGCTAAATTCCATGGTGGATATGTCCATTTTATCCTGGGAAACCATGAGATCATGAACCTGAATGGCGACTGGCGCTATGTACACCCCAAATATGCGGAAGACTATTTTTCTGAGAGGTATCCCCTGGCAGCCCTCTATGATGGCAGCAATGAGTTGCTGCGCTGGTTATGCACTAAAAATATCATAGAGAAGATAGGACCGATCTTGTTTGTTCATGGCGGAATTTCGCCAGAACTGTTGCAATTCAACCTTTCGATCAGTGACATTAATAGTTATGCCCGCCAGTGGTACTGCCGGACAGATGAAACCTATCAGAACATACTTGCCTACATCCTATTTAGTGCAGATCATAGCCCTGTATGGTATAGAGGATATTATACTGAAGAACTGGCGCCACAACTGATACAGGCCACCCTTGATCATTTTGGTGTCACTACCATTGTAACAGGTCATACGCTTATTGAAAAAGTTACCCGGTTCTATGATGGAAAGTTATTCAATGTGGACACAGATCATGCAAATGGCAAATCGGAAGGATTGCTCATCATCAATAATAAAAGATTTTACCGGGTGGAAAGAAATGGTAAAACTGAAAAGCTGATCTGAGAATACATTATAGTATGCTATCAGGAGAAACAATCGCCGGCGCATTTTCCGGAGTTTCAGCAATTTCATTCAGGATCATCCGGGCATTACACCAGTCAACCAGCATCAGGCCAAAGCTTTCTAATACAGTCATGAACTCGTCATCCGGGGAATCAAATGCTTCAATGGATAGGTCTTTGATTATTCCGTCCAACACAATTCCGTAATACCTGTAATTTAATGTAGAGAAAAAGAAGCTTTGCTGCACATATTCATGAGCAGTTATTTGAACACTCCCTGTTTCTGACCCGCCTATCATTTGCTGCAGATCTGTTAAAGGAAGTTCAAGATTACTATGCCCAATTCGCTCCCGAATGTGTAAGCTATCATAACCTAAAAGCGGGTCAGCATGAACACCGGGCTGTAAACTGGCTTCAATAATAGCTATTTCCTCCTGGATGACAGGCAATAAAGAAGTAGGTAAGAACTCGATTTGTCGCCAGTTCTCAGCAGGCATACCCAGATCTGGCCCTGAAAATAATGATTTTGGTCCCAATAAAGGACTGGGAAAGGCTGTTGTAGGGGCCAGGTGTCTACTCCCCTGCTCATAACTGGTCATTTCCTCAACTTCAAACAGCAGCTTTCTGCTACGCAGATAGGTTTTGTCCCTGACGAGCGTTGCTTTTGTGATCCGCCAGGCCTGGTTTTGTATTTCTATCACAGTAGGCTTATCATACTTTTCGGGCAGGAATTCTTCCGGCAGCTTGTATTTCCCAATCTCCTGGCCACTATTACCATATGTCAATACCACCTGAACTTTCTTTGGGAAAAGCCCTGTCACACCATCTGCCAGCTTTAGCCAGTTCATATTATTTCGGTTTGAAGCGTCAATAAATCAGTTTGCAGAAGCGCTGAAACCTGGCTATGAGGCCAATTTGCCGGCAATAAAGGTAATCCTATCTGCTCCTTAAACGCATACCTGATCAGGAAATGCAAAACGCCACTGCTGCCATTCATAAAGCCTGGCACAGGGTTACGGTCTGATTCCTGGTTCCACCACACTCCAAATTTTGGATGCCCTTTTTTCATATGCTGCAGCGACTGGCAAATCCAATTTGCCCGGTGCAGCCAATGATCATCCTGTAAGGTGTTGAAGGCCTCCAGGTAAATTTCACCTAAACCTGTGATCCCTGTAAACTGGCTGATATTATTGTCTAAAACTTCAGCCCCATGCATATTCAATGCTCCTATTACATAGCGCCGATATATCGGGTCTTTCGTAGCCTCCCATCCTTTCAGAAAGGCTAATCCAATACCAGGAGCACCATCACGCCAGGTTGGGTAGACAGTCTTACCAGAATTGGATTTCCAATCGATGGTATCCTTATGACGATGTGCATGCTTTATCAACCATTGCAAACCTGCCTGGCCAGCGGTAGCTACCTGCTGGTTATTGGTTTGCTTCGCAAACTCCATCAAAAAGTAGACTATGCCGGCCATACCCCGGGAAAATCCCCGGGAAACCCTGGGCTTTCCCTTTTTGACCGGGTAAGCCCAACTGCCGTCCGGTTTTTGAGATTCCAGCAGGAACTGTATACTCTGTGTTAAGCCGGGTAAAATTTCCTGTTCGCTGTACAAACCCTTACAGGATAAATTGGCGATCCCTACTCCGGACATGCCACCGGCAAATCCATATTCTTCATTTTTCTTATCCAGCAATAGGCTGATCCATTCCTGGTAGATAGGATCATCCTGGATTAAGCCTGACCGGATAGCCGCCGCCAGGCAAACTGCGGTTCCTGAGGCGCCATTATGTAAACTGGGTGAAGTACTGGTTGCCCGACTGATGTATTTCTTTTGGATCAATTCTAAGCCCTTTTGCACATGTGGCAAAGCTGCATCCACATCAAACCCTACCTTCCTGGCCATACTGACCAGGTACATAACACCAGCTGTCCCCACGCTAAAGCTGCCATAATACGCCTTCTTGATTTTGTGTTTATCCGGATCAGGATTATGAATATCATCCGCAAACCAGCCCTTTTCCGGATCCGCCAGCAACGGGGACGACAAGGCATTCAGCCCCTGTTGAATAGTATCCAGTAATTGATCCCTGCTAAACAATACCTGCTTATTCTGAGGCCGTTTACTTCTTCTCAACAGATCACTTCGGTAATCCTGTAAACAGGATCTCAATTTGCTCATTGAGGGTCTGTCAGCTACATTAGAAGCCAAACACAAGATCACGATATCCGCCAGTTGCTGATCAGGAATAAAGAATCGCACTTTAGCCTCCAGTTCATCAGCAGGGACATTGGTCAACCTGCTCGGAGATACGTTGGTCCATATCTGCAGGATATTGGCGCCAATAGCAAAAAAATCCTCCTCAATAGTGGGTGTATGCATGGCCAGCTGCTGGGGCGACATATAACCATGCGTCCCCAACTCAAAAGCCGGTGCCGGAGCCTGCAATGCAGTGGAATAACTAAGTTCAAGATCAATCAACGCCATCTTACCACCACGGGTGATCATGAAATTGGCAGAGCTGACATCCCGGTGGACTACGCCCTGCTGGTGAAGAGTCTCTAACAATGTGACCATATCAATCAGGTAGGAAATTACCTTTCGTCCCATTTTTGTTCCCGCAAGCAAAGACTCCCTGATCTTCCGGCCATGCTTCCTGCAGTAATTCCCGATTGTGATCCCTTTTATATGCTCTATCACCAGGTAATAATTCCCATTCTCCTCGAAACTGCCCAGCAACCTCGGCACCCGTACTTTATCCTGCAGCAATTCATGCAGCTGTTGCTGCCACATCAGGCGGTCTTTAATATCACGTCCTTCCTTATCCTTTGTGTCTCCATAGGTTCCCTCTTTGATCACACAGAAGCCCCATTTGGTAAGGCTTTTAATATACAAACATTTTACTACATCGTTCTTTTTGCTTTCCTTCAGGCTTTTGATGATAATGTAATTATACCCGATCCGCTTGCCGGCCTTTTTCTCGGCCTTGCCCTTTTTTTCCTGAGTGCCTTCATCTGGCAGGGCTCCTTCCTTGGCCTGGACTTCCTCCACCCCCTCCAACTCCCCACCTTCCTGGACCAGGCCAGTTACAGTTTCAGTTTTCATTACAATAAGGTTTTTATAGTGATGCAACTCATCTGCAATCAGATAAAAAACAATTTACCAACCCTGCCTGCACTTAAACAGCAGTGGAACATTATGATTTAGTAAACACAATGTAGTAAAGACAATAGCCTACTCACGCCATCACATACACAAATGGATTGCGAGGATCAATTGCAAAGAAGCAGGTTAATACAGAAACGGAAAAGTTGGTTATGGCGGGGTAATAAGTCAGGAAAGAAAAGGAAGGGGTTAAATGAGCAACGGAACGAGGCAGGCCTTTAGCCTGCCCTTCGTCCGCCAGGAAGGAAACTGATCTGAAAACAGCCTTCCTCGTCATAGTAGTAACTCTGACGGTAACTATTGAATTTGATAGGTGCTCCGAACTCTTTCATCAGGTTAAGATATTCGTACACACTGCGCTCTGATATGCCCAGCTTATCTGCCAACTCAGTTGGCGTCCCCGTCGCCTTAATCCGGATCAGCTGGTCAATGCGCTCCAGGCGTTGAAAGATTTCCTTTTGCATAAGATAGGTTTGTTTGTTTGTGGAAAAAGATCGCTACTGCACTCGCCACCACGAAGAAAGAATTGAAAACAATATGCATTTCCCAGGACATTTCCTCCACTATCCCCCCACAAGAACAGGGAATATCAAGCCCCGATAGCAGCATAGCCGATATATAAATCGTAAATAACAACATGAGCACAAAAGAAGCATATAGCCCCGCCAGGCGCCAGCGACGAACCATCAGCGCTACTGATATGGCCACTTCAGTTAAGGGAACCGCATAGGCCAACACATCTGCAAATGGGGCTATAAAGGGCGACTCGGTCAACCCAAAATGAAAGTTCGACAGATCGGCCAGCTTGGACCCGGCCGTAGAAAGGAATAACAGGATAAGGAGCAGGGAAACGGTCCCTACTACAAGTTTTCTGGTCATAGCCAATGTTTCAGAATGTTGTATGAAAAAAATCCATTTTTCCGGACCGCTGCCGAACGCTGGTGCAGAGGAACCAACATATCGGCAGGGCCAGAAAATTAATTGCACCCAGATTTTGGGATCAACTCAACCCATACTTCCTGCCAGTAAACCACGGATAACAGGAAATACCGGGAACGAGCCAGTCGCTAACCAAAGCCATGATCTTCCTGCCGGGAGTACCCGATCGGTCCAAATAAAAGATTAAAAATCTTGTAAGATCTGAAACCAACCTCCTGCCTGTCAGGGATCAAAAAAAGCCTGGTACGATTAAATCTGTTTATGAACGGTGCCCTCATTGGGTGGGTATATCGGTCAATTTGATGTAGAGGGGATCAACCGATAGGATGCACTATAAATTTCCACACTTTTTGTATACCATTTTATCAAATTGTAAACAAGTTGGTCGCAAAGGGCCCTAAAAACAAAAACTTAACATTGGGGTAAGAGATTCTATTTATACACCCCTATAGACAATCAGCTATGCTTCCACGATGTTACAAAATGGTACCAGTAACTTAATGAAAATTTCATCGGTTTTGGTAAGGCTGCAACCGGGATAAGCAACATAAATTCTTCCCACATCTATAGCAAACATATTTCTCTAACCCAGGGATGGCGCCCACTACCCTTTTCAATTATCCCCATCCTGTGATTAAGTTAATTTGCCCTACCTATTCTTACCTTTTATGTTTGCAGCCGCTTTACCTGCATTTTACCGGTTTTCGTATGCCAGTATACTGGCGCGGAATTAATTGGGGAACCATGTGCAAATCATGGACTGTAGCGCAACTGTAAGTTTCGATGCTTCGCTGTATAGAATCATGAGCAATAGATCAGTGAAACAGTCAGCCAGCATCCAAACAAGTCAGAATACCTGCCGGCAAAATTGTGCTGATACCTTCGCCTTAAAGGTTAATGCATGTCGTAAATAGCTTTTCTGCTGTAAAACACCAGGCTTTCGTAGCCTGGGCGTAACCTCAGCCAAAGCTTTTCTTACTGCACATTTTCCTTCACGGCGTAATACCAGCAATAAAAAAAGTTAGGCCAGAGAAGCAATACAACGCTTTTCCATCTTCATTTTTTTCATCGGCAATCCCGGCTCAAGAACCCGTGCACAAGAACCGGAATTATCTAAAACAAACGTCCTTATGTTAGACTTGCAACGCGCCAAAGAATCAGAAACAAGGATCTTCAAAGCAGTTTTCCCGAGTACCACTAATCATTATGATACCCTGTTTGGTGGCACCGCCATGCAACTCATGGACGAAGTCGCTTTTATCGCCGCCACCCGATATGCCCGCAAACGCATGGTGACCGTTTCTTCCGATAAGATAGATTTTACCAAGCCTATACCAGCCGGAACAATTGTAGAGCTTATTGCTACCGTAGTTCGCGTAGGCAATACCAGCATGCAGGTTTCTGTGGAGATCTTTATCGAGGAGATGTATTCTTTTATCCGGGAGAAGGCTATCTCCGGCAGCTTTACCCTGGTAGCCGTAGATGAACACAAGAAACCGGTCTCTATACTGTAAGGAAGCAGATTCCGCAGTTTCTAACCCATATAACCGCAGACCTTTGATTCATACAAAGGTCTGCGCAATTAATACTGTTATTGAAGGGAAGATTTAAAGCATGCGCATAACCAGGCTACCCCGATTGCACTATCTCGCATAGCAATTCTATTGGTGCTTTTTAAAGCAAAGCCAACAGTCATACCCTTAGCAAAGAATTCGGATAAAAAATAAAAAGAGAGAAAGCTTGTACCTCAATGGCATAGGTTCGTCTTGACCGAAGTTGTGCAAAAACATATCATGGACAGATTTTGCACCGCAACCGCATAGGTTCGTCCCAAACCTTGTATTATAAATACCATCTTTCACCTGGCTGCAAGGCCAGGTAAACCTGGGCACCGATGCCCACCTCAACGGTATTGGTTCGTACCAAAACCCGGGTATCCTGAAGGGCTACAGTCAGCTCATAATAGCTGCCGTAAAACCGGATTCCCAGCACCTGACCTGCCATGGCCAGGAAGTTATCGGATTGCAATCGAAAATCTTCCGGCCGAAGAAATAAGCGCTTAAAACCATCTGCAGGAGCGGCGCCGAATGCCTCAGCCAAAGCCGGAGGCAGCAAATTATAGGCGCCAAAGAGTCCTGCTACATACTCATCCACTGGCTGGCGATAAATAGCTTCAGGCGTCCCCTGCTGGACCAATCTCCCCTGCCGCATCACCAGGATGGTCTGCGCCCAGGGCAGCGTATCCATGGGATCGTGCGAGATCATGGTGCAGGTGATCTTCAGCTGCTCGCCAATATCATGGATCACCTGTTTCAGGAGCTGTTTGTGGATCAGGTCGGTATTGGAGAAAGGTTCGTCCAACAATAATAAAGAGGGCGAGCCTATCAGCAATCGTGCGATGGCTATCCGCTGGCGCTCGCCGCCGGAAAGCTGGTTGGTACGGCGTTTCAGCAGGTGATCGATCTGGCAGACGCGGTACAGGGTGGCGGCCTGTTCATCGGTAACCAGGTTGGCGTATTCCAGCGCCTGCTCTACCCGGAGGTGCTGCGGCAACTCAAACAATTGGGAGAGATAAGCGATCTTCGGATGGCCAGGGATGAGTTTGTCGTTGGGACCAAGAACCGCTTTCCCTTCAAACAGCACCGAGCCCTGATCGGTCTGTATCAGGCCTGCCACTATCTTGAGTAAAGTGGTTTTACCCGATCCTGTGTCCCCTGCAATTGCCATTTGTTCAAAAGGCTGCTGGTTAAAATGAATATCCTCCAGGGAAAATCCTCTGTCATCTTTTTTGTAAAGGCCGGATACACGGAGCAGGTCCATCATGCTATAGCGCCATTTTTTGGTGAAAGTCGGCCAAAAATAGCAAGTTACCGGCATTTAACGGCCTTTGATTGCTCCTCGCCCTGCAATGATTACAACCTATAAGACAGGCAGGACCTTTGACAAACAAAGCCGGCGCTGCATAAAGACCTCAGGACAATCCCACCAGCAACTACACTTTAGCCTTATACGCCCTCTCCATCCGCTACCCATTCAGTCTAAAGCATGGCAGGTGTCTGCAGCTGGGAACAGCGGTCAGGGTACCAGCTGCCAGTCCATCCAGTCCAAAGCATTGCAGTCGTCTTCAGCGCCAGTCTCGCCAGTTATTTATGCAGCAGAACAGCCGCAAGACTACTTACAAAAGAAGAGGGCTCAGGAGGGAAAAGTAATCATCCTCCTCCTCAAACCCTCACCCGGCATCACTCTCCCGCCGCCAACCTCCAACATCAATGGCCCACCACCACCCCGGCCAATCCTTTTTTCATATGTTATATAAAAAAATATATCTAACTGCCTGTTTTTTCCGTTAAGTGTGCAATAACTTTACGGTAATATAAATCCGAACCCTAAAGAACTTATCCAAGTATTCTATTATTAAAAACCCTAAAAATCCATGTGATGAGCACTGTTCTGACGGTGACAGCATTCTGGGTGCTGCTCACCAGTTCAATGAACAATGACCCCGATCCTAAAAAGCCCCTGGCAGCTGCCGAGCTGCAAAAGAACATTCAAGGCAAATGGCTGTTTCGAGGTCTTTCCCTGGAAGGAATGTCCGCTCCCAGCGCGGTCAGTTCTACTATTCACCATTCCTTCACGCCGCTCGCCAATCGTTTCCATCTCCAGCTGAACGGAACTATTGTAGACGCTGGCCTCCCCACCCGGGAAGCTAAAAGCGGAACCGGTTTTATTGAATTCCTGAGCGACAGCACCTACATGATCTATGACGCAGGCGGACGATTCATTACCGGCAGTTTCCACGCGGAAACAGGAGATTCCATTTCGCTCAATTGCTTCGGGTCGCTCAGCAGTATTAACATGGCAGACGGAAACCTGCAGGTCAGGATCTGTCACTCCGGTAAGCTGCCCCCCGTACTGGTCTCCGGTACCAAAGAAGCTCCCCTCCCCGAAGAAGAACGCACAGCCATCCTCTGCCGCAACTGGTACCTCAGTACCGAAGGCAACGGCGATGATGTGCTGGGTGAATCGCTGTACATGACTGAAAAAGGACGGCTCCAGACTTTCTTCCAGGATAGTATTGCCTGCGCCTTCACCCCCTCAGGTACTTTCCTGATGCAACGCTTCGAGAAAGGCGTGCTGAAAAGCGCTGGCATCGCCAACTGGAAATGGCATCCCACAGAACCCAATCGCTTTATTTATTATCGGTACGATAAACCCATCGATGATAACCGTTCCGCCCGGCTTAAAGAGCTGAATCCGGTGCTGCTGAAAATGCAGGAACTGGTGGATGAGAACGAGGACGGCATGGATGAAGAATGGAACTGGGTGCTTCGCCCGGCCCGATGAGGACGATGAGTATTTCCAGATCCGCGAAAACTCCGATACCCAGCTGAAGCTTTCTGAGTTTGACGACGAAGAGGTCAAATGGACCCTGAAGCCCGCCAGATAATAATATTGGTTTATCCCTCAAAAGAGGCACCTCATCTCTAAAAGAGACGCCTCTTTCTTTTTTTAGCTACCCGGATACCGGCCAGGTTGTACTTTTGCCGGCAAATCCCTCCCATATGGCGCTTATCAAGGACATCTACTCCGAAACCTTTTACCGGCAGTTTGCTGATGCCGCTGCCGCCGCCATCCCCGGCTTCAACAAAAAGCAGTTTGTACAAAAAGCGCTGTCCAACGGCTTTAAAGACATGGAATGGAAACATAGGATGAAACATACCACCCGCATACTTTATCTCTTTCTTTCACCCGATTTCGGCAAAGCTGTTCAGCAGATAGAAGCACTGATCACACAGCTCCGCAAGAAAGGGGAAGCAGGACTGGCCTATATTTTTTTCGCTGACTATATTGAGACCTATGGCCTGGACCACCTGGACGCCTCTATTGAAGCACTTGAGTTTGTGACCCAGTTCATCAGCTGCGAATTTGCCGTTCGCCCCTTCCTGCTTAAGTACCCCAGGCCCATGCTGAAGCAAATGCTGAAATGGTCCAAACACCGTAGTGAGCATGTGCGGCGACTGGCATCTGAAGGCTCCCGCCCACGCCTGCCCTGGGCCATGGCCATCCCCTATCTCAAACAGGATCCCACACCTGTTTTGCCCATCCTGGAAAACCTGAAAAATGATCCATCGGAATATGTTCGCAGGAGCGTGGCCAATAACCTCAATGATATTGCCAAAGACCATCCCGATACGGTGATCCGCATCGCTGCAGCGTGGAAAGGCAAAAGCAAGGAAACAGATGCTGTTATTAAACATGGTAGTCGCACCCTGTTGAAGCAGGGCCATACCGCCATCCTGCAGCACTATGGCCTGGATGCCAGCGCCATTGCCATCAGTGAATTCCTGATCCATACACCGTCCGTGCAGATTGGACAACACCTGGAATTTTCCGTTACTGTGGCTAATAAAGGCAAGGCTCCCCAAACGGTCCGACTGGAATACGCAGTCTATTATTGCAAAGCCAATGGCAGTCTCTCCAAAAAAGTGTTCAAGATCAGTGAACGGGATTATGCCCCTAAAGAAAAGAACCTGGTCAGTCGCAGGCAATCCTTCAAACTCATCACCACCCGCACCTTCTATGCCGGCCAACACCAGGTGGCCATTATTGTCAATGGACAGGAGAAAATCAAACAGGCTTTCCAGCTCACGCATTAAGCATTTCATTAAATCCTCATTAAACATTCCTTAACGCGTCATTAAAATCACGCAGATCCGGTTAGAATAGTATTAGAATGGCCGCTACTGCCGGACCATTGCCGGTAAGAGCCGCTACCTTTGCAGGGCTTATCCATTTCCCATACTTATAAAGTTAGCAGCATGGACCAATTCTGGGCATATAGACTATTCAACAATACGGTAAAAGACTGGACAATAGCCATCGGCATCATCGTGGTATCCATGCTGGTACTGCGACTGCTGCGTACGCTGATCACCAAAAAGCTCAGTTCGCTGACGGCTAAAACAAAGACCACCATTGATGATTTTATCATTAGCATCGTGCAGTCCTGCATTATGCCCATCCTGTACATTGTGGCCGTCTATATGGGATTGCAATACCTGGAATTCCCGGAAAAAGTGCGCAAAATTGAAAGAGCGGTATTGATGGTGGTCAGCACCTATTTTGTACTGCGCATTATTACCCGCTTCATGGGCTACTTTGTAAAAGAAGTGATCCTGAAGAAAGAAGAGAATAGCCTCCGGGAGAAGCAATCCAAAAGCATCCTGATCATTGTACAGATAGTGGTCTGGATAGCAGGCATCATTTTCCTGATGGATAATATGGGCTATGATATTACAGCCCTGGTGGCAGGTCTTGGCATTGGTGGTATTGCCATTGCACTGGCAGCCCAGACTATATTGGGTGATCTGTTCAGCTATGTGGTGATCTTCTTTGATAAACCCTTCGAGATCGGCGACTTCGTTATCCTCGATGATAAACTGGGGTCTATAGAATCCATAGGTATCAAGACCACACGCATCCGCACCCTGAGCGGCGAGCAGCTTGTGATATCCAATACAGACCTGACCAATTCCCGGGTCCATAACTACAAGCGAATGCAACACAGGCGGATCGTTTTTGCCTTTAACGTGTTTTACAATACGCCTGTCGCCAAACTCCGGCAGATACCGGATATGATCAAAGAAACGATCAATGCGCTGGAAGGCACCAGGTTCGACCGGGCACATTTTCAATCCTTCGGTGATGCCGGCTACCGCTTTGAGATCGTTTATCATGTGCTGTCGCCCGATTATAATATCTACATGGACAAACAGCAGCATATCAATTTTGCTATCTGCGAGATCCTGGAAAGCACCCAGGTGGAATTTGCCTTCACCACCCAGCGGATCACCCGTCCTTCAGAAAACCCTTATAGTGTAGAGACATCCTCTAACTAAGCGGGAAAATTGCCGGGCATTTTGTAATTTTCATGATACCCTTTTAAACGCTGCATGAAAATTACCATTACCCATATTGATACGGCCTGCGTCCTGCTGGACATCAACGGCTACAAGATCCTGACCGATCCTACCCTGGACGCTCCCGGCCAGCTATACCACCACGGCTTTGGCGGCATCTCCCGCAAAACGGATACGCCGGCTGCTGTAGACCTCAGTAATATTGACCTGGTCCTGCTGAGCCATCACCAGCACAAGGATAATTTTGATAAGAAGGGACGAACCTTTACACAGACCGTTAAAACGGTACTCAGTACGCCGAATGCCGCCAGGGCCATTCCGGGTATCATCGGGTTGGACAACTGGCAGACCTACACCATCCAGACCGACAAGGTCCCCGGCCTGGCCATCACCGCCACGCCGGCGCAGCACCGCCCTTCCTGGATACCGGAATTTGTATCGGGCAAAGTGATCGGGTTCATTATTGAGTTTGCCGGACAGGATAAAGGTGTGATCTATATTTCCGGTGATACTGTTTATTTTAGCGGTATAGAAGAAGTGGCCCGTCGCTACAAAATTGATACCGGTATTTTCCATGTAGGTTGTGTGGAGTTCCGCTACCTCACCGGCTTTGGTCATTATACTATGGACGGCAAAGAGCTGATCCGGTCAGTAAAGCTGCTGCAGCCCAATAAAGTAATTCCCATTCATACACGCGGCTGGACACATTTTAAGGAGAAGGAAAGCAGTTTGAAGGAGACGCTGCTGGCGGATGAAGCAACGCGGGAGAAAACCGTTTTCCTGGCGCCAGGAAAAGAAGAGGTCATTTAAGCACTGTAATCTGTCAGACCTTGGAAAAGCCAGTATCAAAATGTTGGGGGATAAAATAACCTTTCACACAGTTTGGATTCCTTATACAGAGCTGGATATGGTCTTTTTCTCTGAATCCTGCATCAGGATATAATTCATTGCCTTCCCAGAAAACCCCTCTTACAGAATCGAAGGGCTGCATTCTTGCCTGTTTCCTGCAATGATGAAGTGCTTGTACCACAGCACAATCGAGCTCACGCAGCAGCAGATCAGTGCTATTGCTGCTTTTCTTGTTGACAGGCAGCTCCTGACCCAAAGAAGCATAGGTTGTTGCCAGCAATCTGTGCGTTTTTTTAAGTATATCCAAATTCTGGTAGTCGAGCAGATCGAGGCAAAATCCCAGGTTAAGAACAGCACCCAATACCGCCGGCGATTTAATAGGATTACCTCTACCTGGCTCCTGGCTAAGGAAGGTGGCAAATTCCAACGCTCTTGACGGGCTGTTATCCCAGAAATACACCCCATGCCCTAACCAATCGTATTTATTTACGCTATCGCGGAGGGAGGCTCTTCCCGACAATACATCGGGAACAATAGACGCATCACATCCATGAAAGGCAAGGATCAAGCCTGTTCTTGTCGAATACATAAGTGCCTGTAAGGTTTTCGCAAATTCCCTTTAGGAGTAATGATCCCGACATCGATCAAAAACTTCCGGGAAGCTTTCTTGTTGTTAGAAAGCTTTGCGGTTAATTTTTTTATTTCCGTGTTAAATTGTTTGATCTCGAGTTCTGTCATATTTCAAAAGTAAAAACAACGCCTCCAAAGGCATTCACTGTATAGAACTCATTCATAAAATATTGATCCTAAGCAAGTTTCGACAAAAACATGCAAAATATCCCGGTGTTTTTCCCAGATCAGCATGTTGTTTCACCCGCCCACGCCTGCATTTAAGCCAAACCACAAACCTATCCTGTCCCCGCCCCCTCGTTAACCGCTGGTTAACGACCCAAAATCCCCTTTTAACTGAATATATATTCAGCTAACTTTGTTCCGTGAAACCGAAAGACGAGACAAAAATAGAAGAGATCTACACCGCCACCCTGGCGCTGGTGGGTGAATACGGGCTCTCAGGCATCACCATGAGCCAGATAGCCGCCAAAGCAGGGTTCGCCACAGGCACCGTTTATACCTATTTCGCCAATAAGGAAGAGCTGATCGTGAAGCTGTTTGAGAAGTGCATGGCCAATTATACCGATGAATACTTTGCCGGTTTTACCCCCACAGATCCCTTCAAGATCGCTTTCCACACCATCTGGATGAATATGTTCAACTACTCCATTGAGAAGTTTGAAGAGTTCATTTTCATTGAACAGTGCTTTCATTCGCCCTTTATTTCTGAAGAACTAAGGAAGAAATCGAAGGAAAAACTGCAACCCTGGAAAGACCTGATCGAAAGAGGGAAACGGGAAAAACTGGTCAAACCCATTGATTCCGTCTGGCTGATGATCTATATCCGCGGCTCCATCCGGGGGATGGTCAAACATTGCGCTTACCTACAGATCGCCGTTTCAGATGAATTCAAGGAAACCATGTTCAATATGTGCTGGGACGCCATCAGAGATTGATCTTTTGCCCGGCCACTGAATAAATATTCATTTCTACAGGCACAACACCTGATCACGAACTTGCCAGCTGCCGCCATAGCGGCCCATGAAAAAGGGTTGCAGCACCCTGCCCAAGCCTGCATTAATTAATCAAGCAATATGCGAATAACAAAATGGATGGGCTTCCTGGCCGGAAGCCTGCTGATGAGCTCCTTTGCCCTTGCCCAGGCTCAGGAAATTAGACCCCTTCAGCTGCAACAGGCCATTGAACTGAGCCTGCAGAACAGCAAACAACTACAAGCCAGCAGCGCCAGAGTAGAAGCTGCCACCGCCCAGCTGCGGGAAGCGCTGGACAGTCGCCTCCCGGATCTTAAGGTCAGCGGCTCCTGGCTCTTCCTGGCTCACCCGAATATTGACCTGAAAACAGGTTCCAGCGGAAGTGGCAGCGGCAGCTCAGAACCTATGCCCCAGCCATCACAGGCTATGTACGGCATGGCTACCCTGAGCCTGCCCCTCTATGCCGGCGGTAAGATCCGCTACGGTATTGAATCGGCCCGGCTGGTCCAACAGGCCACGGAAAAAGAGGCGGCGGGCGACCAGGAAGCAGTTACCCTCCGTGCTATCACCGCTTTCTGTAACCTGTACAAATCCGAATCAGCCATGGGCCTGGTTCAGGAAAACCTGCGGCAGTCCCAGCAGCGCGATCATGACTTTGAGAACCTGGAAAAAAATGGTCTCCTGGCCCGGAACGATCTGCTCAAAGCACAACTACAAACTGCCAATATAGAAATGGCCCTGGTGAATGCAGAGAACAACCTGAAACTGGCCATGGTCAGTCTCAACCTCCTGATGGGACTGCCCGAGCAAACCCAACTGCAACCCGATACTACCGGCCTGCATGCCATCCACTCCCTGGCCGGCATTGAAGCCTATGAGCAGGATGCTTTCAACAACCGCAAGGACCTGCAGGCGGCCGGCCTCCAGCAGAAAGCCAGCCATGTAGCTATTAAAAGCGCCCACGCGGATTATTATCCCAGCCTCGGCCTCAGCGGCGGTTATATAGCCGTGCATGTACCGGACCTGGTAACCGCTACCAACCTGGTGAATGCCGGTGTGGGCCTTCAATATAACCTCGGCTCCCTCTGGAAAACAAAGGCTAAGATAGACGCGGCCAAAGCCAATGAAAAAGAAGTAGTGGCCCGTCGGGAAATGCTGACAGATGATGTGCGCCTGTCCATCAATAAAGCGTATCAGAATTACCTGTCGGCCCAAAAGAAAATATACGTGCAGGAAAAATCCGTGGTCAACGCCACCGAGAATTACCGCATCACCAAAAACAAACATGATAACAACCTGGTGACCACCACGGAGCTGCTGGACGCCAACGTAGCCCTGCTGGAATCCAGGATCAGCCTGGAAGAAGCGCGGGCGGATATCGTGATCGCTTATAATACCCTGCTGAAAGAAGCAGGCATACTTCAACAACAAACGGAAAAATCGAAATAGTTATGTCTACCGCAACTACTGAACAACAGGCGCCCGCCGCCAATAAAAAACGCAATAAGACCTTCCTCATCATCCTGGTGGTCCTGGTTGTACTCGGCGGCTGGTATGGTATCAGCAAATACATCCACTCGCTGCACCATGAAGAGACCGACGACGCGCAGGTGGAAGCGCATATCAGTCCTGTCATACCCCGCATCTCCGGCTTTGTGGCCGATGTGCGCGTAAAGGATAATCAATATGTAAAGAAAGGCGATACCCTGCTGGTGCTGGATAACCGGGATATGGCCCTCCGGCTGGCCCAGGCTGAAGCAGCCCTGACCACCGCACAAAGCCATCTCTCTTCCGCACAGGCCAGCGCTGGCGCCGCCCATGCCAGCATCCCGCCTTCACAGGCAGGCGTTGTCACTGCTGATGCACAGATAGAAGCCGCCAAAGTGAACGTATGGCGTGCTACAGAAGACTTCAAACGCTATGAGAACCTGATCAAAGATCACTCCATCACCCAGCAGCAGTATGAGCAGGCCCTGGCCGCCAAACAAACGGCGGAAAGACAGCTGCAGGTTACCGAGCAACAGCGTGCCCAGGTGGCCCGCCAGGTGCAGGCTGTCAACTCACAGAGTTCCGCCACCGCCGCCCAGGTACCCGTGGCCGCCGCCAGCATCAAAGAGCGGGAAGTGGAAGTAGAGAATGCAAAACTCAATTTCTCCTACACCGTGATCACTGCTGCCGCAGATGGTAAAGTGTCCAAAATAAATGTGCAGCCCGGACAGTTCGTGAATGCCGGCGCCGCCCTCTTCAGTATTGTAATGGATGAAGAGCTGTGGATAGTGGCCAATTTCAAGGAAACACAGGTGGGCAGGATCCGCGAAGGACAGAAAGTGCTTGTACAGGTGGATGCCTTCCCCGACCATGAATTTGAAGCCAGGGTAGGATCTTTCTCCCCCGCTACCGGCGCCCGTTTTGCCCTGCTGCCCCCGGATAATGCCAGTGGCAACTTTGTGAAAGTGGTGCAGCGCCTGCCGGTGAAGATAGAATTCATCAATCCCAAGGACTCACTGATCAAACTATTGAAAGCGGGGCTTAACGTGGATGTGGACATCCACCTCGACGAACAGCTCCATTAATCAGTTCAATATGAACCTACAACAAAATTCCCTGGTAGAGTACGGCGCCCGGCGGGTGATCATCACCATTACCGCCGTGGTCTGCGCACTGCTGGAGATCATTGATACCACCATCGTCAACGTGGCGCTGAACGATATGCGCGGCAGCCTTGGCGCCACCCTCAATGAGGTGAGCTGGGTGATCACCGCCTATGCCATCGCCAACGTGATCATTGTACCCATGACCAGCTGGCTTTCCCAGCAGTTTGGCCGGACCAATTATTTTGCAGTCAGCATCGTGTTGTTCACCGTGTCTTCCTTTCTCTGCGGCAATGCCACCAGCATTAATGAGCTGATCGTTTTCCGCTTCCTGCAGGGCCTTGGCGGCGGCGCCTTACTGGTGACTTCCCAGACCATCATTACCGAGATCTTCCCCGTGGAAAAAAGACCCATGGCCCAGGCTATCTATACGCTGGGGGTCATTGTAGGCCCTACTCTGGGACCACCGCTCGGCGGCTATATCATTGAACAATGGGCCTGGCCTTATATCTTTTACATCAACATCCCTGTAGGTATCATTGCCACCCTGCTCACCCTGGCCTATGTGAAGAGCCCGAAATATGCAGAGAAAAGAAAGGCCAGCGAAGTGGACTGGCTGGGCATCGGCCTGCTGACCATGGCCGTAGGCTCCCTTCAGTATGTGCTGGAAAAAGGACAGGAAGAAGACTGGTTTAACAATAGCACTATCATTTTGCTCAGCATCCTGGCAGTACTCGGTATTTTCTTCTTCATCTGGCGGGAACTTACCTACAAATATCCCGTGGTGGAATTGCGCGTGCTAAAGAACAGCAACCTGCGCATCGGCGTACTGCTCTCCTTTATCATGGGCTTTGGCCTGTACGGCTCTACGTTTATCATCCCGCTGTATACCCAGTCTATCCTGGGCTGGAACGCCCAGCAGGCGGGCCTGCTGCTGGTGCCCAGCAGCCTGATGGTAGCCTTCATGATGCCCGTGGTAGGACAGATGATCCAGAAAGGCGTGCCGCAGAAACACCTGATCGTGATCGGTATGGTGGTGTTCTTCCTGTACTGCCTGGGATCCTATAAGATCATCACGCCTTCCACCAGTGGCGACAACTTCTTCTGGCCGCTGATGGTGCGCGGTCTGGGTATCGGTCTGCTGGCGGTACCGGTGTCCACCATGGCGCTCTCCACCCTCCGGGGTGTGCAGATTGGCCAGGGGGCTGCCTTCTCGGGCATGATGCGGCAGTTGGGCGGCTCCTTTGGGATTGCCCTCATCTCCACTTTTATCTCCCGGCAGAATATGCACCACCGGGGCGACCTGGTCACCAAGCTGGATGTCTTTGACCCCAATGTGCAGCAGCGGGTGTCCAGCCTCCAGGCCGGCATGATGGCTAAGGGCATGCCTTCCAATACTGCACTGAACAGCGCCTATAAAATGATAGACGGGTCCGTGAACCTGCAAGCCACCATTATGTCCTATATGGATGTATTCCTCGGCGTAGGGCTGATGTTCCTGGTCTGTGTGCCGCTGGTGATCTTCTTTGTAAAACGAGCCAAAAAAGTAAGCCTGTCCGGATCCATGCATTAAGCAGGCCGGACAGGCTCCTTATTCCTTATAAAACTTTCTTTAAAGCCCTTGCAGCAGCGAGGGCTTTTTCACGTAGGTATGGTATACCAGCTCGCCAAACAGGGTATTGGCCCAGGCAAACCAGTGACGCGTGTATTTCTTGGGATTGTCCTTGTGGAAGGACTCGTGCATGAAGCCCGTGTCACCATGCGTGGCCACCAGGGTGGAAATGCATTTTTTGATCTCTGCATCATTCACACTGGTCAGTCCTCTCAGGATGATGCTCATGGGCCAGATCATGTCTGCGCCAATATGCGGGCCACCGATACCTTCTGCTGCCGTTCCCTTGTAGAAGAAGGGGTTATTGGCAGACCAGACCATCTTCCTGGTATTCTGGTAAATTGGGTTGGCAGTGGAAGTGGCGTTCAGGTAAGGCATGGACAGCAGTGAGGGAACGTTGGCGTCATCCATCAGGTTGAAGCTGCCGAAACCATTCACTTCAAAAGCATATACTTTACCGTATTCAGGTGTATTGATGATGGCATATTGCTGGAGGGCTTTTTCCACTTCAGCGGCCAGGACGGTACATTCATTGGCCAGGGCGCTGTCATTATGGAGCTTGCTCACCATTTCAGCAGCCTGCCGGAGAACAGACACTGCAAAGAAATTGGAGGGCACCAGGAAGGGGAATACCGTGGCGTCATCGCTGGGACGGAACATAGAGCAGATAAGCCCTACGGGTTTACCGGGATAACCGTAACCACCCATGGGAAGACTATCAGTAGGCTGGGCAGTGACCCTTTCAAACTTATAGGGGCCCTGGTCCTTTTTGCGCTGCTGTTCCTTGAAGGTCTTTACGGTCAGTACAATGGATTCTTTCCAGGCGGCATCAAAGGGACTGGTATCACCGCTGGTTTTCCAGTAGCCATAAGCCAGGCGGATGGGATAACAGAGGGAATCGATCTCCCATTTGCGTTCATGGATGCCGGGCTTCATTTCAGTACGGTCCGTTTTCCATTCACTTACTTTGGTATCATCTTTAAAGAAAGCGTTGGCATAGCGGTCCAGGTGGATATTTTTTACCTGGCGGTTGATCACGCCGGCGATCATTTCCTGGAGCTTTTTGTCGCCGGGCATCAGCGACAGATAAGGCCATACCTGGGCGGAGCTGTCGCGCAGCCACATGGCATCAATATCACCGGTGATCACGTAGGTGTCAGGCTTGCCGTTCACCACGGAGAAATCAACAGTAGTGTCCAGGGTATTGGGGAAACAGTTCTCGAACAGCCAGGCCAGTTCTTTGTTGGAAACGCCGGCTTTGAGACGGGTGATGGCCTTTTCAACGGCCTCACTGGTAAAATTCCGGTCGGCCAGCGGCGGGCGTTTTGTTTCCCATTCCAGCGGGGCCTTGGCAAAGAGAGAACCAGGCTCTATCAGTAATCCGCCCCCCAGGAGGCCGGCTGCCTGTATAAAATGTCTGCGTGTACTCATATGACAGATGCTTTTTTGTTAGGTGGCTGTTCGGTTTTAAAGGTCAATAGTAGGATTAAATTGGCAGATCAGCAATAATTTCCGGTATCATTTCCGGAACTGTTAAATATTGTGCAAAATCGGTTGAGCAATGGACTTTCAGGCAATTTTCAGCTGCGCTGAAATGGATCATTTTTGACATCAGAAAGACCTTGTTCTTCCAGGCAGTGCCTGGTATCCAACAGCCTGTTTCCGGCCGGTCCGCCCCGGATTTTTCAGGTAGCCTGCCCAAGGCTTCCCGGTTAAATGCTACCGCCGGCAGGCATTCCTTGGTTCGTCCCAAAAAAACTAACAAACCCGCCGCAGCAGAAGCGAACAAACCACAGCACAAAAGATACTTCAGCCAGCTCCTTTCAACCTGTAACCCGCATTCGTTACTATAAGAAACCGCCTGACCACCAGCCAGCGGCCCCCTGGTTCGTCCAAAATTCTTTCCAGGGGCCAAGGGATCAACAGCCAAACCCACCAAATCTCAACCAGTTACCTCCCACCCTGCAGCGCATGGAGGATATACCCGTTTCAGTCCAGACCAGGGCCGCCCCCGCCCCCCTGGTTCCACCCGCCCGCATTAGAAATACATTAAAATCGATGTTGACGACGCTGAAAATAAAAAATTAGGTAAATTGGTTATGTGTTTAGGGTAAGTGAGCTGTTTAAAACCTTAACCATTAATCTGTAACTGTGAGGCATGGACCCCCATTCTTATGAAAATGCCGGTAAACGCTTCCGGTTCCGCCTGCAGCAAATAGCAGGCTATCAATCTACGGTTGTATTATGTATCGCCCTGCTGGTAATTGCCGGCTGGTTGTTACGTATTGCCTTTTTCAAAAGCCCGCTGGCCGGCCACGCAGCCATGAATCCCATGTCTGCCTTTACCCTGCTGGCAGCCGCTATCGCTTTTCTACTGCTACAATCCTTCACCCCCACAGAAAAGCTGCCCAACCTGATTGGAAGGACACTGGCCTTCCTGGTGATCGGCGTTGGCGCCTGTGCCATCCTGCACGACCTTGGCCTGTTACGTTGGCGGATCGACGAGCTGCTGTTCATCGCAGAAATGCGGGAACACCGCCTCGCCGGCGAGCCCACCAGCATGGCCATCAACTCAGCCATCTGTTTCGTCTTCATCGGCCTGGCCCTGCTCTTTTTCCATGATGCGCCCGGGCCGCGACTGGCCACCGCCCAATACCTGGCCCTGCTGGTCAGCATGGTAGCTTTCTTCTCTATTATCGGTTATCTCTATAAAGTGGAAAAATTCTATGGGGTCTTTGCCTATATCCCCATGGCTTTCCACTCGGCTATCTGTTTCCTGCTGTTATCCCTGTCGCTGCTGTTCGCCACCTCCGGGGCCGGCTTTATGCAGCCCTTTACCAGTGGTTACCTCGGCAGCCAGGTATCCCGTATGCTGGTAGCCGCCGCCCTGACAGTACCGGTAGCGCTGGGCTGGCTGCGACTATTAGGCCAGTGGTATGAGCTGTTCAGCGTGGAGTTTGGCGTGGCCATCCTGGTCAGCATGATCATCCTCTTTATGCTCCTGCTGATCTGGTATACGGTCAAGCTGATCAATGAGCGCGATCAGCAAAAAACCATGGCCGCCGTAGCCCTGCAGAAAAGCGAAGAGCTTACCCGTTACAATGCCACGCTATTGCAGAATATCTCGGACGCCATCATCTCTACCGACAGCCATTTCCGGGTTGTTTCCTGGAACAGGATAGCAGAGGAAATGTACGGCTATACAAAAGAAGAGGTGATAGGCAAAACCATGGCCGAACTGGTAAAACCTGATTACGGCAAACTGAACCGCGAGGATATAGTAGCTGCCTACCTCAAGAATGGCTTCTGGCGCGGACAGGCCATCCATCATAATAAGAACGGCGATCCTTTTTATGTGCTCAGCTCCAGCTCCCTCATCCGTAAGGATGGCGGGAATTCCGGCACCGTGGCCGTGATCACGGATATTACAGAAAGAGTGCTGATGGAACAACGCATGCAGCAGTTCAATGAAGAGCTGGAAATACAGGTTCAGGAACGAACCCAAGAGATCGCCGACGCCAATGAGCAGCTGCGTAACCTCTCGGCCCATATCGATAACCTCACCGAGCAGGAAAGAAAAAGGATCTCCCGCGAGATCCATGATGAGTTGGGCCAGCAGCTCACCGGCCTGAAAATGGATATCGCCTGGCTGAGCAAAAGATCGGCTGGCCAGGAAGAACCTATCAAACAAAAATTCACCGGCTTACTGGCATTAACGGATGAGATGGTCAAAACCGTCAGGCGTATCTCTACAGATCTGCGCCCTGCCGTGCTGGACGACCTGGGCCTTTTACCCGCACTGGAATGGTATAGCCATGATTTCAAAAAACGATTCGATATTCCTGTCCATGTACAGGTTCCTGATATCACCCTGGACCTGCCCATGGAAAAAGTGACCGGCATTTTCCGGGCTTACCAGGAGTTCCTGACCAATGTGGCCAGGCATGCCAACGCCACCCAGGTAACAGCTACCGTTGAGCTGCAGCCAAATGAGCTGATCCTCAGGATGGCAGACGATGGCAAAGGATTTGACCCGGAAAAAATACGCCGCAAAAAAACACTGGGCCTGGTAGGCATGCAGGAACGTATCAGCAATCTCGGCGGCAACTGCGAGCTGGACAGCGCTCCCGGTGAAGGGACCCGTGTAAAAATGACCGTACCTTTGTAAACAAACACCCATTAACGCATAAAAACCACTATGCACCGCATTCTTATTGCAGACGACCATGTTATTGTACGCGCAGGACTGAAACAGATCCTGGTGGAGGAATTCCCGCAGGCCCGTATAGAAGAAGTAGGAGATACAGAATCCCTGCTGGTGAAGATAGTTAAGGAAGACTGGGACCTGGTGATCTCAGACCTTTCCATGCCCGGTAAAAGCGGCCTGGAGGCCCTGGGCCAGATCAAACAGCAAAAACCTAAACTACCCGTCCTGATCCTGAGCATCCACCCGGAAGACCAGTACGCCGTCAGGGTCCTGAAGGCCGGCGCCGCCGGTTACCTCAACAAAAGCCTGGCCGCTGAAGAACTGGTCATCGCCGTGAACAGGGTATTAATGGGTAGAAAATACATTACGGCTGCCGTGGCGGAGAAACTGGCTTCCCAGCTGGATGACGGCCCCCAAGCAGCCCACGAAAACCTCTCCGACCGCGAGTTTGATGTCCTGAAACTGATTGCCTCCGGTAAGTCGGTCTCAGAAATTGCCGAACTGCTCTCCCTCGGTGTTACTACAGTCAGCACCTACAGGGCCCGGGTATTGGAGAAAATGAGCATGAAAACGAATGCAGAACTGACACGCTACGCATTGGAAAACAAGCTTGTATAACTAAAACAGCATCGCATGGCGCCCTTGTAGTACATATTCTACAGGGGCGCCGTTTTTTACACTACCCCAGGTTCATAGAACGCTCTATTTTTTACGGGCCGCCGTGGTTGTTACTTTGTATCATCAAACACGGCACATGGATAATGAAAAAATGATCGTACTCCTGGTAGAAGACTCCCCCATCATTCGCGACAGGCTGATGAACATGTTGCAGGAAATGAAAAATATAGAGCGGATCTTCCAGGCCGGGAATTATGAAGAAGCCGTAGAGATCCTGAGCCTCCAGCCTGCCAATGTGCTGATCCTGGATATAGGCCTGCCCGGTAAAAGTGGCATCGACCTTTTGCGCACCATTGACCAGCGCCAGTATAAGCTCAGCATCATTGTATTCACCAACCAGGCCGATGAGTATTATCGCAAGCTCTGCCTGTCCCTCGGAGCCCACTACTTTCTCGATAAAACAAAAGATTTTGATAAGATCCCTGCCCTCATAGCAGATATACAGAAAAACTAAACGAGCAGCCTATGTAAGTGATTATTCCCTATGAAACAACCAGCAGTCCGTATGCCCTTATGTCCAAAGTGTCCGTCCAGACACTAAGTCCAATGAGATCCAGGTCCATCATGAAAAACCGCCCTCTGTGCAACCGTAAGAAAAATCTTTAGCTAAACCCGAATTGACCACAATGTATCGCTTTCGGCTGTTAGACCCTTAACAGCATCCATAACCGAAACCAGCTGTTCATTTCCGCTGCAACAGCAAGGTATTCCTACCGACCACCCGCTACATTGTGTCCTTTTACAACAACCAGCTGAAGTAATTCCAAAATCCGTACCCTACTGAAAACCTTTCGAGACTTTTGGTGAAGGCTTTAACCACCAACTACCCTGAACCGCAGAAAATTATTTCAGATTAGTAAGCATCAACCGGACCCCTGACCTGCCGTGGAATTGAACCTCAAATACAAATTGTTTTACCCTGACCACAACCAACCCCTGGCCCCCGACAACCATAACCCCAACCGTAGAGAACCCCTGAATGGAACAAACTTTACCTGAACGTAGAAAAGCCCCTGAACCTGACCATCGTAGAATGAACAGTAACTAATATGCCTTTGAAGGAACCCCTGACCCGACCGGTAGAAAAGCCCTTAATGGAAAACAGTACAGCAATAATGCCCCAACAGACTTTTGTTCCAACAACACGTAGAAAATAACCCTTACTACGGACAGCCCAGTGGCGCCGTTTAATCCAAAGCTTATTGCTGACAGTTGTAGAATGCCCAAATGGCCCCTTTTTGGCCCTCAATCCCTAACCGGAGAAAGAAGATGTTTAGAGTGAAGGCTGACATCTTTAAATCCGAAGTTGCCGGACGATGAACCCCATCGTTCCGGCAACAGTTTTTCAGCAGTCAGCTTTCACTAAAGGAATACTGCTCAACACCAAAAAACAGGGCGCTGCCGCTTGCGGAGGGCGCCCTGTGGATTTTGGGGCAACAGTCCGGCTGCTTCATTCAATGGCTATCCGTACAAACTGGTCTCCATAGTAGCTGCGCTTATGCAGCCGCTACAACGGCATCAGAGAGAGGAGCCCCTTGGGATGTCTGTAGCGGGTACGGCCTTTGCAGTCCTGCCATAGCAGCAGGCCTTTCATAAACTGAAAAAGCGCTATGTTGCACTGTCTATTCTTTCCAATTTTATTGTACGCATGAACAACAACAAGGAATCCGTCAGCAGACCGGTCAGCGGTTACGTGCAGGTACGTGGGGCACGTGAGCATAACCTGAAAAACATAAACGTGGATATCCCCCGTGATGCATTGGTAGTGTTCACCGGTGTGTCCGGTTCGGGCAAATCTTCCCTGGCCTTCGGCACCCTCTATGCCGAGGCCCAGCGGCGCTACCTGGAATCGGTATCGCCCTATGCCCGCCGCCTCTTTCACCAGATGGAAGTTCCCGAAGTGGATGCCATTGACGGCCTGCCCCCGGCCGTGGCCCTGCAACAGCAGCGCGGCACTCCCACTACCCGCTCTTCAGTGGGCAGCGTCACCACGCTCTCCAACCTGCTGCGCATGCTGTACTCCCGGGCGGGCGATTATCCTCCCGGCCAATCCATTTTGTACGCTGAATCTTTTTCTCCCAATACCCCTGACGGGGCCTGCCCTCAATGCCATGGCCTCGGCCGCCTCTATGAAGTGACCGAAGCTTCGATGGTGCCTGATCCCAGCCTCAGCATCCGGGAGCGGGCCATAGCCGCCTGGCCCACCGCCTGGGGCGGCCAGAACCTCCGTGAGATCCTGATGACGCTGGGCTATGATGTGGACATTCCCTGGAAGGACCTGCCACAGAAGGACCGCGACTGGATCCTCTTTACAGACGAGCAGCCCGTGGTGCCCGTGTACTCCGGCTTCACCGCCGCCGAAATGAAAAAAGCGCTGAAAAGAAAAGATGAACCCAGCTATATGGGCACTTTCTCCAGCGCCCGCCGTCATGTGCTGCACACTTTTGCCAACACGCAGAGCGCACAGATGAAGAAAAGGGTGATGCAGTTTATGCTGAGCATGGAATGCAGCCTGTGCAAGGGGAAGCGACTGAAACCCGAATCCCTGTCCGTTCATTTTTCCGGTATGGATATTACGGAGCTGTCACGCCTCTCTCTGGGTAAACTGGCGGCCTTATTCACTCCTTACGTTAATGATCAATCGAAAAACTTTAATAAATTATTCCAGGACCACCCGGAGAAAGCCCTGGTGGTGCGCCGCATTGCGGAAGACCTGGTAGCCCGCCTTCAGGTACTGACGGACCTCGGCCTGGGCTACCTGACCCTGGAACGCAGCACGCCTACCTTATCGCCCGGAGAGCTGCAGCGGTTGCGACTGGCCACCCAGGTCCGTTCCAACCTGTTTGGCGTAGTATATGTTCTGGACGAACCATCCGCGGGCCTGCACCCTGCCGATACGGAGGCCCTGCTTCGCGCCCTGGACCGGTTAAAAGCCAGCGGCAACTCGCTCTTTGTAGTGGAACATGAAATGGATGTCATCCGTCATGCCGACTGGATAGTGGATGTAGGTCCCGCCGCCGGTGAACAGGGCGGCCAGATCCTGTACAGCGGACCTACCAAAGGCCTTGCACAGGTTAGCGATTCCCGCACCCGGGAATACCTGTTCCCCGAAAGCATAGCGCAGCCCCGCCAGCCACGCAAACCACAGCACTGGCTGCAGCTCCGCGGCATCACCCGCAATAACCTGCACCAGCTGGACGCCGACCTGCCCATCGGGCTGTTCACCGCCGTTACAGGCATCTCCGGCTCCGGCAAGTCCAGCCTGATCAGCCAGGGGCTGGTGGAACTGGTCAGTGAACAGTTAGGCCATTCCATAGATAATGAGGAAGAAGAAAATGAAGCGCTGACAGACAATAGCACTATCCCCACCGGTGGCCGGATAGCTGCCGGCATGGAACATATCAAAAGACTTGTGCGTGTAGACCAGAAACCTATTGGCCGTACGCCCCGCTCCAACCTGGCCACCTATACCGGCCTGTTTGACCAGGTGCGCAAACTCTTTGCCGCCACCAAAATGGCCAAAGCCCGTAAATATGATGCAGGCAGATTCTCTTTCAACGTGGCCAAAGGCCGCTGCGAGACCTGCGCCGGCGAAGGCTTTGTGATGGTAGAGCTGCTCTTCCTGCCCAGTGTATACAGCCCCTGCCCTACCTGCCAGGGCGCCCGCTACAATGCCAAAACACTGGAGGTACAGTACCGCGGAAAGAATATTGCCAATGTGCTGCGCATGACCGTCAACGAGGCCTACGAATTCTTTGCTGATGATGCTACCCTCCATCGCAGCCTGCATATGGTGCGGGAAGTGGGCCTGGGTTACCTGCGGCTGGGACAATCCGCTACCGAACTCTCCGGCGGCGAAGCACAGCGGATCAAACTGGCTACGGAATTGCAACGCACCCAACGTGGGGACAGTTTATATATTTTGGACGAACCAACAACAGGCCTCCATCCTTCGGACGTGGAAAAGCTGCTGGTACAGCTCGATGGCCTGGTTCAGGCCGGCAATACCGTTATTGCCGTAGAACATGACATGCATATCATTGCCCATAGCGACTGGGTCATTGACATTGGCCCCGGCGCCGGGGAAGAAGGCGGGAAAATAGTGGCCGCCGGCACACCGGAACAGGTAGCCAAAGCCAGCAACAGCCGGACTGCTCCTTACCTGTTGCGGGCATTGCAATAAGTAGTTGGCTATTGATGCCGTAGCCGAAAAAAGAAAGGCACAGGTTTCCCTGTGCCGCCTTTAAGGTCTAATGGTAATGGCTACTATGGTTTGGTGAGGGCCTTTACAATGGCTTGCAGCTGTTCGCCAAAATTGCTCAGCTCCGCCAGCATCTTGCCGGAAGTATCAGCTTGATCCAGGCCGCCAAATCGGTTATTCTTCTGGAAGATAAGCCTGATCTGCTCCCAGCGATCCTGTTCTTCAGGTGTCAGGAAACCAGCCAGTTCTTTTAATTTGAGGAGATTGGCCTCGGCATCCGAGGTCAGGGTCTGTGATTCCCCTTCATAATGCGAGAGCAGCAGGGTCTTTACTTCCTCCTGGTTCATCAGCGGTACTACCTTGCCCACCATCTTATTCATATTCCGGTAGGAGCCCTGCAGCTTAAAAGCAGGCTCGGTCCGGTAAGCATCTTTCATCGCCGCACTGGCAATGTACTGCTGGTTCACCCTGATGACCAGGTCCCTGATCTGGAGGATATGTTTCAATACAGCCAGCACATCCTCCACTTCCTGGGCAGTATAGTTGCCTTCCAGGTCGGGCAGAAGGTCCGACTGTGTTTCAATATAATTCACCAGCTTGTAGAGGTCCTCAAAACTGCGGTTGCTGATACGTTGCAGGATCCTGTTCTCCGCCACCGCATTCTCTACCAGGCTGAGATTGAACAGCTGTTCGGAGTTGCCGGTCACATCGCCCAGGTTGTACACATCGGAACGGTTGGCCAGCATGTCCGGGATCTTGAACTTCTCTCCACTCTCGGTGTATGGGTTGCCGGCCATGACCACACAGAAACGCTTGCCGCGCAGGTCATAGGTTTTACTGCTGCCCTCAAAAATGCCGTCCATCTTACGCTGGCCATCCGCCAGGGAAATGAACTGTTGCAGGAATTCAGGGCTACAGTGCTGGATATCGTCCACATAGAGCATCACGTTATCCGCCATCTCAAAGGCCAGGTTGATCTTTTTCAATTCTTCCCGCGCACCGGAAGTAGTGGCTTCCGCCGGATCAATGGAGACAATAGAATGCCCGATGGTAGGACCATTGATCTTCACAAAATGCAGGCCCATGGTCTTGGCCAGGTACTCCATTAAGGTGGTCTTACCATAACCCGGCGGTGATACCAGCAATAACATACCCATACGCGCTGTCCGCTTTTCATCGCCCGCCGCACCGATCTGTTTGGCCATATTGGCGCCAATCAGCGGGAAATACACTTCATTGATCAGCCGGTTCCGCACAAAGGAGCCCAGCACCTTGGGTTCAAACTCCGCAATCTTCAACGCCCGAGCATAACTGCTCACCAGCTGCTCCTTCTGCTGGTTGAAAGCCAGGTAACCCGGCACTACCTGTTGGGTATAGTCCTGTAGCTTAGCCATGAAGGAATGGTAATGCAGGCGATAGGTCTGTTCATTGATCACCCCATGGGTGCCTTTCAGCCCGGTGACGACCGCCGTATCAGAAGCGGCATGCTCCCGGTAACCATGATTATTGAACAGCAGCAGGCAGACAGCCTCATCCAGGTATTGCTCATTGTACCGGTCCGTGGCAGGCTGGGATTGCAGAAAGGCCGCTACCCAATTTTGGATCAGGTAAAACCTTTCAGTGACGCTGAAATTTGCATGGGTAGCATCCTGCAAAAAGGCATCGGTCTTTTTCTTTGCCTGCAAAAACTCACGAAAATCTTTTTTAAGCTGGAGGGCCTGCTGGCTGGCCGTAAAAAAGCGGCTGCCGGCAAACTCCGTATAGAGATACTGGGCCAGCAGGTGCTCGTCCACAGGTTCTGTTACCGGTTTTTGCAGGCGATATTGTTTGATGATCCTTTTTTCTACAAACAGGAACTGCCTGTTGTCAGGGAAACTGTCCTGGATCAATTGCGCCGCACTGATCAGCTGCAACAGGTGCTGACTGAGCTGCGGGTCCAGCTGGAACCAGAACAACTGCGCCGCCACCCGGATAGCCGGAGCATATTGCAGTACACCCAGCGCCTCCTGCAGCCGCTGCACCTGCTGGAAAATAAGCAGGGCATCTGTATTGTGTACGCCTTTCAGGTAAGCTGCACTATAGTCTTTTTCTACTCTTTCATTGATAAAGGCTTCGCTGTTCCAGCCAGCGCCCTGCTGCCGGCTTTCCTGCCAGGCCTGGTAGGCCAGGTATTCGCCCCGGTATACAGCGGCATTTTCTGATACCAGCTCCTGCTCCCAGAGATGCCGGTATTTATACAGCTCTTCCGAACTCACCTCTTTGTAGAAGCTGGTGCCAATGAGGTGATAGAACAACACTTCATTCCTGCGCACAATGGTCAGGTTGAGCTGCTGCCTGTTGACAACAAATTTATAGGAACCGAGCCCAATGATATTCTGACCATCCACAAACAGCTCGGTCCTGTCCTTCAGGTTACGCAACGCATCTTCCTGTGCTACTTTCAGCAGGTTCTCCAGGTTCTCGGCCTTGGCCACATCACCAGCGGCCCGCAGTTCATCTGCCAGGCTCCTGATCTTTTCAATCATCGGGTCGGACGAAAAGAAAGCATAAATAGCCTCCTTGCTGTCCATGGCCTGGGCCTTGTTACCAATATTTTTCAGCACCCGGATACCGATCTGCTCCAGGGCCGATGTCCGTTTGTTGAGCTGGGCAATCAGCAATTCCTTCCTGCCGTTGAAGGCCTTGATCACTTCATCCCGCTTGTCGGCTATCTTCTCCACAAAATCCCCGAAGTCGGCAAACTTGCTTTCCAGCTCTTCCACCTGGATACTGATCCGCGTGAAATAGTCCTCACATTTTTCCGGCGTATCTGACAGGTCCAGGAAATTGACAATGCTTTGCTCCAGCAGGGTGAGCTGGGCATGGAACTCGCCGGTAGCCTCCTTGCTGCGGAGCGATTGGATAGTCCTGGTCAGGTCCGCACGCACTTCATTGAGCGAAGCGAAGATCAGGGAGATCTTTTCAATGATCCTGGTAGTCTGAGTGGTATCTTCTATCTTCAGGCTGTTCAGGATATCTACCAGCATCTCCAGTTCCCCGGCAATGCCTTTCACCGCCTGCTCTACAGCCTGTGCATCGATTACTTTAGTAACCGTAGTCACCACCTGCTTCTGCTGCGCTACCTTATCTTCATAAGGCTGCAGCGCTTTTTCCTGCAACAGGAAGCTGACCGTATCCTGCGACAGCGAGGCCGTATATTGCTGTAAGGTCTCCTTTAACTGCTGGACCGCCGTCTGGTCAACATATTTTACATTCAGCAGGTCTATCACCGAACCCTGCATGGCGCGGGTAGCTGCTAACAGCCTGACCAGTTGGTCCAGGGAGGTAATGACCGCATTCTTAACATCTATTACCAGCTGCGCTACTTTCTGCTGCATACCTTTCAGGGCATCCCGGGCATGCTGGCGCTGGGCCTGCACTTTGGCAAACTCATCAATAGCCGTACTGGCTATCTCCCGGATCTGCAACAGCGGAGTGGCCAGGTCAAAAGTAGCTGGGTCTTTTATCCAGAAGAAGGAGTCCGTAATATCGTTGGCCTTCTTATAAATATCTTCATACAGCCCTTCGTAGGAATCTTCTTTGAGCAATAGCTGGATCACCTCCTGGCTCTCCGCCATGGCGGCTACAATATCCTTATTGCCGATCTTGTACAGCACGTTATTGCTCATGGCGGCATTCTCCACCAGCACAGCCGAATAGGGCGTTTGCCAGATCTGTACCTGGTGATGGCGTACGGCTTCATTCTCCGACCGGAAATAGATCAGGGTACCATTATCCAGTACGGTAAAGCCATTACAGATAATGGGCGTTTCCACCTGCTGCATGATGACGTTGTAGGACATCAGCACGTAGGTATTGGTCAGGTTCTGGTAGAAGATGTACAGGAAATCTTCCCCGTTGGGAGAAGCAATGCTCCGGACAAAATCCAGGTCGGTGATGGCAGAATCAAAGATCTTGTACTCACCGTTCTGGAGATAATAACCATTGGGGAAGATGACCCCCTGGTTATCGGGCAACAGGATACCTGCGTCCAGCAGCATGCTGATAGGTACTACTTCCTTGGTTCGTACATTAAAAATATAACTGCGTTCTTCTTCCTGGTAGGGTTTAATACGCAGGGCAATCAGGTTGCCCAGGTCTGCGTAATGGTATTCAGCGTCATCCAGCTGCTGGTCCTTGTTGAGTACCGGTTCGGCATAGATCCCGCGACCGGTATCCGTATTGTCCTCGATCTTGAAAGTGATATCGCCGCCCACAGCTTCAATGAACACTTTATCCAGGATGGAGATATGCGGATGTATGCCCAGTCGCCGGTCTTCCAGCGTGGTTTTTATCCACTGGAAATCGTGCTGGAGCGACAGTTTTACTTCATGGATGCTCCGGTCGTCAATATAGGTGAGCTGGTTGTTCTTCACCAGCCATTTGAAGGCTTTGCGGTCTTCGGGATTCTTGCTGGTCTGGAAGATCATGTACAGGAAATTCTCGGTCCTCCTGAACTTGCCAAAAATTGAATCCCGGTAATATTTATACAGGTTGGTAAAATCCGTTACAAAAGCCGCATCATTGATGAGGGTCAACGGCTGCGGATCAAAATGATTATCCTGGAAACGGTAGATGCTGAATACATCACTCAGCTTAATATCTTCCCGCAGTCCAAAATGCACGTTGTAGGCAAAGATGCAAAGATCGCCAAAGGCCATGATGCCCCGGGCCACGCCATGGTTCTCTGTGCTGATGCGCTGGTTGGCGATCAGCTCAAAACCTGCCGAGCTGAAGATCTCCTTGCGGGCTGTATTGAGCCTGGCCAGCCGTTGCGCCAGTTCCAGCCGCTGGTCGGTCAGCCGGTTCCGGATGATCTCATAGGTACCCGAGTCCAATGCTGCCACCGCTTGCTGTTCTGTATCCGCCATACTATAAGTCGATAAAGGTTCAATAAAGTGGATCCAACTGATCTGTTGGCGCTGACCCAAAAAGAGTGCCGGGCGGAAAAGTACAGGAACTGTTTTCACCTGTTATCCCGGAAGCAAATTCCTTTCAGGTCAGGCCCGATCATGCCTGCAAAACGGTTTAGAGTCCCTTCAGTTTCCTGTTGGACAGGCCCAGGCTTTGCGCCAGGTTGGCCAGGTTCAGCAGGTTACTCCTGTCGTCATCCGAACTGTTCTGCTGCATCTTCAGCAACAGGCTGGAGATGGTCAGGTTCCTGATATCATTAGAGGAGATATTATACTTCTCGGCAAAACCCTGGATACGTTCCAGCAGGTCGCCGCTATTGGAGCCGTCACCGATCAGCGCAGTCTTCAGCTGGGTGGCATTCTCACTTTCATTGATGAGCCTGTCGAACCCTTTGGCGCGGGTTACCTGGTTGATGATATTCTGGAAGAACATGGTTTCACCACCTACAATATCGATATCAGCAGATTTGAGGGCTTCACCCAATACTTCGGCCTGAGCGGCAGCAATATCACGCTGGACATGGATCTCAGCCAGTGCCACTTCTTTTTCTTTCTGCAGCAGCAGCTTGAACTCTTCGTGGTCCTTACCAACACCATCCAGCTTTTTCATGGCTTCCGCTTTCTCTTCAATACCGGCGGCTTCTGCAAGGGCTTTCTCTTTCACAATTTCGGCTTCTGCCAGTCCTTCTTTCCTCCTGGCTTCCGCTTTCTTTTCAATCACGGTGGCGTCTACGGTACCCTGCCTTTCAGCGGCATCTGCTTTGGCCATCATTACTTCAGCTTCAGAGAGACCCAGGGTAGCTTCTTCACGGGCCTGCGCTTCGGCCAGGATCTTCCGGGCTTCAGCCTGTTTTACAGCAGCCTCCTTTTTAGCTTCAGCGTCTATCAGCAATTGTTTGGCTTTTTCTTCAGCAGCCTTTTTATCAGCTTCAGCAGCTTTCACTGTGTATATCAGCTTTTCTTCGGCTTCACGGCTGGCATTGGTGATACCTACTGTTTTCTCCCTTTCCACGGCACGGAAGGACTCTATGTCTTTCATGTTCTGCTGCTCTTCCACCACGCCTTTTTCCAGCTTCACACGCTCCCGGATAACATCCTGGATATTCTTGCGCTCTGCTTCCACATTGCGTTCTTTTTCGATCTGGGCCAGGGTTACGATCTTCTCCCGCTCGGTAGCTTCCAGGGCCCTGTCTTTTTCTACCCTTTCTGTTTCTACAGCGTCTGTACGTTGCTTATTCTTCTCGGCAATGATGATCTGGCGCAGTTTATTTTCTTCCTGTACCGCCAGGGACTCATCCGTTTTGATACGGACGGTCTGGGCTCTCAGTCTTTCTTCTTCCCTTACTTTAATGATCTCGGCCTGTTCGCGGGCACGCACATTATCGATCTCCCTTTTTTGTTTTTCTTCTTTTTCCGCCATCTGCCTTTCCAGTTCCAGGATGGCTTCGCGGGCTTCCACGTTCTGTTTTTTGATCACTTTCTCTTCATTGCGGCGGATCTGGTTGGCATTGATATTCTGGGCAGCGGTCAGTTCGGTGATCTTACGGATACCCTGAGAGTCAAGGATATTTTCAGGGCTCAGGAATTTCATTTCAGTTTGCTCCAGGTAGTCAATGGCGCAGTCGTCCAGGATATACCCGTTCAGGTCAGTACCAATAATGTCCAGGATCTCGTTCCGGAATTCCCTGCGGGCTTCATACAGTTCAATGAAGTCAAATTTTTTACCCACTGTTTTGAGGGCTTCGGAGAACTTGGCTTCAAAGAGGTTGGTGAGGGTATCCACATCACTGGCCCTTTCGCAGCCAATGATCTGGGCAACGTTGAGTACGTCCTCTATATTCTTGTTCACCCGTACAAAGAAGGCTACTTTGATATCTGCGCGGATATTGTCCTTACAGATCAGCCCTTCGTTCTCCATACGGTCAATCTGCAGTTTTTTGACAGAGATATCCATGATCTCCATCTTATGAAGGATCGGGATCACGTACATCCCTTTGTTAAAAGCTACTTTTCCACCGCCCACACCGGTTCTTACAATGGCTTTACCCTGGGGTATTTTTTTATAAAAAGTGGCAAAGGCAACAAGCAGCACTACAAATAATAAAACGAGGCAGGCAATAATGATAAAGGTTAATCCGCCGAGGGCGTCGAATAAAGATCCCATAGATTGGTAGGTTAAAGGGAGTTATGGAAAGTTGGTTTATACAATATTTTTCAGGTTAATTTCAGGCACTACGTAATAGAAGCGTTTGTCTTCCGATTCCGCAGCGATCATCACTTCCGCGTTATAGGCAATGGCTTCACCGTTGCGACTTTTAACATTGATACGGATCAGGTCATGGTTGATGACCAGTTCGGCGGCGCCGAGTTTATCACCCTGGATAGCAGAGCGCATTTTAGCCACCCTGCCCAGGAGTTCCTGCGGTTCTTCTCCGTTATAGCCCATCATAGCATATACTTTGATCAAAGGTTTGGTTGCAAACCGGGTAAGCCAGAAAGCGATCAGGAAAACAGGGATCAGGATGAGCACTGATTTCCAGCCCCAGTCGGCAATATTGAAGAACAGGGAAGTCACCAGCGTAATGATCCAGGCAATGAATTTGAAAGTGCTGTAGATGACCATGAAGGGCATTTTGCCTGCATTGACAAAATCAAGTGCTTTGGAAAAGAAGGAAGGTTCGGCATTATCTGTATCAACATCGGCATCCGTATCAGCATCCACATCCAGGTCGGGCGAACCGTCAATATCGCCCACAAAATCACCGGTAAAAAAAGTAAAGATCCAGTACAGGGCAGTGAGGCCTGCCAGCACCGTCATGATGCCGTTGGACAAGGGATGGAACAGGAGTCGCGCCAATTCAGCCATACGCTATCAGGGGTTTGGTGAGATACCGAGTTTTTCTTTGATGGCCTGGAGGTCTTTTTCAATGGAAAAAGTATCGTCCTTCAGGAGTTTATTGAGTTCATCTTTCAGGTCGTTCTTGCTATGGGCAATTTCGCCATAGGCCTGGGCCAGGGCTTCCTGTTCTTCTACTTTTCCTTTCATCCGCTCCAGCATGGCGATGGTGCCGTTGGTATCCAGCTGCGCCAGTTGTTTATTGACCTGCTGGGTAGCTTTGCTGACCTTTACCCGGGCATTGAGGGTTTTCAGTTCTTTCTCCCATTTGGCCAGGTTATCTTTCAGGATATCAATATTCTTCTGCATGCCCAGGGCCGACTGCTGGTGGACCAGCGCCTGTGCGCCCAGTTCTTCTGCTTCGGAGTAAAAGCGCCTGCGCAGCGATAAGGCTTCGCGGGCCAGTTCTTCCGCCCTGGGAAAATCCACTTCGCCATGCTGTGCTTTCTGCATGATCAGGATAGCCTTCTCTGCGTAGCCGAGGGATTCTTTCTGGCAGGCCCCCTGCTCATTTTCTGTGCGGATAGCCAGGGCCTTTACTTTGGCATAGGCTTCGGTGGCTTCTGCCAGGTCCTCGCGGAGTTCCCGCAATCCCTGCTCGGTCATCTTGACCGGATCTTCCATTTTCTCTACGGCGGCATGGATTTCGGCCTGTCCAATCCTGAATATTCGCTTAAATATATTCATAACCTTAGATTTTTGAAAAATCAATTATTTGTTGATAATACTCGCTTAACAATAAGCCTAAAGAATTGAGGGCGCTTTCAAACTCGTTGAAGTCAAGGTTCTCCAGTTGCATGGTGTAGCGGAACAGGACCTTGTTGCCTTCTTCATTGATCACAAAAGCGCCATGGATCATGTCCCGGTTCTTTTGCAATAATTGTTTGAACATCTGGCCATTGTCCGCCCTGAAAGAGAACAGGAACTGTTCCATGATCAGGATAGGTGGCGCAACACCAATAATAAGATTGTGAATGCCGTCCATGGGATTGTCGATCTTCAATATCCCCTCCTGCCCGTTCCTGTAAGCGATCTGACATCCGGCGTTAGTGGCAAACTGTTCTATGGTAGCTAAATAATCCATCGGGCATCGATTTTTTAGATTAGTCGCACGCTTGTTACAAATGTAACAAGAATATACCTATGTTTGCAAAAATTATTAGCATATAGTCTAATGAATTTTACACTCAATTGACAAGTGAATGCCCAAGATCGGTAATAACATCAAAAAAATCAGAACGGCGAAAGGGTTGACCCAACAGGCTTTTGCCGATCTTTTTGAATTAACCCGTGGGAACATCTCTTCTTACGAGGAAAACAGGGCCGAACCCAAGATTGAAACATTGGTCAGAATTGCCAACCATTTTTGCATCCCGTTGGACAAGTTTATTACGCATAACCTGACTATCAACGAGATCCTGCGCTACAACGGCGATAAGCTGATGGAAGAAGAGCACCAGCTGATGAGCAGGAAGCTGCGCGAAGTGACTTTTATCAGCGATAACCATTACCTGAAATGCTCCCGTGGGGAACTGTCCTTCACGGAATGGAGCGCCTTCCCCAAACTGGTATTACCGGAAACCAGCAATAACCAGCTGCTGGCCCTGGACTTCAACAATACCATCCCCCACCACCGTTCATTGCCCACCTACTTACCGGACGATGTGCTGGTATTTGAAGAAGTGACGCAGCAGAACGTCCATCTCTGCCATGAGCAGACAGGACTGTACACTGCTGCCAACGAGCTGATGATTGGCCAGTACAGCATACAGGGAACACAGGTGGAACTGGTCCTGAATGATTTCAGGAAGCACAAATGCAGCTTCAGAAAGCCGATGGAATTCTGGCGCTTATTTGCCGTATATGGGCACCAGGCGTCCTGAATCCCAGGCCATGGCAGCCCGTGCCCAAAGCAGGCCCTGGCCTATTCCGGGTAAATTAACAATAGGATAATCCCCTAAAAAGCCCACCCTGTACTCCGTTCAGGATATTTGTGCCCGGATATGGAGTTCACTGTACAGCATATACAAAGCGGCAATATCAATAGCTTTGAACAGGTATACCATCAGTATCATACCCGCCTGTACTATTATGTCCTTAAGTATACCCGCTCGGCCTACCTCGCCGAAGAAGCCGTTCAGCTCACCTTTATTAAATTATGGGAGAACCGGCGCCAGCTTTCTCCAAACTTCGATCTTTCCGTCCAGCTGTTCCGGATTGCCCGCAGCACCACCATTGACCTGCTCCGGAAAGAGGGCCCTGCCGGCCAGCCTGTAGCCTTGCTGTCAGCAGAAACAGCTGCACTGACCGTAGAAACAGATATTGAACACAAGGACCAGCTCAGCCAGGTGGAAGCGCTGATAGAGGAGCTGTCGCCTGTCCGCAAAAAGATCTTCAAGCTCAGCCGTTTTGAAGAACTGTCCCATAAGGAAATTGCAGAGCAGCTGTCCATCTCTCCCAAAACAGTGGAGAACCATATAGGACGCGCCATCAGCCAGCTGAAGAATAAAATGGTGCTGCTCTTCCTCCTGCTCACCCAACTTTTCTGATCCCCCACTCCTGTATATTAACTAATTATTACCGGTGAGGGATGCCGGACTTTTCTACGAATTATAGGTATATGAAAATTACGGAAGCGCTCATAGAACGGTTCTTCAACAATGATTGTGATGAGGCAGAACAGCTGGCAGTCAAAAACTATTTCAGGCAACACCCTGAAGTACTGAGAAAATACATGACGGAGCCTTCCTGGAAAACTTTTGAGACCAATCAATCCGTACCGGGACCGGTGGCTGAAAAAATGCTGGACATGATCCGGCAGCAGACCTATGGCGGCCGCAGGCGAATGATGATCCGTAATTGGGCAGCGGCGGCGGCGGCTATCCTGCTGATCACCGGCAGCGCTTACTGGCTCAGCAACAGCGTCAAAAAACAGCCGGCAGTAATAGCTGCCACCGAAAAGCCTGTTGAAACACCAGCTCCCGCCAATTTTCATACAACAGCCAATACCACCGGAAAACTACAGACCCTTATCCTCGAAGACAGTACCAAAGTTGAACTGGCGCCCAACAGTACACTGAGTTATCCCGTGCCTTTTCAGTCCGACAGGCGGCAGCTCACCCTGAAAGGGCAGGCCGTTTTTTATGTAGCCAAAGATCCGGGCAAACCTTTTACCGTATTTGCCGGCAAACTGGCCACCACGGCCATCGGCACTGTATTCCGCATCACAGCTTTTGCCGGGAAGCCGACCAGCGTACACCTGCTGAGCGGTAAAGTGCGGGTGGAAGCCGACAGCAGCATTGCGCAAAAAACAGGCAATGTGCTGTACCTGCTGCCCGGACAGGCATTGCAGCTCAATGCTGAACGTCACCTGGTGCTGCTGAACAAAAAAGAAAAGGCATTCCTACCGGTCCTGACGCTACCCCAAAAAGCAGCCGCAAAACAAGACGAAGTGATGGTTTTCCGTAATGAATCACTGGAAACCCTCTTTACCAGCCTGTCCGAAAAATACCAGGTGAAAATTGTATTCAAACCGGCACAGGTATCAGGGATGAGCTTCACAGGCCGGTATGACCGCCACAAAGAAACCTTGTCTGAATTCATTGAAACGATCAGCTTGCTCAACAACCTGGTGGTCCGGGAAGAAAATGGGACCATCCTGATAGAAGGGAAATAATCTTTTTCGATACTCATTTTTCAATTGGCATCCTGCAAAAAAAATATAGCAGGATGTACAGGGATTCTTATGTCTAAACTGCAAAGTATGAACGCTATTATCTATTCACGCAAACAATTGATCAGGGCAGCCTGTGGGTTGCTGTTGACAACAGCCATGCTGGGTGCACAGGCACAAACGGGTAGCCCCGTAGCCACCGGCATTGTCAGGAACAGCAAAGGAGAATCGCTCGGCAATGTGGCCGTTTCCATGGAGAACGAACGCCAGGAACCCGTCGCCAGTGGTATGACCAATGAAAAAGGGGTATTTACGTTTACCAACCTGCCCCTTGGTGGTCCCTTCCGTTTTATTGTGAGCCATGTGGGCTTTGTTTCCGATACCCTTACCGGCTATAAAGTACAGGAAAAGACCAGGATCTCTTTGTCAGTGATCCTGCGGGAAAGAACAGAAGAGCTGAATTCCGTGGTAGTAACAGCCCTGGGTATCCGCCGGGAAGAAAAATCGCTGGGCTATTCCGCGCAGACGGTAAAAGACAATGCAGTTCAGGACGCCCGGACCAATAACTGGGTCAATGCCCTCTCCGGCAAAGTGGCCGGCCTCAACATCCAGGGCGCCGGTGCTGGTCCTATGGGTTCTTCCCGGATCACCCTGCGCGGCGAAAGCTCCCTGAACCTGGACAATAACCAGGCGCTGATAGTAGTAGATGGCGTACCCGTCAGCAAGCGGATCACCGGTACCGGTTATTCCTCGCACCTGTCGGCCGATAACCCCGTGGATTTTGGTTCCAGCCTGTCCGACCTGAACCCGGACGACATTGAAAAGGTTACGGTCCTGAAGGGTGCCGGAGCTACAGCACTGTATGGTAGTCGCGCCGCCGGCGGCGCTATCCTGATCACCACCAGATCAGGCTCCAAAAAGGACAGAGGCATGGGCATCACCTATAATACCAATATCGCCATTGACGAAGTCAACCGCTGGCCCGATTACCAGTATGAATACGGTGAGGGACGAACCGATAAATACTATTCCTACGGCAATAGCGCCGATGGCGCCAACACCGGCACTACGGTAGCCGCCGGCCGCGCCTTTGGTCCCAAATTCAATGGCCAGCTCTATTTCCAGTATGATCCCAATACACCCGATGGTATTCCAACCGAACGTACACCCTGGGTGGCCGACAAGAACTATATCAAAGGTTTTTTCCGTACCGGCCTCACCATCACCAACAGCATAGCTATTGAAGGTGGCAACGACCGCGGCACTGCACGGCTTTCCATTACCCATATGAAGAACCAGTGGATACTGCCCAACACAGGTTATGAGCGCATCAACGCGGCTTTATCGGTCAACCAGAAAGTATCTGACAGGCTTAAAATAAGCGGTAAAGTAAACTATACCAATAAAAAGAGCGATAACCTGCCAGGCGCCGGTTACAATAACCAGAGCATCATGTATTTCCTGATCATTGGCACAACCCCCAATATCAGGCCGGAATGGTTCAAACCCTACTGGCAGCCTGGCCTGGAAAACGTGAAGCAGCGTAACCCTTTCAACACCGGACCGGACAATCCATACCTGGACCTGTACGAGATGCTGAATAAAATGAACAAACATGGCGTGATCGGTAATATCACAGCCAACTATGAGATCAGTCCCAAGATGGAACTGATGGTGCGTACCGGTACCGATCTCAGCTTCGAGTTCCGCTCCCAGCAACGTCCTTTCAGCATGACCAAATTCCCCAATGGTTCGTACAGAGAACAGAACATTTTCAACTACGAGGTGAATACAGACGCCTTGCTGACGTATAAAGATCGTATCAACAGGGACCTGGGCTTCACGGTTGCAGCCGGTGGCAATGCCATGCGCTCTACCTATGATTTTGCCGGCATGTATGCCGATCAGCTGGCGCAGCCCGGCGTATACATGATCTCCAACAGCCTTGACCCTGCTGTGGCCGATCCGCAGAAGAACAAAAAGGCTATCAACAGCCTCTACGCTACTGCACAATTCAATTACAGGGAAAAGGTATTCCTGGATCTCACCGGCCGGAACGACTGGTCCAGCTCCCTGCCCGCTGGCAACAACTCTTATTTCTACCCCTCCGTCAGCACCAGCTTCCTGCTGAATGAAATGCTGCCGCTGCCAGCTTCCATCTCTTTCGCAAAATTGCGCCTGAGCTGGGCACAGGTGGGTAATGATACCGATCCTTACAAAACAGCCAAATACTATGACAAGATCTACAGTAACGGCCTGACCAATCCCACCACCATGTACAACCCCGACCTCAAGCCGGAGATCACTTCCAGCTATGAAGCGGGCCTGGACCTGCGCTTTATCAATGGCCGGTTGGGCATTGACGCCACTGTATATACCAACAACAGCCGCAACCAGATCATTGCCATCCCCGTGGATCCTATTTCCGGGTACAGCAACAAGGTGGTGAATGCAGGACTGATCAACAGCCAGGGCGTTGAGCTGGTGCTGACCGGCAAGCCCATTGTTTCTCCGCGTTTTAGCTGGACCACCACGCTGAACTGGAGCACCAACCGCAGCTATGTTAAAGAACTGGCAGAAGGCATTACCAGCCAGGTGATCTATGCGCACAATACCAATGTCAGCATTGAAGCAAGAGTTGGCGGCCGCATGGGTGATATGTACGGCAAAGGCTTCCAGCGTACGGACGACGGCCAGATCATCTATTCTTCCAACGGCCTGCCCGCCACCCTGGATCCTGTAATGAAGAAATGGGGCAATGCCTTCCCCGACTGGCGTGCCGGTCTCATGAACGAGTTTGCATTCAGCCAGTTCCGGGTGAGTGTGCTGCTGGACGGACAGAAAGGTGGCAGCATGTATTCACAGACCAACCACAAGAACAATACCCTCGGTAAAACCAAGGTTACCCTGCCCGGCCGTGATGGCGGTATTGTAGGTGAAGGTGTGGTATGGGATGCAGGCTCCGGTAAATACGTCGCCAACACAGTGAACGTAACTGCCGCCAGCTATTACGACAATTACTATTCCATCGGCAATGCAGAGGTCAATATCTTTGACGCCTCCTATCTCAAAATACGTGAAGTGCGGATTGAATATACCCTGCCCCGCACCCTGACAGCAAAGCTGCGTCTGCAGCAGGCCAGGATAGCGGTATATGGAAGGGACCTGTTCAATTTCACCAGCTTCCCCGGCTTTGATCCCGAAGGCGGCAACCTGAACGGCAGCACCCTGACACCCGGTGTGGAACTGACACAGTTCCCCTCCACCAGGACCATGGGCATCAACCTCACTGTAAAATTTTAATCAGCAATCATGAAGACGTTACGCCAGATAGCAGGCGCCCTACTATCCATCATAATATTAAGCACCGCCTGCACCAAGAACTTTGATACTATCAATGACGATCCCAACAGGCCTAAGGCCAGCACCCCGGGGGTGATGTTAGGACAACTGCAATACCGCATGGTCAATTCCACCATTAACCAGGGCCGGAACTTTACACACCAGCTGATGCAGGTAGACGCCCCCCGCGCCAGCACCAACGGCCAGGGACTGCACCGCTATGTAGTGAATCCCGGTCAGGCAGTATGGAGCGATTTCTACCAGTACCTTACCGATATTGAAGATATCTATACCATTGCGGACAGCCTCAAAGAAACCAATTACCAGGCTATATCCCTGGTGTATAAATGCTGGGCCTACTCTATCCTCACCGATCTTTACGGCAATGTTCCCTATTCGGAAGCCACTAAAGGAGCAGCAGGTAATTTCCTGCCCAGGTTTGATAAGCAGGCGGATATTTATCCCCAGATGCTGGCCGATCTGGACAAGGCCAATAGTCTCTTTGTGAAGAAAGCCCTTACCTATGGCGGCGATATGGTCTATAGCGCCAACCCTGGCGGCAAGGACCCGGCAGCAGCCATCGGCAAATGGCAGAAATTTGCCAACTCGCTCAAGCTGCGCCTGCTGCTGCGTATCCTGAAAAGGGATGGTGAAGTGAATGTCACTGCCCAGATCAATGATATCCTCAGCAACCCGACAACCAGGCCTTTATTTGCCGCCAACGAAGATGAAGCTATCTTCCGCTACCCGGGTACTTTCCCTTACTACAATCCTTTTTACAATACCCGGCAGCTGGAATGGCGCGACGGGGATTATTTCTCCCTGTTCTTTATGAACAAGCTGAATACGGACGTAGATCCGCGTAGGGCAGTATGGGCTACCAAAGTCAAGAAAAACAATGTGGATACTTTCAGTGGTATTGAAAGCGGCTACCCCACCACTGTGGAATATGCGGTGGGTGCTAATTCCAGCTATCCTGACGCCCTGAAGACCTACCAGGATCTGGGTGTGATGATGACCTATGCCGAAGTAGAATTTATCAAAGCGGAGCTGGCCCTGCGCGGCTTTACCACCGGCGGTAGTGCGCAGCAGCATTATGAAAAAGGGATCGCTGCTTCTATGCGCCAGTGGGGTGTCAGCATGCCGGCTGACTTCACCAGCAGGCCCGGCGTAGCCTATAATACCGGCGCCTCTTTTGAAGGACAGCTGGAGCAGATCATGCTGCAGAAATACATTGCTTATTTCTTTACAGATTACCAGTCGTGGTTTGAAAAAAGAAGGACCGGCTATCCTGTCCTGCCACGCGGTTCCGGTATCCCTGCCGAAAACAAATTCCCTGCCCGGGTACCCTACCCCACCTACCTGCAGTCCCTCAATGCCCAAAGCCTGGAGGAAGCGGTGGCCGGAATGGGCGGCGATAATTCGGACATCAAAGTATGGTGGGATAAATAATTCAATAATCTTTTTATACGAACCAACTAATGCGTACACTTCTTCTGTCATTCCTGTTTATGCTGGGCGCAAGCCACTTACTACAGGTGGAAGCACAGCAAACCGCTTCTGCAAAAAAGCAGGTCCGTACCCTTATTGTTTTCTTCGATGGTCTGCGCCCTGATTACATCACCGACGAAGCCATGCCCAACCTGTATGCCTTTAAGAAAAGATCGGCCTACGGCAAAGCACACCACAGCGTTTTCCCCACTGTGACGCGGGTCAATTCTTCTTCCTATTCCACGGGTAGCTATCCGAAAACCCATGGACTGATGGGCAATTCCGTATACTTCCCGGAAGTCAATAAGACCAAGAGCCTGAATACCGGCGAGGCGGAAGACCTGTTCAAAATTGCGGAGGCCACCCATGGCCAGCTGCTGACCACTATCTCCCTGGGTGAGATCCTGCAAGCCAAAGGCGAGCGGATGATGGTCTTCAGTTCCGGTTCCACCGGTCAGGCCCTGCTGCAAAACCACACGGTGAGCGGCGGCGCTATTATCAACCCGGCTATGATCCTACCGGCCAGTATCAAAGACAGCATCTTCAAAGACCTGGGACCCGTAGAGCCCGGAGGCAAGCACAAATGGGTCACCGATGCACTGATCCGCTATGGCTTTGCGGCCGATGGTCCGCTGGTATCCGCCATCTGGTATTCTGATCCGGATGGTGTGGCCCACGCCAAAGGCATTGGCTCGCCCGAAGCCATGGCTTCCATCAAAGTGGTGGATGCCGAGTTCGGCCGTATCATTGCCAGCCTGCAGGAAAAAGGGCTGACCGATCAAACCAATATCCTGGTCTCTACAGACCATGGTTTCACTACCTATATTGGACAGCAGTATAAAGGATTGACAGAACTGCTGATTGAAAGCGGGCTGAAGCAAAGTCAGACTTCAGATGATATAGTAACAGCAGGTGGCGCTATTTATGTCAACGATCACAATCCGGAAACCATTAAAAAGATCGTAGCCATGCTACGGCCGCTGGAGCAGGTAGGTGCTCTTTTCACCAGAGCCGCCAAACCCGGCGATGCCAAAGGATTTGTGGAAGGCACCCTCAGCTTTGAGACCATCCACTGGAACCATCATCGTTCGGCCGATATCCTGGTGGATGCCAACTGGGACGATCGGGTCAACAGTGCAGGTTATGCCGGCGCGGTTTATTCCAAAGGAATTGCGGCCGGTCATGGCACCCTTAGTCCCTGGGATGTGCATATCCCGCTGATTGTTGCCGGTCCTGCTTTCAGGCAGGGCATGGAAAGCGGCCTGCCTACTTCCAATGTTGACCTGGCGCCTACTGTCCTGCATATCCTTCAGCTACCTGTGCCGGCCAGCATGGATGGCCGGGTCATGAGTGAACTGCTGCGCAAGCCGGTACCGGGAGCGGCGACAAAAACGAAAAAAGAAACCATTGAAACCAGGGCTTCGTTTCCTGGGGGCACTTATATGCTGAAGCTGGAACGTACTATCCTCGGTAATTACCAGTATGTGGATGGCGCGAAAACAGTTCGAGAGTAAAGGATAAGCTATTCAATGAAGGAGCCCGCAAAACAATTCAGCATTTGCGGGCTCCTTGTTTAACAATGAAGTATATAACCATATACCGATCCGTCTTTAAACGTCCATTCAGGGAACCAGCTGGTATATGTACAGGTTAGACTGGTTATCTTCCGGGATAAAATATAAGAAAACGCCCTGTGCTGTGTTTTCAGCAAAAAAGGGATTATTGTTGAGCGCTATCCCTTCTTTTTTCCAGACAGGCACCGGAATGTCGGCAACAGCGGCAAAATCACGAAAGCGAAGGGCTTGCAATCCTCCTATATTAAGCCTCGACAAAGTAGCCTCTTTAACATAGGTATACCCCCGAAGCCCGGAACAAAGAAAATACCCTTCTCCAATATTGAAGCAGTCCTGGTACCTGATAAAATGATGGCTGTTATTTTGTACCTCTTTCAGCTTTATCCTGCCGGTCCGTTCATTCCAATGCCAGCGATAGAACTTCTGGGAGTCCCAATTCATTCCGATCAACTGCCGCTTTTGCCGGTCAAAAGCTACAGCGCCAATAGCATCCTTACAGGTATCAATTTTTTCAGCTTCCATTGTATTTGGATCAACCCGGTACAGGATGGCTGAGCCATTGGGCCGGTACTCACAAACCGGCACCCAGATACAGTTGCCGTCATAATCAATTCCCCCTGGATGATACCGGCTTCCTTCTCCCAGTGTAATTTGTTGAACTAAATTCCCTTTAGCATCAAACTTAAATAAATGTCCTGTACCATCGCCCGTATCCCGGTCCAACCCATCTATCAATCTTCCATAGGTCCGGGGCCATCTTCGCACCTCAACGGCACTCAAATAAAAAAAATCGCCTATTTTCAGCAATCCCTGGGTATGAAAGCTGTTAAATGACAAAGGAACAGAATCATATTGCTTCCACTTTAAGGGATCGGGGTTATTCATCAGTGCCCTCAATACCGGTGGTTTACTGCCAGGGCCGGTTTCAGCCGATTGGCCATGGACCAGCATCGGGAAGCAGGAGATCAGCACGAATAGTAGTTTAAATTGTTCCATTTATCAAGGTTACAATGGTACTCATTTTTTCTTTGACTGATAGGGACCAAAAACTGCTTTTACCGGCATGTCCTTTTTGCTATCGTCAAGAATGATGACATAATAGGTTTCACCTCCCGGTAATACACGAACCAGGATATGCCCCTGTTGACTTTTATAAGATCTGTCAATCAACGGGCCGATCACAATTCTGTTTGCCTCCAGCATATTGGTACTGAAAATATCACGCGGCTCACTATAAAGGTAAGGAGTGGTCATACGGATGAGCACTTCGTGCCCTGGATGATCGGCAGACCAGGTTTGGCCAATCCACACGCGGGGTTTTAAAGCCTTTACCTGGAACTCATTCACAGCATCCCTGTTACCATGATGATCCATTACCGCTACATCTACTTCACCTACTACTTTCGCAACCGGCGTCTCTACGTCCTTTGAGGCCGGATCACCATAAGAAAGGTTGCCGGCACAGTCACCACCCGTGTAATAAACGAACGGGCCATAATGAATAGCAAGCACTGCGCTCAGGCTGTTTTCATCCGGCCAGGTTTTGGGATCAGCTGCATTATACTGTGTAAAATGTTCAATAACGGAACTATCCCTGCCGGTCCAGATCTTACCATTGACTTTAATATTCTGAACATAAAAACCGGGGAACTTTTCTGGCTGGCGCAGGCTTATCTGGGTCTTACTGCCCGCTTTAAATGGCGCTACTGTCATTCCCCTGGCTTTTCCATAATTAAGAAAACCGCGATAACTTTCTAATGTCTTCCGATACCCTGAATCTTTTGCTTTTTGGGCAGCAAGATACATATCCCTTGGAAAGGAATAACCGGGGTAGCCCCTGTCCAGCATTGTTCCAATAGGCAAAAGAGCGCCCACACCCATTATCCCCGACAGGCTGAATTGGCCATCAGGGGATTTGGGGGCTGTCGGGTACCAGGCGCCGAAATGATCACCATCAAAATGGGTGATCAGTGCGTAGTCGAGGGTGGCGTTCCTGCCACGGGGATGCACCTGCTGTATATAATATGCAATCCATTCATAAGCCCTCCGGCTGTTATCCGGGCGTATGGCAGAGAATTTTATTCCTGCTCTTTTATCATTGGGATCAACATTTTCTCCAGCGTCAAGGAGCATTGAAGTTCCATCCGGAAAAATATAACAGGCTGCATCGCCATTGCCCGTATTGATGTGATGCAGATCAAGGTAACCTTCTTTCCAGGCAGGCAATGGCTGCCCTTCCACGGCAATTTGCCGGGAAAAACCATTGTTATAAACAAGCAAGAGGGATAAGAAGCAAAATAGTCTATTCATCAGCAGATCAGTTTTAAGCTATGTGCATAATATTAACTACCTGGGCAAACTTCGCCAGGTTCACCTGCAGCCTGTCCGGTACATACCGGACAGGCTGCAAATGGATCAGTAAAATAGTTGGCATTCATCCATCAGTAACCTTCATTTTGAACAAACGCAGCCTCGCTATTGGAGTTGATGATTGATTGCGGCACGGGATACACCCATTGAAAACTTTGGATATTAGGTCTGCTTTCACCTGGCAGGTTGGGAAAATTCCAGCCATATTTTTTTACGCGGTTAACGAGTACCGGGTTTTCTTTTGTGGATAGTCTCGACAAAGTGATCAACCGGAATTCTTCTCCATACAATTCACGGGTACGCTCGTCAAGTATATACTCCATAGTTACGGCGCCGGCATCGATCAGCGGAGCCTGTGCACGGCTTCTTACTACATTTATATCGTTACGGGCAAGGTCCAGGTTACCGTTTTTCATATAGGCCTCGGCCCTTAAAAAATAAGTTTCCGGCATACGGACCATATACACATCCGCATCGTACAGCCTGGGATCCCCATTGATATGCTGATCGGATGAAAACTTCCAGATCCTGGGAGCGGTATTAAAGATTGTATCCGCCGCTATGATCTTATTTCCATTTCCCTGCGCCCGCATTCTGGCAAATACATCCGACCATAATTCGCCCCCTGCCTGCGTAATCTTCCGTTGAATATTCACCTCTGCGTTACGAATATCTGTATTGGCGCCTACCCAGATATCATATAACATATAGTTGGTAGGACGGCAGTAAGTTCCGCTCTCTACGTAGCCGCTGTAGTTATTACCATTTTCACTGGAGGCATTATCAGCAAATTTTACAGCACCCTCCCCAAAAACATACACTTTGGCGCCATCGGCATTCACTTCTGTCCTTGAGTTGAAATACCACTTAGGTTGAAAGAACTGTTCATAGAGCATCCGGTTACCGGTTTGGGAACCTGGCGCACCACCCAGTCCGGCAATCGCTTTTGCATAATCGTACTGGACTACCCATATGGCTTCAAGGTTTCCCTCCTGGTAATTAAGGTTCCCTGCGCGGAACAGGTCCCAGTATACATTTTTACCGGATTCGGCAGCTCTTTTACCAAACCTGTCTGTCATCAATGAGTACTTACCATCACTGCCATCTATCACTCTTGAAGCTGCATTAATGGCCTCCTCATAGAGCTTTTTGTCGCCGGTATGGTCAGCCAGGCTGATACAGATCTCTGCTAAAAAATGATCGGCGGCAGCCCTGACGATCCGCCCGGGCTTAGTAGTTGATACCGGTAAATATTTAGCAGCAAAAGAAAAATCCTCCCGGCACTGCTTCCAGACATCCACCCGCGGCAAGCGGGTAAAATTCAGCTTTTGTTCTTTGATAACGGAGGTAATGATTGCCCAATCGCCAAACATTCCTGCCAGACCCCGATGCGCCCAGCCCCTGAAAAAAACCGCCTCAGCCTTTAGCTCATTACGTTGCGCGTCATTGTTGAACTGAATTGTTTCATTGTCACAGGCCTCAATGACCGTATTGGCATAATTGATCATTTGGCTAAGGTTAGCAGCCCACAGCTCGGTATGTGCATTACTGGATGTCAGTTGCCGCCAGTCGCTGGTGATGAATGCCGGATCGCCAACAAACGTAAAGGCATCCAACCCTACACCGGAAAACAAAAAAGTCTGGGCTGTCGCCTGTCCCACCATCATATACTGCATCCTGTTGTGCAGGTAGCCAATAGCCATTTCAATTTGGTCTGGTGTTGTATAAGCAGTTTCGGTAGTAAGCTGGTAAACAGACTCATCAAGGAAATCCTTTTTACACCCCGTTGCTGCCGTTACCACCAAAAGACTGAGAAAAATACCGGTTGTATAATTTAAAATTTTCATCTTATTCCTTTTTTTAGGCCATCCATTAAAAACTCAATACGGCTCCTGCAGAAAATGTTCTGAGCACAGGAAAGCTCCAGTTGTAATTGCTGCCAGGCTGCGCAGCAATAAAGCCACCGTCTTCAGGATCCAGCCCATTCCAATCTGTGGCAGTAAAAACATTATTAGCGCTGATAAAGAACCGGGCATTTTGGATCTGTAACCTGGATAATACTGCAGGGGCCACCGTATAGGAAAGGGCGATATCCTTCAGCTTTACAAAACCACGATTTCGCCAGAACTGGTAACTCATTCCATTGGTCCAATCCACCCGTGGAAACTCCTGTGTTGGATTTTCAGGGGTCCATGGGGTCACATCCTTTAATTGGGCATTTGAGCTCACTGAGGTGGAAACCATTACTCCATATGGATTTCGTCCCAGGAAATGCTGGTTATTGCCTGCTGTCCATTTAAAGCTTATATAAAGGCTGAAATTCTTATAGGAAAAAGTGTTGTTGAAATTGGTGGTGAATAGCGGATCCCGGTCTCCCTGGTAGTGCCTGTCGTCCGCATTGATCTTTCCATCATTGTTATAGTCCAGGAACTTTACATCGCCTGCCTTTGCGCCATATTTAGTGATATACTCCTGGTCGTCCGTCTGCACTATTCCCAGCATTTTCAGGTCCCATACAGCATGGATGGATTTCCCTACCAGGTAGGCGTCTCCAGTGGGAGTAGATCCAATATCATTGACCGGTAGTCCATTTTTGTCAAAAGTTCCATACAGATCTACCAGTTTGTTCCTATTTAAAGCGAATACGATGGAAGGCTCCCAGCGAAAATGGCGTTTGCCGTCGCCGGCTACTGCCAGGCCGTTCAGGATGACCTCTATCCCTTTGTTGTCAACACGGCCAACATTGGTCAGTACAGAGGAATACCCGGTAAGAATGGGTATGCTCCTGGTCAGCAGCTGATCAGTGGTTTTGGATTGGTAAACATCTATACTACCTGACAATCTTTGCCCGAAAAGGCTAAAATCCAACCCAATATTCTGCATTGCTGTAGATGACCAGGTGAGCTTCTGGTTACTCATTGAAGTGGGGTAAATATTCAGCTGGCTTTCCGATCCATAAACATTGTAGCTGGTAGCTATTTTTGATAATGTTTCATACGGGTTGATCCCCTGGTTGCCGGTTTCGCCATAAGAAACACGTAACTTCAGATAATTTACCCAGCTTACAGCATCAAAGAAAGACTCTTTTGAAAGTGTCCATCCCCCGGAAATACCGCTAAAATTTCCATATTTGTTTTTCGGTGCAAAACCAGAAAAACCATCCCGCCTGAAACTGCCGGCCAGGTAATATTTACCGGCATAATTGTAACTGATGCGTCCCATCATGCCTTCATTCTGGTACCTGACCTGTGTTTTGGAAACGGTCTGTGTTGTTGCCAGATTGAGGCCATCCCATAATAAGGGATTCGGCATATTGAACCCTGTTCCGGTTGCCCGCAGTACGTCATAACGGGAAGCATCCCTGGTATAACCAGCCATTACATCCACACTATGATTCCCAAAACTGTTGGAATAGCTCAGGATCTGGTCCAGCAGCCAATTGTTCCTGTTCATTGTTTGCGCATAACCGGTGCTCCTTGAAAGGTACAGGTTGTTATAGTTGATCATTTGTGCCGGCACCCTGGTATCAACCCAGAACCTTGGATCCAGCATTTGATTATCGACCCCGCTATTCAGTATTCCATTTAAGGAGATCCTGTAACTGAGCCCTTTGATCCAGGGCGCCTGGATAGATAACCATCCGGTACCATTCAGCGTTTTATCTTTCAGTTCATTCGTTGCATAAGCAGGTCCGGGGCGCACTGTACTACCGATAATAGGAGAAGTTGCCGTTCCACCCGGGTGTGAAGGCAGCCAGCTTTCATAGCCGGCCGTTTGGTTGGTTGTAAAGCTTAATGGCGTCATCCAGGTTGATTCCTGCATCTTGGGGCGCAAACCGGAATTGTCGGCAGCATAATAATTGATCTTTGCGCCAATCTTAATATACTTACTTATCTCAGCATCTATCTTACCCATAAAGGTGATCTTCTTATAACGGTCATTCATGATCACCCCTTTCTGATCGAAAACGCCGGCAGAGAGGTAATAATTGACGCGCTTGTTATCCCCGGCGATGCTGAGATTATAGTTCTGGACCGGCGCATCCTGCGTGATCTCATCGAGCCAGTTGGTATATACGCCGGCTTCGTAAGCATTTAACTCTGTTGCATTCAGGATCATGGAAGGATTGAAGGGCGTATTGGCAGGAATATCTCCCCGGTTAACCCTGAAATCCCACCGGTTTTTCAAATAGATATCCATATTATCCTGCATCTCTGGTTTGCGCGACCAGTCCTGCAGCGCGTAAGAGGCATTCAGGGTGATCACCGGCTTTTCCGATCTTCCCTTTTTGGTGGTGATGATAATTACGCCATTGGCGGACCGGGAACCATAAATAGCAACTGCACTGGCATCTTTCAGCAGATCAATTGTTGCCACATCCTGGATGTTTATCTCATTGATGGTGCCATTAAAAATAACCCCGTCAACCACCAATAATGGCCTGTTGATGCCTGCCGAATTTTTGTCAATGGATTTCTCTCCCCGGATGGACATGGAAGCCAGCGGATCCTGGCCAGCAAGGGATTGGGGATTAATATTGATACCTGGCACGGTACTGGACAATGCCAGCAGCGCATTTGCATTGGGCAGATCGGCCAGTGGAGACTGATCTAACTTTACACTATTGATGGCGCTGGTCACATCCTTTCTTTTGGAGGTACCGTATCCAACTACTACAACGTCCCCGATCTCACTCGCTTTTTGTTTAAGGATAACGTTGAGAACAGCAGCAGCGCCTACAGTGATCTCTTTCTCCTCAAATCCTACCATAGAAAAAATGAGCACAGCTTCTCCGTCGGGTACCTTTATGGTATATTTCCCTTCCGCATTTGTTGAAGTTCCAGCAGAAGACCCTTTTATGGCAACTGAAACGCCTTGCAGGGGATCTCCCTTAACATCGGTAATCCTGCCTGTTAGCTCCCGCTGTCCTGTTGCAGACATATGCCTGAGGCCTTCCTTTTTCAAAGAAATGATCACATTGTTCTCCATTATCACATAAGTCAGGGGCAACCCCTCAATACATTGATCCAACACATCCCTGATATCCCCATCTGTTACACTGACACAAACCGTAGGAGCAACCTCCAGTATCTGTGCGTCATATAAAAAGTTATAGCCGGTTTGTAACCGGATATCCTTAATAATCCGTAACAGCGAAACATTTTGCTTTTTCATCGATAATTTCTGTGCTTTTGCAAATACAGAAACATGTGTAGCGACGACCAGGAGCAGCAGAACCAAACGCATGATCAGGCATTTAAAACTTGGATTAAGCCAGGTTTCCCTACGGGAAATGGCAATATTTTTTTTGTACATTTGTAATGCAATTATTAATTAATTGATGACTCGGTTATTTAGTAATGCAATGCAATCCTCAAAGATTGTTATAGCCGGGTGCCTCCTACGCATCCGGTTTTTTATCCTGGGTGCAACTATCTGGTTATTATGAATGGCTTACTTCATGATAATAATCTTACCTCCTTCCTCTTTATATTTTAGTAATTTGGTTGAAACCAGTGCCTGCATGATATCTTTCAATTCCTTAAACCTGGGAATTGTTCCACCAATGCGCTGGCCCTCCATACCATCCAGGTATTCCACTTCTACATTATACCAACGGCTGATCTTCTTCATCACGTCCTGCACCTTTTCATTGTGAAATACAAAAAGATTGTCTTTCCAGGACACAACTTCTTCCGCGTCAACAGATCCCAATTCTATTTCAACTCCGTTATTATATAGTGTAGCCTGCTGTCCGGGTTTAAGGATCGAATAGTTAACCTTTTTATCCGTTGATTCTTTTCGTGAACCAACTTTTACGCTTCCCTGAACCAGGGTTGTTTGGGTAAAGGTGTCGTCAGGATAGGCGCTTACATTAAATTGAGTCCCTAATACTTCTGTTGTCAGCTGTACGGTATTTACAACAAAAGGGTGTTGCTTATCCTGGGACACTTCAAAATAAACTTCGCCGGAAACCTCCACTTCGCGGGCAGGTCCAGAAAAAGAAACCGGGTAAACAAGCTTCGATGCCGTGTTGATCCAGGCCCGGCTACCATCTGGCAATACAATCCGGATCTGTTTGCCTTTGGGTGTTAGAATAATATTGTTACCGGTTGAGCTGCCACCCTGTTTTTTATCGTATACCAGTTGGTTACCGGAAATATGAATATTGGCAGCACCATCAGCTATCACCGTTCCATTTGTGCTATCATCAAGGTTGATCTGACGTCCGTCCGACAATTGCAGGACAGCTCTATCACTGGGAGCTGTGGTAAGTGTGCGAACAACCTGCGCTTCTTCTTCAGGCTGAGGCCGGGTGGAATAATAGACGTAATAAAACAGGTACATACCTGACAGGAGAAACAATACAGAAGCGGCCGCCACCCAAATTGGAGGAAAACGAACAACCTTACGAGGTAAGTTTATCTGGCTGACTATACGCTGATAGCGGTTTTCCGCAGGTTGAAACAGGCTCTCTTCAGCTTCATGAAGATCGGAAAAATCAACCTGATCCAGCATATCTTTTGCATTATCGCTATGCAGGTATAGCTGAAGTAATCGAAGCTCCTGGCGGGAAATGGTCTTGTCATTTATTTTCCGCAGCAACTGCTTCAGATCCTCCTGGGAAAGGTGCATACTTATCTTATTTATAAGATGTACACCAACGAAGACCTAAAGTGGTATCGGTAACATTTACTTAATATGGGATAGCATCACCAGTGTCAGCATTTCAAGATAGGGCACTAATTTCCCTCTCAGGTCCCTGAGCGCCAGGCTTACCTGTTTTTTGACAGTACCTTCGGAAATATCCAGCAATTCAGCTATCTCGCGATGCGTCAGATTATCCTCCCGGCTCAGGAGAAAGATCTTTCTCCTTTCCGATGGAAGCGCCTGGATCAGTTCCTGTAATAGCCTGTCCAGTTCGGCATAATACAGTTGTTCCTGAGGACTTAATAAATTGGTTTGAATTTCGGGAATACCTGAGAAATCGATCTTCATTATGCCCTTTCGCAGGGAATTTATTGCCTTATTGCGACATACCCTGATCAGCCAGCCGGTAATATCAGCGCCCTTTATTTCCTGTCGAAGGTTCCACAACGAAATAAAGGTATCCTGAACAACTTCTTCGGCATCTTCAACGGTCAGACAGATCTTTGAGGCATACCTCAATAACCTGTTATCATATATCCCGAACAACTGGCGAAAAGCCTTTTCAGATCCTTCCCTTAAAGAAGCCACCAGGGGGTCAAGGATTTCAGCATCGGGGGAAAGGACTACCTGCATAAGGGCTGCGTGATTAGAAAGCAAACTTAGGCAGGTAACATTATTTTAAAGTTAACCAATAGAGATAGGTACCCAACCCAGCCTATTATCTTCCTGCAGCAATGACCATTCTACTGTTTTCGAACTTTTGTCCAATCCTCTTTACTCATCTCGAACCTGATCTCTCCCTTGCCATGGATACCGGTTTCTGTCCAGCCTGATCTCCTGTAAAAAGCTTCTGCCCGCGTATGCGGAGCGGTGCCCAGCCATACGGTATCTGTTGTCTGGGAAAAATACCAATCCAGCATCCTATCATGTAACTGCCGGCCGATGCCCTTTTGCTCAAAATCAGGATGTACAAACAAGGCCCAGATATTCCTGTCTGCTACATCTACAATAGAAAACCCAACCACCTGGTTGTTCAACGCACAAACCCAGCCCTTTCCCTTTTGGGTGATAAATAGTTCGCAGTCCTGGTCGGTAACCAGGTTTGGATTGGAGAGCATGTTCTCTTTCACGGCATTCCTTACATATTGTATTTGCGGGATGTCCGCAATCAGTGCTTCTCTGATGATCATTCGGATGGCTGTATAGGTTCGTCCATAAATAAAAAACATGGAAGTATGATCATTTCCCGGCCATATATTATCCAGGGAATACGACTGACCTGCAGGTTATTCCAACACAATACGCTTCCCGGTCTGCGCGGATCTTTTAGCGGCATCGAGGATCTCCATAACGATCATATTATTCTCCAGGGACGACAGGTCAGCAGTGGCTGGCAACTCCTTCCGCAGGAAAGCAGCCAGGTAGTTGACACAATCATCAGCCGGCGCTATCAGCGCCGGGGCATTCCACCGGTTAGCAGGCTTGCCCCGGAGTTGGGTTTGTAGCCTGCTGCCGTCCAGGGCATGGAGATAACCGGTTCGTCCAAAAATTTCCAGGTCCTTTATGGAATAGGGCCAGTTCCAGGACGCTTCAATAAGGCCTGTGGCCTCCGCATATTCTACAATGATAGTAGCATCGTCATCAACCTTAGGATATACAGCAGGCTTGTACTGCCGGGTAACAGCCGTCACTGCAATGGGACGTTTGCCCTGCATCAGCCAGGTCATGATATTGGCGCCATAGCAGCCAAAATCATTCAGGGCGCCGGCGCCGTTCAGGACAGGGTCTGTGAGCCAGTCCAGGAACGCCTGGCTGCAGCCTATTTCTTTGGGACCTTCATGCCCGTCATGCACTACCATTTTCCGGATCAGCCCGATACTGTCCTGCTGCACTATTTTGTACAGTTCATGTACCGAGGCATACCAGGTAGTTTCATAATTGGTCAGGACGGGGATCTTGTATTTTTTAGCCATGGCTTCTATCTGCCGGGCCTGCTGCAAAGTAGCTGCCAGCGGCTTTTCCACCATGACCGGAATGCCGAGTGGCGCGCAGAGCTGCACTACATCCAGGTGACGTCCCACTTCATTGTAGCCAAGAACAGCATCCGGCTTTTTGATGGCCAGCAACTTTTTCAGGTCTGTGTAGAACAGAGAGTCAGGGAGCTGGTATTGTTTAGCGAATTTCTGGTGAAGTTCTTTGCTGGGTTCGGCAATACCGAGAATGATCACTTTTCCTTCTTTGAACTGGCGGAGGATCAGGTGTACATGGTCATGGTTCAGGCCGGCCACTACTACTTTGAGCTTGTCGGCGGCAAGGGCGGTATGAACGGCACAGAGGAATAGACTGGCGAGCAGCCAACGGAAATATTTTGTAGGCATACAATAAGGGACTTTACAATGAGCTTTCTGATTTGGATTCAATTATTAATACAGAAAGTTACTGATAAAATCCCTTTCCCTCGCTTATTGGCCAGCAGGGTATTGTTGCCGGCTTTCCCGGGTGGAATCAACCTTAGCACTTTTACTATCAGAGAGCGGCTTCAACCTGGTCGATCATTTTTTGCCGGTCCATGGGATAGCCGGCTTTGGACAGTTCAAAGCTGCCGTCCTTCTTCACAATGATATAGGTAGGATAGCCTTTGCCCTTCACTGTTTTCATAATATCATCCGTGAGTGCATAATTAGCCAGGATATGCGTTCCCTCCATATTGTAATAGGCAATCAGCTTACGCCAGGCGGCAGGTTTATGTATATCAAAGTTGGCGATGTAGAGGAAGACCACTTCTTTTCCCTTAAAATGATCTTTCAGCGCCTGGCTGTTCCTGTCAATCTCTTTCCGGCAGGGCCCGCACCAGGTTCCCCACATATCCATGACCACGGTTTTTCCTTTCACCAGGTCCAGGACTTCCCGGAAAGTCTTCAGGGAATCTCCGTTGGGCACAAAGACCATCCTTTCATTGAGCTGACGGGCATCTTTTTGCCGCAGGCCAGCAAGTTTTGGCTCCAGGTATTTCGGGTATTTGCTTTGGGGATATTTTTGCTGCATACGATCATAGATCTCCAGCAGGTTATCTTCCTTATCACCGATGGCTCCATGAATTAAATGCGCATAGGCAAATTCCCTTACACTGCCGGAAAAATAGCGGTTGATGATCTTTTCTTCAAACAGGTTTTCCCCATCATCTATGTAAGCCGCCTCCCCGTTCACAGAATCGCCATACCAGGATTGCAGAAATGCGGCGCGATCTGTATTGAAGCTGTCTATCAGGGCTTCTCTTTTGCGAGTGGAGAACCTCCCAACAAGGTCTACATAATTCCTGGCTATTAAAGCAGCTTCATTGTTCAGCGGGTACCGGCGCAGCATGCTGTCCAGCGCCCGCTCCCAGGGGCGCGACCTTTCCGCTTTATTGGGCTTGTTCATGAATTTAAATTTCTGATTGCCCCAGAACTCATGGTACTGGTTGAGAGGCGTATACAACAGATCAAGCCGGCGGGCTGCACTATAAGCCCGGGAGGGATGGTAGGTACCAATATATTTTGCCAGCCTGCTGCTGTCTGTAAGGTAGTTTTGGTGAAGGTCTTTCAGGATATTATCCGGCAAGGTATCTGACCGGTAGGCATCATATCCTTCCGGCCGCTCATTCCATTTTGTCGCCTGGTTATTGTTGCTGCCTTTACCGGTAACTGTAATTTGTTCTTTATCCCCTTTGCAGGTAATGGTTACCTGGAGTTTATCGCCGGGTGAAACAAACAGCTCGTACCTGTTGCCCTCATTAACTTCCAGGAAGAGAAAAACCGGCTCCTCAAGATCCAGTGAGCAGCTTCCTTTCCCTTTGTCCAGCGGGACGGTTATTTCCCAGAACCAGTCGTCTGTTTCATGGAGATACCCATCTCTGAAATTGTAGGAGGTGAGTGTTGCTTCTTCAATGGAGGGCGCTCCGCTGACAGTGAGATGGAGGGTAGCTTTCTGGGCAAAAAGGCCAACAAATGGAATAAGTAAAAGCAGGCAGGTAGAGATCAATTTCATTGAATAAGGGTTTGATGACCCAATATAGCCGATTTGTTGAGGGGAATAAAAATGTTGGGATAGGGACCCTGTTAAATCCTGCCTAAAATACATGTATATCCCATGCCGGCATTGTCTAAAAGCAACTCGTACAATATTCGGGGACCTATTAATTGTATTTAGTACATTTATATAGCCTCCTTCTGATGGATCCGTCATCCTGAGGGTGCTTTTGCGCTTGTCGCCAAACCGTCTAAACCTTGTAACCGTGAAGCAAACGATCATTGCCCTGGTACTCGCCTTTCTTTGCCTTCCCTTAATTGCCCAACCTGGCCCGGGCAGGAAAAACAAGCAAAGCCTGTCATTCACCAATCCCCTCTTTCCGGGCGACTACCCCGACCCCAGCATCTTAGTAGATAGCAATGGCTATTACATCGTTCACTCCTCCTTCGACTATTATCCTGGCTTAACCATCTGGCACTCCAAAGACCTGCTCAACTGGACGCCAGTCATCAGCCCGCTAACCAGGTACGTAGGTTCAGTTTGGGCGCCCGACCTGGTCAGGCATAACAACAAGTACTATATTTATTTTCCCGCCAATAATACCAACTACGTGATAGTGGCTGATGCCATCAACGGTCCCTGGAGCGAGCCGGTAGACCTGCAAATCGGCAATATAGACCCAGGACATATTGCAGACGACAAAGGCAACAGGTACCTGTATTTCAGCAGTGGCGGTTATGTCCCGCTTGCTGCCGATGGACTTTCCGTCACCGGCCCCATGCAGCATGTATATGATGGCTGGTCTATCCCGAGGAAATGGTCTATTGAATGCTTTTGCATGGAAGGACCAAAACTTTTCAGGCGGGGTGATTACTACTACCTGACTGTTGCCCAGGGTGGTACTGCCGGACCGGGCACTGGGCATATGGTTATTTCGGCCCGATCCAAATCGCCCGTTGGCCCCTGGGAAAACTCACCTTTCAACCCAATCATCAGGGCGCAGGTCAATACGCAAAAATGGCTATCGGTAGGTCATGCCACTCCTTTCCAGGACAGATCCAATAAATGGTGGATGGTATTGCATGGATACGAAAACGGCTACTACAATATGGGCCGCCAGACCCTACTGGCGCCGCTTGAATGGACAGCCGATGGCTGGTTCAAACTGCCGGCAGGTTTTGACATCAATGCGGCACTACGGCTTCCTCCCGCCAGCAGTAGGTCTTTTATTGCAAACGACGATTTTACCGGTTCGTCCCTGCATCCTCAATGGAAGTTCTTTGGAGGCTATGATCCCAACCGGTTCAGTTGTACTAACGACGGTATCCTAATAAAAGCCAAAGGCAATGCCATTCCTGAAAGCGCTCCCCTGCTCTGCATGCCTTCCGATCATTCCTACACGGTAAACGTAGAACTGGAGACAAGCGGCAATGCCATTGGCGGACTGGTCCTCTATTACAGCCACAAGGCCTATTCAGGCATCCTGGCCGATAGCAGTAATATTTTAGCCAACCTGCGCGGCTGGCAGTTTCCGACAGAAAAAAATGTTGTTGCCGGTCGTGCTTTCTTGCGGCTGACAAACAACAACAATATTGTAGACATGTACTACAGTACCAACGGCAAAGACTGGATCAAGATTGAAAACTCCGCAGATGTATCCGCCTATCACCACAATGTGCTGAGTGATTTTTTAGGCCTGCGTATTGGATTGGTAGCAATGGGCGAAGGAACGGTGAAGTTCAAGGCGTTTAGGTATGAGGCGATAAAATAGAGAAAACCCTATCAGGTCAGGTGAATTTGATATTTTGTGTTGCGCCCTCCGCCTTCGTCCATTAAAATAAAGACACCCTTGTCCAGCAGATCCTGCAGGTCTCTGGTTGCCGTAGCCTTACTTGTTTTGGCCAGGGAACCATATTTACTGGCGCTCATTCCACCCTTAAAGCCTTTTGGTCCTTCCTCCAGCATCCGGGTAACTACTTTTTGCTGGCGTTCGTTAAGGTGTTTACCGAATTTATCGAAGAACTTAACCTTTCTCAAAGTAAATTCCACCTGCTCTTCAGCCTCTGTTTGAGCATCCAATGCTAATTGTACAAAGTAGTTGATCCAGGGGGTAATTTCGTTAGATCGCTGAGCCTCCTGCAAAGCATCATAATAAGCCCTTTTATTAGCCTCTATAGTACGGGACAGGCTAAGTAATACCGGCCTGCCCAACCCCTGAGATAAGCACTTTTCAGCTATCGCACGACCAATCCGTCCATTACCATCCTCAAAAGGGTGTATGGTTTCAAAATAGAGGTGGGCAATAGCGGAACGAATAACTGGTATCGGAATTTCCTTTTGTCCACCAGGGCCTGTTGCGTTGAACCAGGAAATGAACTGTTTCATTTCAGCAGGCACCCTTACAGATGGTGGTGCTTCATAATGGATTTTCTCTTTCTCTATAGCACCGGATATTACCTGCATGGGCTCTGTATGTTTTCGCCAGGCGCCGATAAGGACGTTGCGCCTGTCAGCCATCAACATGCTATGCCAGGAAAACAACTTTTTTGCAGTTATCCTTTCCTGGAATGTCTTGCGTACATCCGACATCAATTCACCGATTCCCTCCGCTTTTTTATTTCGGATAGTTTCAGGGGATTTCTGCAAGCCGAGATTCTTTTTAATGGAAGACATCACATCCTGCCTGCTAAAATATTCACCTTCTATTTCAGATGTTTTAATGGCTTCAGCCACCATCAGCTCAATGATTGTTTCTGATTGAACAGACTCAGGCAACGCCTTTAATATTCCACTAATATGGCCTGTTTTTTCAGCCAGCAGCAATAAGCTATTTTCCACCTCTTTAAGGTGGTAGGTGAAGTGAGGCCAGTCATTCCTTTGCCAGTTATATACCGCCATGAGCCGATTAGAGCATTTATTCGGCTCAAAAATAGTAAATTTTTGAGCCGAATAAGCAAATTATTCGGCTCAAAATTGGTGTTCCATTATTTGAAAAACGATCCAAAAATCAAATAATCAATAAGTTATAATTAAAACAGACATAATTTTTTAAAAAACCTGATAAGGTTGCCGCATCAATTTTTACAAATTCACCTCTTTCGTATACGTCTTAAACCTGCTCACCACTTTGATGATCACTTTCTTCACGCCGGTACCGGGGATGGCAGAAAAAACGTGATCCGTGGTATTGGCGCCGATCCAGCTTCTTCCCACAATCTTTCCTTCACCCTTGGCGCCGAGCGTATTATAGGCAGCTACATCATACACTCTGTTCTGCTCATTATACCGATTCATATTTTTGAAAGTAATGCCGTTGTCCTCAGAATAAGCGACTGTCCAGGCGATATCCCAGTCCCATACATTCACCAGCAGTTCCTGCCCAGCAGGCAGCAATGGCGGACGGACAGGCTCCGGAACAAAAACCGAGAACTGAGCTTCCGGATCTTTATAGTCGTGGTATTCCCATTTGAAGCTGGTGCCATTCACTTCAAAGATCTTATACCCCAGGTTGGTGCCATCCAGCGCAACCGGGCCTTCCCAGAAGCCGCCGCAAACCGCTCCTACATTGTGTTCTATAAGGTTATTATCAGCATACACAGAGTTATAATGCGTGTGCCCGCTGATGAGCTGTATATTGGCATATCCCATCAGCAGCTTGTGCAGGTCCGCACTATTACCATAAGAACTGCTGAACCTGGTGATAGAAGGCGAATGGAACATCACTACCAGGGCCTTGGTTTTAGGAACATATTTCAGGTCCTGGGCCACCCAGTTGAGCTGATCCTGGGAGAAATACACATCATACTTGGTATTGGGACCGCCTTCATACCGGATATTGTCCAGCACGATATAATGAACCTGGCCTTTGTTAAAAGAATAGTAAGTAGGTCCATAGTGCCGGATATAATTGGAATCGGCGGTCAGGTCGTTCAGCGGGGATTGTACGGTTGTCTGTACGTGGTCATGGTTACCGATAGCATAATAAACCGGCAGGCCCAGTTCACTGAAATGCTTTTTGCTGTTGTCATGCATGTTATAGGTATCAAACACCACATCACCTGCCACCATCACATGGGCAGGTTGCATATTCCTGCTGGCCACGGTCTGCTTCAGTTCCGCCAGGATGGGCTTCAGTAAAGCCAGTTCCGCATTGTTACGCACCTGGGGATCACCCACTGCCAGGATATAATGCTTTTGATCGTCCACACTCATCTTTTTGATGGTAAAGTCGATCTTCTTGATATCCACCACTGTCGTGAGTTTTTTCCAGAACATCGGAACACTGTTCTCAACAGGGACTTCATAACCGGACGGGGAAGAAATATAAATATGCGTAGCCTCCTTTCTATAGGAAAGCGTGTAGGTACCATCAGCCTGCGTCTGGGCAAAATTTTTTCCATCGGTCACCACCACGCCTGCAATGCCAGTAGCGCCATCGGTCACTTTGCCCTGAAAGCTGATTTCTACTACCGGCGGCTCACCGCCTGGATTGTCACCAGAAGATTTGGAGCAGGATGTACCTGCCAGCATAGATACAAACGCCCACAATAATGTAGTCACCATTCTATTCATGTTTTACTTTTTATAAATCGTAGCTTTTCTTATGCCGTGTTGAGCGGCAGGCCTGTTCTACTTAGAAAACCGCGCCTTGTATATTTTCACGTTCGGGATATTGATGGTCTTATTGGGTTTGATACAATAGACATTATTCGTCCACCATTCTGTTTCACCCTTTGTATAAACCAGCTGGCCCGTTGTTTCATTGTAATTGACCGACTTGACCTTGGCCATATTCTTCAGGGGCTCAAAAGTTTTGAACGTACCGGAAGCAATTGCAAACTCCCAGACATTGGCCGCCGTGGTCAGCAGCAGTTTATCATTGGAAACACCTGACAACTCATGACCATCATCATTCGGAAGAGTCCAGGTATGCTCCAGCTGCAGTTTCGGTTCAGTGCTTTCCCAATCTTTCAGGCTATATTCCCGCAGGTCATTATAGCCAAGCGCATACAGGCGTTTTCTTTCCGGCAGCCATACCACCCCATGTCCGGAGTAGAGGCTTTCTTTGACAAACACTTTATCCGGTTGATCAGGATGGTAAACGGTAAGACTATTGCCACCAGTTGCTGTAGAAGTAGCCACCGCCAGGTAGCCGCCCGGCAGGAATTCCGCCGAATGCGCATTGGGGGCCTTCGCATAAAACAGCGCTTTTTTAGTACTTTTTTCAAGCAACAGCACAGCCCCGAGCGAAGAGGACGTGATCAGTAATTGTTCTCCGGTAGCAGAAGCCTTGCAGTCATCCACACTTTGGAACTGTGTGTGATAGCTGGTGGGCATGCCTGTAGTTTGCGCTACCTGCCATTCCCATACTGTGCGCGGCCTGCCAGCCTGGGCGCTATAGCGATATTCAAAGATCTTATCATCTCCCACTGCAAAAATGGTTACGCTGTCCATGGCTACAATTGGCGGCGTTGCTTCGTCCTCATGCTGTCCACTGCTTTTGCTGCAACCAACAATCCCCATCCCCAGCAACAACAGGCTTAGTAGTGCATTTACCGGGAGCAGCCCTTGGTTCGTCCCAAACCTGTATTTAAAAACTTTCAATATCCCGGGCATGCTTAATAATTTGGGTTATTGGTCAGCTTGGGGTTGACATTTAACTCCGTGGAAGGCAGCGGCCACAGGTAATGCTTAGTGGGATCAAATACCCGCTGACTGAGTACCCGGTACCTGGAAATATTGGCCATAGTAGAAAAATCAGGACAGCCGTTCTCATCAATAGTAGGTGTACCGCCGAAAAACCAGAGTTTGTCGGTCACCAGTTTTTTGCAGTTGGCTACGGATGTGGGCAATCCGTAGTTAGGCCTGTTCATCACGATCTCAGCGATCTTCCAGCGGATAATATCGTCATAGCGCAGTCCTTCAAAAGCAAATTCCATCCGGCGTTCTATGCGCAGCATCCTTCTGAGGCTGGTCTGATCCATGTCCGTGATCCTGGGATAGGTACCGGTAGCGTAGTTGGCCTTGTAGGCGCGGGCCCTCACCTGGTTCATGGCTGTCAGTACGGAATCATCGATCTTATTCTGTTCAATCCGGGCTTCAGCAAACATCAGGAGCACGTCAGCATAACGAACAATGATCTTGTCGTTGCTGGCGTAGTAGTCATCTACCCAATCCTTATCGATGCCTTTTCTCAGCATCAGGCCATTGTAGGAAGCGTACTGATCGCTGGCTTTGGAGTCGTTATTGGTGACCTTTTGGTTCTTATCATAATTCCAGCAGAGGGCAGAATCCGGGTGCGGTGTATAGTTGTACCCGAAATAATTGGTATTGAACTCCACGATGGTGTAGGTCAAACGCGGGTCCCTGTTCTTAAAAGGTTCTCTTGGATTATAAAGCGGGGAAACATCCACTGTTTTGCCATCGGTACACAGGTAGGACAGGAACAGGTCCCAGGAAGGCTGTGCCGTAGTGGAAGGAGCTGCTACGTTCCTGCTGAGGTAGGGCCTTACACCGTTGGGGTGGATGGCCGAGTTATTCTCAATTGCCCTGGGGATACCGAAAACTGTTTCAACAGAATTCTTAGTAGTGCTAAGGAACAGTTCTCCAAAATCAGCGTACAGGCTGTACTTGCCCAGCTTCATGCAATTCCTGGCAGCTTCTTCAGCTACAGGATAATTCTGGAAGAATAGCGCTGTTCTGGCTTTCATGCCGAATGCAGCGCCCTTGGTAGCTCGCTGTACGGCACGGCCAGTATAGGACTCAGGCAGGTACTGGCTGGCAAAATCAAAGTCTTCGTATACTTTCTGGAGTACAATATTTTTATCTGTACGAACCATCTCATACGATTCCTCCAGTGTGGGCTCGTCTTCGTAATAGATCACATCTCCGAAGCGACTGACCAGTCTTGCATACATACAGGCCCTTACAAAACGGGCATCCGCCATGTATTGGTTGTACAGTTCCTCAGACACTTTACCTTTTACCTTATCAATATTCTGAAGGATAGTATTGGCGCGACTGATAGCTCTGTAGGAATAGACCCAGGAGTTGCGCAGGAAAGTAGAGTTATCGCCACTGAGGGTGCCATTGGTAAATATGGTGAGGGTGGTGCGATTCATCCAGTCGTCCGAAGCCTCATCCAGCGCCATGATGGCTGTTTCGCTCCAGTCGGTTTTGAACATGGGCCAGAACTGGTGCAGGTAAAGGGTATTGAGGGCCATTTCCACCTGTTCACCGTTTTCGAACCAGGTTTCGGTGGAAGCTTTGGAAAGTGGCTGCAGGTCCAGCTTTGTACAACCGGCAATACTGGTGCTTAACAATATAGCCGTAAGAATTATTTTATAGTTCATGATTGATCTTTTAAATGGTGGGCAGACTATAATTTTACGTTAACACCAAACAATACTGATTTTGTGATCGGGTAGCCGGTAGAGCTAACTTCAGGGTCCCAGCCTTTGGGGAATTTACTCCGGGTGAAGAAATCCTGCAGGCTTACATAGAAGCGAACATTGTTCAGGTGCAGCCTGGAGATAGTGTTTTGAGGCAGTGTATAGCCCAGGCTGATATTCTTGATCCGGAAATAGGAGCCGTCAAAGAGCCAGAAATCAGAAGCCGCATAGTTATTGGCATTGGCATCGCGCATGATGCGGGGATAGCTGACCTTCCTGTTCTGTTCTTCTGTATTGTAGTGGCTCCAGTAGTTGCCGACAATGATCTGGGGCACATTGTACCAGTCGCCCCTTACAGGCTGGCTCATCTGGGTGGTCATGATGGAGTTGGTTTTACCTACGCCCTGGAAGATGAGCATAAAATCGAATCCTTTGTATTCGAGGTTCAGCCGGCCACCAAAATTGAATCTTGGCAGGGAGCCGCCCAGTGCTACGCGATCATAATCGTTGATGATGCCATCAGGTTTGCCATCGGGGCCGCTGATGTCTTTGTAGCGGACATCGCCGGGGCCTACAACGGAGGATGTGGTGGCGCCCAGTTCATCCCCTACCTGGTAGATACCATCGCTCAGGTAACCATAATAGCTCAGGTATTCGTCGCCCTCACGGACCAGAGTCCAGTCGGATTTATTATCCTGCTGGGTATTCCGGATATACCCCATGACAGATTTATAGTCGAACACATTCACATTTACACCATAGCTCAGCTCGCCGATCTTATCCTGCCAGCCCAGGTTCAGGTCCCATCCTTTGGTCTGCATTTCACCTACGTTCTGGTAGGGATCAGTATAACCCATGAACAGGGGGATATTCACCTGGATCAGCATGTCTTTGGTATTCTTCCGGTAGTAGTCGCCGGTAACATGCAGCCTATCGTTGAACAGGCCCAGATCAATGCCAATATTGGTAGTGGTAGTAGTTTCCCAGGTATTATTCTTGATGGCGTACTGGTAGGCGGAGGCGCCCTGTACTGCGGACGGAGTAGAGCCTACATACAGTGTGGGGTTGTTGAATTCAATATAAGATTGGTAAGTGTAGTTACCGATGCGCTCATCACCGAGCTGTCCCCAGGAACCACGCAGTTTCAACGAGGAGATAAAGGGCAGGTTGTTCTTCACGAAAGATTCTTCAGACACTACCCATCCGGCCGACATAGAAGGGAAAGTACCCCAGCGGTGATCCTGATGGAACCGGGAAGAACCATCGCGACGAACATTCAGCTGGAACAGGTATTTCGATTTCCAGTTGTACATGATCCGACCGAAGGCAGATTTGTAAGCATTCTCATAAGCATCGCCATCATTGTCCTTCAGATCGCCGGGACCGGCGGTCAGGTAAGGATAATAAGGCAGGGCAAACTGGTTGCGGGAGGCCATTACAGACTCGTAGAAATAATAGTAACCTTCGTACCCGGCCATCAGGTTCAGGTTATGTCCGCCGAAACTCTTGTTGTAGTTGGCAAACACCTGGGTGGTATAGGAGTGGTTATCATTCCTGTCTTCTACGAGGTTCTGGTTATTGGAACCTTCCAGGTAACCGCTGACTTCTGTTTCATCCCATTGGGCATAATAAGGAACGCGGTTGCTGAAAGATTTTGCTTTTTCAAAATTGTAGATGGGAGCAAAAACACCTGTGACAGTAACATCCTTTATGGGTTTGAGGTTAAGGGCAAACTTACCATTGAAGAGGTAGTTGCTGGTCTTCACCCTTCCACCTTCCATCATCAGTCCGTAGGGGTTGGTGCCGTCTTTACCACCAGCCATCCTGCCATCGCTGTAGAGGCCGGCGTATACGGGCGCCGCGTAGCGCATCTGGTTGGAGGGGCTGAACACGGGATTGATAGCGTCAGTAGCCCGCAACTGGATATCCACTGTAGCTTCCAGCCATTTGGCGAAGTTGATGGAATTATTGGCGCGGATCATATAGCGTTTCCAGTCGAGGTTATTTTTGAATAATCCATCAACATTATCATAGGCTACGCTAACCCTGGTGCCGCCTTTGGAGAAACTCAGCTGGTGGTTCTGGCGGGGGACATTGTTCTTGAGGATCAGGCCTACCCAGTCAGTGTTGGGATACTGATCGGGGTTCTGTTTGTTCAGCGCCCAATAGTTATTGATCAGTTCTTCATCATAGATGGAGAATTCATTGGCGCCGGCTACAGCGCCGGACTGGTTCCATTCCCGTTCGTTGACGATCTTCATATAGGTAACGGCATCGGCATAATCCGGCATATCGCTGGCATAGTCGCGGGCGTGGTTGTAATTATATTCAATGCTGATCTTACCGCCTTTACCGCGTTTGGTAGTGATCAGCACTACGCCGGCGGCGGCCCTGGCGCCATAGATGGAGGCGGAGGCAGCGTCTTTGAGTACAGAGATATTTTCTACATCGTTGGGGTTAATATCGTTGATGCTGTTGACGGGGACGCCGTCCACAATAATGAGCGGACCGTTGTTGCGCATGGAGGTTATACCCCGAACCCGGACGGTAGCGCCGGCGCCTGGCGCCGAGCTGGACCTGGTGACAGTCACACCTGGCAGAATGCCCTGGAGGGCGGAGCTGATCTGGGTTGTTTGTCGCTCCAGCAGTTCTTCTCCCTGGACAGTGCCGATAGCGCCGGTCAGGTCTTTCTTCCTGGCGGTGCCGTAGCCCATCACCACTACGTCTTCCAGAAGTTTCATCTGTTCTTTCAGGCGAACAAGCAGGCTGTTATTATCGCCTCCGACTACCAGGAAAGAACCGATGCGGTAGCCTTCAAAGCCTACGCTGCTGAACCGGAAATCATATTTTCTGTCTGCTTTCAGGTTGTTGAAAACAAACAGTCCTTTGTCGTCCGTCCTGGTCACCAGTCCGGTGGTATCACCGGCCAGTCTTGCTTCTACGGTAACATTTTCAAGCGGGTTATCGTCATCGTCCAGCACAGTTCCTTTCATGACCGCTTTTTGAGCAACAGCCGACAGGCCGATCACCAGCAGGAGGCTCAATAGCATGAATTTTGACATCCTTTTCATTGTATTACGTACTTAGGTTTAGTTATTTTTTGGGCAAAAGGGTTGCTGTATGCCTGTACTGGCATATCCGTATATGAAATATTGTATTGATTAAGGTTTACGCTGGATCAGCATTTTTCCATCCTGTTCTGTTAGCGACAGGTCGTTCATGGTGCAGATGAGCTTCAACATTTTCTGGTAGCTATCGGTTGATCTGAATGATCCGCTGAAAGTGAGCGATTGTATTTCTTCCGGGTTGTATTGGATATTGATATGGTATTGCTTGCTCAGCTGATCGAAAATTTGTTGTAGGGGCGCCCGGTTGAATTCCAGTCCATTGGTGCTGGCTGTTTCTTCTGTTTTTGGCTGTACCGGAACATCCTTTTTGGGTGCGGCTTTGGCCAGCACAGGAGTCAGCAGCTTTTGTTGTTTTGAAGCAAAGTTCATGACCAGTTCTTCACCGGCTTGGAGGTAGGTTTCGCCGGGGAAGGCGGGTTGGGTTACGTTTAGCTCGCTTGCTGTGTTGGCGTTGGTAGCTACGTCCGTTGTATTGCCTGGATTTGCTGCTTTCGTAGCTTTGGGTCTGACCACTACCCTACCCTCGATGAGTTTGATGCTGATGGTGCTATCAGACCGGGTAGAGACCAGGAATTCAGTTCCTAAGGCGGTGGTGGTGCATTCACCGGCGGTCACAGCAAAAGGATGGTTTTTAGATTTGGCTACTTTGAAATAGGCGTTCCCCTGGAGCTGGATATTTCTATCCGTGCTATCGAAGGGGGTATAGTAGCTGATGGTTGATCCTGGATACAGGGTAACCACTGAGCCGTCCTGGAGATGGAGTTGTTGAGGTGCTGTGCCGGCATTGGATGATTGGGTCAATAAGCGGATGGCTGCTGTTGGCTTTATTTCCGCTATTGGTGCATTACCCTGGGGAACCAGGTACCGGAAGCCTGCTACTGAAACCATGATCAGTACAGCGGCGGCAGCCACCCATCTGAGTTTCCTCAATTTGATGACCTTGGCTTGCTGTTGTTGCCCGATCTGTGCATGTAATTGAGACAGGATAGTTGTAGAGGTAGCCGAATCCAGCAGCTCAACCGGCAGCTGGGCGTTATTCCTGTACTGGCTTTCCAGGAAAGCCTGGAAAGCAGCTTCATTCTCCTTCAATAGTGCGAACAGTTCTTTTCGCTCCTGATTGGCGGTATTTCCTTCCCAGAACTTCCGTATTAAATATTCAATTCTTTCCATTGGTTATAGTAAAGACGTGGGTGGTTGTCTTTAAGGGATAATATCCTGTGTTACCTAAATGTTACCAATAGAAATTCTTCGTGGAATGCGCTGCTGGTGGGAATATGAGTTGGGACGAACCAAGGAAGCTGGCTTAGGTGCGCGTAGTTTGCTGTTGGCAGTAGGTAAGCTGCTCAAGATCCTGCCAGGACGGCAATCAAGCCCAGCACTGTAATTGATTCTTTCCTGATCCGCTGGTTATTTACATAAGACCTGATCATGGCAGTAGACTGCTTCAGGTAATCCTTAACGGACTGCACGGAAATCCCAAGCATACTGGCTACTTCATCATAGCTCCGACCTTCGTAATGGCAGAGTTTGAAGACTTCTCTTTTCCTGCTTGGGAGCGTGTCTACGGCTTCATGGAGTAAAGCCAGCTGGAGGGAGTAGGTCTGTTCTGTATGGGTGGAGGATTCATCGGCCAGCAGGGTATTTTCTATGATTTCGTCCAGGCCGGTAGTGGTGAGCTTGATAATAGCCCGCAGATGGCTGATAGCTTTATTGTAGCTGACAACAAATAACCAGGAGCCAATATTTTCCGTGTTACCGAGCTGTTCCCGCTTATTCCATAAGGTCATAAAGACTTCCTGCAGAATATCCTGGGCAGAATCCGGAACCGACACCACCTTGAATATATTAGCATAGATCCGCTGATGATACTTATGGTATAAGTAATTAAAAGCCTCAATATCTCCCCGCGCCAGATCCTTCAAAACGCTGATCTCGTCAGTGTAACAACTCATTAGGGTGTTGCTCTTTTAGTTGTTGTCATGCCCTGCCGGGCAGTGAAAGCGGGTGCAAATTAGTTTGTTTAGGCGGGGTTGCAGTTTATGGAATTGTGAAGTTTTGGAAACCTGTCAGTGCTACCTGCGATTACCTTCGTGATCATAAGCCTCCAACGTCCAGCCAATCATAACTGTCTTCACCCAACCGGCAAAAGAATCGTGCGTTATTTCAGGAACATCTTCCGCTGTGTACTCATAATCATGTTGCCAGAAAACAACCAGGCAGGACCTATCCCCATGGCTCCGGGTATCAAAACAATAATGATTACCGAAGCCATCGGGGGAAAATGGTACCAGGTAATCATACATCTCGTTTTCGACAGCTGTATGCTCGAAGATATATAGTTCGTCCAGGGAGTCGGTAGCAGACGCTCCCACCCCATACACGGTACTTCCCATTAAACTACAACCATTGGTAACCAGTAGCAGCTCAATATAATCCTGGGGTAATTTCAGTCCATATCGCTCTTCAAATTTTTCTATATCCACCCTGTCGGCCGGTGCCTCTTTGGTGAATATTCTATCGGAAAACTGGAAAAGAGCCTGTATTACTTCCTGAATGTTCATTATTAGTCTTTTTGTATTGCAGGAATAAAGTTAAGGATTGGGGTTATTCAAATTGCCAGAGGCAGAAATAGTTAGTTACCAATAATTTTTACATCGCTTATCCATTTTTGGTACTCCCCGGGAGTCTCTTACTTTTGAACCTGGGCAGTTTGTATCTTAGCGTAAATGGCAACATTCCGAAACAATCGCTGCCAAATGAAAATGCTCACCTTATTATAATTTCACTACTATGATCTCACGAACCTTTTTCCTTTTTGCCACGATTGCAGGGCTGCTATTCCTGCCCAATCCATCTCCTGCCCAGGAATCCCTTGCCGACCAGGTAGACCTGTTTATGGGTGTACACGGTAACAGCAACTGCGTCATCGGACCGCAGCTTCCACATGGTTCTATCAACCCATCTCCCCAAACTCCCAAAGGGAAACATGGTGGTTATGTAGAGGATCAGCCGATCAGGGGTTTTGGTCAGCTGCATGTATCTGGCACAGGATGGGGTCGTTACGGCCAGGTGTTACTTTCTCCCCAGACTGGTTTTTCTGCCGCTGAGGACGGGCATGATTCGCCCAAATCTTCCGAAACGGCTACGCCCTATTACTATAGTGTAGTGCTGGACCGCTATGGCATCAAAGCCGAACTGGCCCCCACCCACCATTGCGCCATTTACCGTTTTACTTATTCCAAAGCCGGAGCAGCCAATTTATTACTGGACATCGCCCATAATATTCCCCGCGACATTGCCCCGGAAGTTAAAGGGGAGTTCCTTGGCGGACAGATAGCACATGATCCCAAAACCAACAGCCTCTCCGGATGGGGCGAATACGCCGGAGGATTTGGCAGCGGTCTCCCCTATCGCGTGTACTTTGCCATTACCATTGGTAGCCGGGTGCAGAAGGTCCAGATCAGCAACAAAGACTCCAGCTCCCTGTATGCGCAGATCCAATTTCCGGCCAACACAACAACGGTGGATGTCCGGGTAGGCATATCCCTGAAAAGTGTAGCCAATGCCCGGCAGTACCTTGCTGTCGAAACAGGCAGCGCAGCCCTGGAAACTGTGAAGGCAAAAGCGAAGGCATTATGGGAAGAAACCTTGTCGGCCATTACTATTACCTGCGGTACGCCTGCGGAAAAGCGGCTCTTCTACACCGCCCTCTACCATAGTTTTGTTATGCCCAGGGACCGTACCGGCGATAATCCGCACTGGGAAAGCCAACAGCCCCACCTGGACGACCACTACTGCGTATGGGATACCTGGCGAACCAAGTACCCGCTGATGGTCCTGTTGCAGGAAAGCTTTGTCAGCAATACCATCAACTCCTTTATTGACCGTTTTGAACACCTCGGCGTATGCAATCCCACCTTCACCAGCTCGCTGGACTGGGATCAGAAGCAGGGTGGTGACGACGTAGACAATATCATTGCCGATGCCATTGTAAAAAACGTCAAAGGATTCGACCAGGAAAAAGCTTACCGACTGCTACTATGGAATGCCCGGAACGCCAGGCATCCGGAATACCGTCAACTGGGCTGGATGCCTGAGACCGGTAAACTGATGGGCTGCAGCTATGGAATGGAATATGCCTATAACGATTTCTGTACGGCGCAGGTAGCAGCGCTGCTGCAGGACAGCGCCAACGCACACTCACTACTGCAGCGCTCCGGCAGTTGGGAGCAGCTTTTCAATTCAGCCCTCAACAGCCGCGGGTTTAGCGGCTTCGTAGGTCCTAAAAAAACTGATGGTACCTGGATCAATATAGACCCCGCCAAATTCTACGGCTCCTGGGTAGAATATTTCTATGAAGGCAATTCCTGGGGGTATACGCTTTTTACGCCTCATGCCTTTGACCGGCTGATCCAGCTGTGCGGCGGTGAAGAAAAGATGATCCAGCGCCTCAGCTATGGCTTCGACAACAAACTGATTGACCTGGGCAACGAACCGGGATTTCTTGCTCCCTTTATTTTCAGCCATTGCCACAGGCCCGATCTTACCAGCAAATATGTAAACCATATCAGGAGCAGCAGCTTTTCCTTACAGAAAGGGTATCCTGACAATGAGGATAGCGGCGCCATGGGTTCCTGGTATGTCTTTACCTCTATAGGTCTTTTCCCCAATGCCGGCCAGGATTTTTATTACCTGCTGCCGCCTGCTTTTTGCAATAGTGTAGTAAAGATGGAAAATGGTAAGAAGATCAGGATAGAAACCATCCGCGCACAACCGGAGGATGATACTGTTGAGACCATTCTCCTTAACGGTAAACCACTGGATAAACCTGTTGTCTATCATCGTGATCTCGCAGATGGAGCTACCATTACTTTTAAGTTCAAAGGCAATTGATGGCTCCTTAGGACAGCAGCACTACTACCAAAGCGATTATTGCAGGAAGTGCCTGCACAAAGAAGATCTTTCGGGATGCCGTCAAGGCCCCGAATAAACCTGCTACAATAACACAGGTGAGGAAGAAAATACGAATATTATCAGACCAGGTAGTATCCTGTATAAAAAAGGACCAGACAAGCCCTGCTGCAAGAAAACCATTGTAAAGCCCCTGATTGGCTGCTAATCCTTTGGTGGGTTTAAATAGTTCCGCCGGCAATGTTTTAAATGTTTTCTTTCCAACGGTCTCCCAGGCAAACATTTCCATCCAGAGGATATATAGATGTTCGAGGGCAACAAATGCGGTAAGGATGATTGCTAATGTACCCATTGTATAAGCAGTATGAGTTATAGAATTAGTTACGAGTAGAACTACCTGTTTGTCTATTTTAAAGATAACAAAAATCCATGATCGTACTGCTAACAGGCAGGGCAGGCTTCGGATTGTTGCGCATTCATTTGATTTATTACAGTGCCTGCTACCCTTTTGTTCCTACCCGGCAGTACCTTACATTTGATGCTGGCCCAATGGTCAATGGGCCAAAGGCGTCTTTCCTAAACTAATCGCGGACATAATGAAACGCACCGTGTATTTGATCTTAGCTTTGCTTACCTGCAGTGCCTGTAAGCAGAACAATAAGACAGCAACAACAACCAGTACTATGACAATAACAGCAGAGTATAATACTCCCCTGATTTAAGACCACCAGGCTGGATATTTAAGTTATAAATCAAGCAGCTTGCTGCAAAGATCTTTGATATCGTTCATTGGGTGTTTCACAGGTGGTATGATGAATTTTGTCATGATAGTAGCCGATATGGTTTTGAACTCCTTCTAACAGTTCAAAACCATCTTCGGCGGGATTTAAGTAGACATAATCGTATTTCAAGGATTTCCAGAAACGTTCAATCCACACATTATCGAGGGCTCTCCCTTTCCCATCCATAGATGCAAGTATTTGTTCCCCCTCGAGATACTGTGTCCATACGGCACTGGTATATTGACAACCCTGATCAGAATTGATGATCTCTGGCTTGCCATGTTGGAGTATTGCGTCTTGCAGTACTTCTTTACACCAGGTGGCTGCTAAAGAGTTACTGATGCCCCATCCAACAATCCGGCGGCTGTATATATCCATGATCGCCGTCAGATACATAAATCCTGTACGCATTGGGATATAAGTGATGTCGGTCGACCAAACTTGATTGGCACGGGTAATCTTCATCCCTTTGAGCAAATACGGTTTTATAAACTGCTTCAATCCTTGCTTCGTCAGATTCTTTCGGCGGTAAATAGTCTGGCGTCCCATTATTTTCAACAAGCGCCTGATCCGCTTGGGGCCAACCTGGTAGCCTTTGTTGCGAAAATAGTAAACCAGCGATACTACACCTTCCGTTGGATGCATAGTCAGGTGCTTATCCATGATCTCCATCATCTTAATGTTCTCCGGCTTCTCTCCAATAGGTTTATAATACAGTGTACTGCGGTTTACTGTAAGCAATTCACACTGCCGGCGAACAGATATTTGCTTGGTACGTGGATTGACAAGGCTGGCCCGATCGGCTACCCCCCAAGTTTCTTGAAGCTTTTTTTTAAGAACTCATTCTCTACCTTGAGCTGCCCGATTTGGGCATATAACTCCTGGGTATCTACGGAGGGCTCCTCTGTCTTATCAGGCTTTTCAAAGGCCGCACTCATATTAGCCAAGAATTCGGCCTTCCAGCGTGCGATAATAACCTGGTTCACCTCGTATTTTGTGGCCAGCTCTGCGAGCGTAACCTGCCCCTTAATTGCTTCCAGAGCCACTTTGGCTTTGAAGGAAGGACTGAATTTTCTTCGTGTTTGCTTTTTCATTCGAGCTTGTTAAATTACTGAATATTTTTAACTAAGCCCGTGGTCCGATTTTAAGGGAGTATTATATACGGCAAATTCGAAAAGAGAAGAATATGAGCCAGGTTGATCTGGAGGTGCAATCAGGAATTTATATCGCGGAAATTAGTAAGATGGAAAATGGGTTGCAGAATTTAGAATTTTATACGTTGTCCAAATTGGCTTTTGCCTTGAAAGTTCAACTACAAGACTTCTTTAATTTTGAACTTATATCTTCTGACAATGAGGAAGCAGGCTAAGTATGGTAGGTTCTAAAGAAGAAATACTGGAAAAGTTTGGCGCTTACGTTAGGCGAACCCGTAAGCAGAAAGGCATGACATTGCTTTAATTGGAAGTACTACCAGGGATAAGCGAAGGAAGTATCTTGAAAACTTAGAATGGGAAGAAAAAGCCGGCATTAACTACGATCATTAAATTATAGAGGTTCAGATTTGATCTGACAAAATTGGATTAAATTTAAAATATAACACTTTCCAATTCCAAAGGGTAAAATCCTGAATAGGGAAATTAATTGCCAAGAAAAAGTTGCTGCATGACCAACACAGAGCAGCCCGATATATAAAACCTTTATTCCCTTGTTTGGTGGATCAAACACTAAATATTGAAATTTAATGACACTATGAAGTTTAACCTCCAGACAATTACAGCCACGATTCCCATTATAGGCATATTAGTTTACTTGATAGGCTTCATAAGTCTTTCTTCATACTTAAATAGCGTTGGTATAAACTTGGTACCATCTCTTGATGCGCGCGTTCTACAAATAGGAATACTTTCGTTTGTGATTCAGGTTCCGCCATCCCTTTTTTTATATTTTTCACTTAAACCTAATATCTTATCTAATAAATCAGTACAAACTAATTTCACTGATTCGCTTTTTAACGCTTATGGATTTACTCTTTTGTACAGCTACTTATTGACACGCTATCTGACAGATTATAAAGGAACATTATGGTTTTGGTTATCATTCGCAATAGTATTTATTATCTCAAAATATAATAATAAGTACGCTTATGTAGCTAAAACTGTATTAGTATGCGGTACATGTTTTTTCCTTTTATTTTTACTTTTTTTTGTAAAAGTCAATATTTTGTACCAAGTAATTCTAATACATCAGTGCATTTTATTTTCCTATCTTATTTATATCGCATATGCGAAAAATAATATATCTCATCAGATATTTTCAGCAATAACTTTATTTTTAGCTTGGATTATTTCATCAGCTTTTATTGGATCAACGGTAGTTCCTGAAATAAAAAGCCAATATGGAGGATTAAAAATCTTACAATCAAAATATTACTTCAATTTTCCATCAGGCAAATTTGCCTCTCCATTGCCTTTACAAAAATATCTAACAGAGGATAACAGCGCAATCCTAAACCTTCTTTATGAGAATACAGAAAATTACTATTTCCTTGTGCAAAAGGATACTGTAATAACTGTCCCTAAATCTTATGTCACTTTTGTTGTTACCAATAAATAAGGAAAATAGTTGGAGGATTTCGTATTCCTTTAGGCTAGGGCATTGAACGGTAATAATTGTACACTTCACTGGTAGTATGGAACTTGTATCATTAATCAATTAGGGTAAATAGAATGATCCCACTTTAATACTTTCTGATAAAGAATTATAAATGCCCTTTACTACAACAATCTCAATTCCCGCTTCAAAAGCCATGTCATATAACTTTCCTTTAAGAAGCTGAATCCAATTTTTCTTACTTAAATCAAAATGTTCACGCAATTCATTGATCTCGTTAAAAATAATTTCTTGCCCAATTCCTTGACTTTTTAGTTGCTCAAGTATTTCATCAAGTTTAGAATTTATTTCATCTCTTTCATTAAAACTAAAATCACTAACCTCCTTTTTGGAAATATGTCTGCTTTTAATAAGTTCCATTTCTTGGCCGATGACAAAATATGCTAATTCACTGCCCTTATCAAATTGACAATTCGGCTTATCACATTTTTCTTTATGTTCATTTACGCGTTGCTCTATTGATTTTCGTAGGACTATTAGAAACTCAGTTCTATTTCCATGAGTGACATAATTCATCAGTTTTTGATCCAATAATTCTTTGGTGACTCTAATAGATGACGCTTTAGCTATTATATGTCTTGCAAAAAGCTCAGCATCATTACTAACAACAGTTTGCATGATAATTTATTTATGTAGTTTAAACTTGTCAAACTTCCTATTCAGACAAAGATATTTTGCCAAATTGACTTATTTCAAAATGTAGCTTTTCCCTAAATCATAAATTAGTCCTAATAGTAACGGAATTAGAATGGCTACTAAAATAAAAGTAATTTTTTTTCTATTCTTCACTGGTATTTGATGATAATTTGGTCCAGTTTGAAGTTCGACTAAAGGATACATTTCAATTAGGTAATCATATAATTTAATAAATCCCCCCGCTATACATACTATTATTGTTAGTAAGAATACACCAGCAATACTCTCATTCCATTTCGTAAGCTCTGAATGAATCACCCTGTAGTATAAAACTGTAAAAATTATAGCTAAAAAAAACGCTCCGTAACCTATAAGCTTATGACATTTAGGCTGGGGTTCGGCATTATCTATAACCTCAATAATTCTATTTAATACTCCGTTTACCCAATTAGAATCTATTCCACTTACTTGAACGAAATTTTCTCCCTTATCATCATCATCAACAATATGAGTAAATTGAATCTCAATGTTTTTAGAATTATCCAGCAAATGAAATCGCATACTTATTTTATCAATTATCTTTTGCTCAATTAGTATATTTTCAGTAAATATTGATATTGCTTGACTCTCGTAAGAGCTATCATCGTCAGCATCTACTGAATACAGATAAAAACAATGAGTCCCATGGGAGCCTATATGTTTCACTTCCGTATCAACTATTGTTGCAACACTGCGTATAATCTCTGGGGTTATTCTAATGTGTTCAAATGCGATCTTTCTTTTTTCTATTATAGCATTATTCATACAGTTTTGAGTTTTTAGTTGAGATACTTATGCAGGATGAATAGAATAATTTAGAACGCTTTTATTTGTGAAAGATAATTACAATACAAGGCAGCTGCACATCACAAGTAAATAATCAGATAGAATAACATACATTTCTATTACAAAGAAAGCACTGAACATGGCTGGAATAAGACCGAGAACATAAATGTACTCTGTTGGTTTTCTTGACTGGTTCAGAGTATATCAAAATAATTATTTAGAATTGAAAGTCAAAATTTTGAATAGGGGGTACTAAAGGAAACTATTTTCAGGGAAAATTCTAAGCGCTTACGATAATCTATTTTATTTCGTAATTACGTTATGCAACAAAAAAGGCCCACATTTCTGTGAGCCTTCTCGCGGACTGGACGGGACTCGAACCCGCGACCTCCGCCGTGACAGGGCGGCATTCTAACCAACTGAACTACCAATCCAACTAAGACGAACTTAGCAACCTCTAAAATATATAGTAGTAAATACTATTAAAACTAACACCACCGAAAACCGTTCAAAAAACAATTCCGGCTGACTAAGAACTACCCAAAAAACACTTAATCCACACATTTTCAATCTACAATCGCACAATTTCAAACCCAGTATCACCGTTTTTGGGATGGCAAAGATAGGAGAATTTTGTTTTTATCAAACAAAACTTCATAAAAAAATCCCCAACCCTTAATTTTACAGCCTTCAATCATTTATACTAACTATGCCGTCAGACAAAAACCGTCAGTTCCTCGACTTCGAACGACCCATCAAAGAACTCTTTGACGATATCGAGGGACTTAAACAAAAGGCAGAGAAAAGCAAGATAGACCTGAGCGATCCCATCAAGAAGCTGGAGGAACGTGTCATTGAAACCCGCCGGTCTATCACCCAGAACCTCACCCCCTGGCAAAAAGTTCAACTCAGTCGACACCCCGACCGCCCCTATACATTAAAGTACATAGACAAAATGACCACTGACTTCGTGGAACTGCATGGGGACCGCAACGTGCGCGACGACAAAGCCATGGTGGGCGGATTTGCCACCATTGAAGGGGAGACCGTCATGATCATCGGACAACAGAAAGGGATCAATACCAAGGCCCGCCAGCTGCGCAACTTCGGTATGGCCAACCCCGAAGGCTACCGCAAAGCCCTCCGACTCATGAAACTGGCCGAAAAGTTCAATAAACCCATCATTACCCTTATTGATACTCCCGGCGCCTACCCCGGCCTCGAAGCCGAAGAACGTGGCCAGGGTGAAGCCATCGCCCGGAACATCTATGAGATGCACCGCCTTAAAGTGCCGGTCATCTGCGTGATCATCGGCGAAGGCGCCTCTGGTGGCGCCATGGGCATCGGCGTGGGCGACCGCGTCTTCATGCTGGAAAATACCTGGTATACGGTGATCTCTCCGGAGTCCTGCAGCTCCATCCTCTGGCGTTCCTGGGACTATAAGGAGAAAGCAGCGGAACAACTGAAGCTCACGCCCGACTACATGCACCAGTTCGGCCTGATCGACGGTATCATCCCCGAGCCCCTCGGTGGCGCCCACTGGGATTATATTGAGGCAGCCAACCTGCTGAAATCAGTCGTACATGAAGCGCTGGCCGAGCTTAAACAAATGGATCCCGAGGAACGCGTTAAACAACGTATCGCCAAGTTCCAGCGCATGGGCTTCTGGGACGAAACACCAGCTGAAGCACTGGAGATCCAGGCGGCAGAGCAGGCTCAGTAGAGAAGGATACCTCAAAGGGTAACTATTCTTCCTGATATAATTCCGGAAACAATCCAAACCAGGCTCTAAACGACTTATTAAAAAGCCTGAGCATAGGGTATGGTATGTTAGTGCTTGTATCCGAGACAAAGCAGGTGAAAGCTGTAGTCTACCGAATCACCTTCAAGGTGTGAACAGATAGCCCTACATAGCCTTTCATTGTAAAAAAACGAGCCCGGGCCAGCCCCATCCTGCCCAGTTCCAGACAACTAAAATCCGCCAATACCCAGCCACCCCAATAAAAAATTTGGGGATGCCATTATAACCAACTATTTTTGACTTCCATGCAGTTGATAAAGAAACATACCAAGCGCGTCAAGAAACATTCCAAACGGGAAGGTTGAAGACTACTTGTATGTCTTAATATAACTAAAGGCCTTCCCCAACAGGAAGGCCTTCTTTTTTATCGAATCTTTAAAACAAAATAAACTATCCATGTCGCTCAGGCAAACTCTCAAAGGCACCGGCGTAGCCCTGATCACCCCCTTCCACGCCAACACGGAAGTGGACTACGACGCCTTAGGCCGTATCATTGATTTCGTGATCGACGGAGGCGTCGATTATGTAGTAACCCTCGGCACCACCGGTGAAACTCCTACCCTCTCCAAGGAAGAAAAGACCGCCATCATCAACTATACCTACGATAAGGTAGCCAACCGCGTCCCCGTAGTAGTAGGCGTAGGCGGTAACGATACCCAGAGCCTCCTGCGCGACCTGGCCACCCTGCCCCTCGATAAAGCCGTGGCTATCCTGAGCGCCGCCCCCTATTATAACAAACCTTCCCAGGAAGGTATTTTCCAGCACTATAAAGCTGTTGCCGCCGCCTCTCCCAAGCCCGTTATCCTGTATAACGTGCCCGGACGTACCGGCCGCAATATGTCTGCCGCCACTACCCTGCGCCTGGCCAAAGAGCCCAATATCATTGGTATCAAAGAAGCCAGCGGCGATATGGTACAGTGTATGCAGATCCTGAAGGATCGCACGGAAGACTTCCTGGTGGTCAGCGGCGACGACGCCCTGGTTCTTCCCCAGATAGCCTGTGGCATGGACGGCGTCATCAGCGTGGCTGCCAACGCCCTGCCCAGTACCTTCACCAGCATGGTGAACGATTGTCTCAAAGGAGATTATGAGTCCGCCAAAGCCGGCAATGACAGCCTCATGGAAGCCTACGACCTCATGTTTGCCGAAAACAATCCTGCCGGTGTGAAAGCTTTCATGACCGAACTGGGCCTGATCCAGAACTACCTCCGCCTTCCCATGGTGCCGCTCAGCAAACCGCTGCACGACCAGGTAAAAGGCTACCTCAAAAATGCAAAGCCCGCAGCAGTGCTGGCCTAAGCCATCCTGCCCTACATACCAAAAGCACAGCGGCTGTCTCTTATTGAAGACAGCCGCTTTTTTATTTCTCGGAAAAAAAATTGCAAGTGTGGGTTGTTCGCCGGAGGCGAAGGAATAAATGTCACTCGCGGGACGCGAGCGACTGGACAGCTCATTGATTCAGCAAGTGGCTGACAGCTGATTCAGACGCCTCACGCCCTGAAAGTCACTCCTTCCAGCGCCAGATCCGTATTCGGAAACACTTCCCTTGCCTCATCCTGGAACAAATCCAGCCTATCATATTTAGAGCTGAAATGCCCAATCAGCAAGCGTTTCACACCAGCTTTCACAGCCAATGTAGCCGCCTGGTGCGTAGTAGAATGGAACCGGCTCGTAGCCCGCTCCCCCAGGTCTTTCAGGTAGGTAGTCTCATGATACAGCATATCCACGCCCTGTACTTTAGGGATCAGCTCTTCGTCGTAAAGGGTGTCGGCGCAATAGGCGTATGATTGAGGCAGCGGCGCCGCTTCGGTTACCCATTCATTTAACACTACCTCACCCGACCTCAACGTATAATGCTCCCCCCATTTCAGCCGATCATAGAACGCCGCAGGCACGCCATGTTTGATAGCGCTTTCAGGGTTTACCCGACGTGGCGCTTTCACTTGGTCAAAGCGGAAACCCCAGCAGGGAATGCGGTGTTTGGTAGGAAAGCAACTCACGAGGACCTTATCATTCTTAATTAACTCTCCCTCGCCTTCCAGCGGGTGGAAGTGCAGGTCATAGGGCAATATGGTGGCAGCCGCTTTTAACTGGAGGTCCAGTATTTCCTGCAGGGCGGCAGGCGCATAGAGGTGCAGCTCGTTCTCCCGGTGGAGCAAGCCCATGCTATTGATAAAACCTGGTAAACCGAAATAGTGATCGCCGTGGAGATGCGAAATAAAGATATGATTGATGCGGCCCCAGCGGATCCGGAATTTGGATAGCTGAACCTGTGTCCCTTCACCACAATCCACCAGGAACAATTGATCATCCAATGTTACCAATTGTGAAGTCGGGTGCCGGTCGTAGGCCGGTAGAGCCGAATTATTCCCCAGGATCGTGACAGCCAGCATCGAGTGAACTTAAGGTTTGGACAATGAAGTTGGTTCCAGCGCACATTTTACTAAGACGTATGCACAAAACATTCTGCTGCACAATGTTAGTAAAATTACTGCTTATATCCGCATAACGCTTTTACGGTATCGGGAATTGTCCTCAAAATCAGTCCCGGCCTGTTTTAGCTCAGCAGCAGCTGGCACTCGGTCAGCAGCTGTTCCCGGTCGATGGCCACCGTGCCTACCTGCTCGCAGACCAGGCCGCCGGCAATATTGGCCACTTCAGCCATCAGGCCCACATGGTGGGTAGCCGCATAGACCAGGGAAGCCACGGCTATCACCGTATCGCCCGCACCGGACACATCGGCAATATTGCGCAGGTGGGAAGGGAAAATATGGGCATTGGTACCATCCTGGTAGAAAACGCCCTTTTCTGAAAGCGTTATAAAGGAGATCTGGTGGTGCAGCTTCTGTTGCAGCAGCTGGTGGATGTTCGACAAAGACTCCGTATTCACCTCTTCCAGTATCAGGTTCAACGCATCTTTTACCTCTTTCAGGTTGGGCTTGAAAATATCCACGCCCCGGTAATTAAAGAAGTTCTTGCGCTTGGGGTCTACCGTGGTCAGCACATTATTGGCTTTGCAGAGCGACAGCGTAGCACCAATCACCCGATCTGTCAGCACCCCTTTATTGTAGTCCTCCAGGATCAGCACCTGGGGCTTTTCTGTGAGAATGTATTTTTCCACGCTGGCCAGCAGGGCTTTCTCATCCGGCTCGCTCAGGTCATCGGTGATCTCAGCATCCAGGCGCATCATCTGCTGGTTACGGGAAATAACCCTGGTCTTGTTAGTCGTGATCCTATCCGAGCGCTTCAGCAGGTATTCCGTACCGATGCCCTTTTCTTCAAACAGGCCTTTCAGCAGCTTGCCGTCCTCGTCCTTACCCATCACCGACAGGATATTCACCTTGGCTTTCAGAGATACTAAGTTCAGGGCCACATTGCCGGCGCCACCAATGCGGTACTCGCGCCTGTCCAGCGCCACCACGGGTACGGGCGCCTCCGGTGATATCCGGTCCACATGCCCCCACCAGTAGGTATCCAGCATCACATCTCCCAAAACGCCTACTTTAATATCTCCGAACCGATTGAATAACTCGTCTAAATTGATAGCTTTCATAGTACTTATGCAGTTGCGTTCTTGTTCTTTGAGACTGCAAGATAATACAAAGGAATGCCAATCAAAGTAATGATCAGTCCAGGCCAGGTAAATTGCGGTTTATAGACAATCAGGAGGCCGCAGAAGGTCAGGCCCATGATAAAATAAAGAATAGGCATTACAGGGTAGCCAAAGGCTTTGTAGGGCCGCTCCAGCTCAGGCTTTGTCCGGCGCAGGATAAAGATGCCCAGGATGGTCAGCATATAGAACATGACCACCACAAAGGAGATCATATCCAGGAGCTGGCCATAGCTGCCGCTCAGGCTCCAGAGACTGGCCGCCACACACTGGATCCACAACCCGGTAGCGGGGACCGAGTTCTTATTCAGCTTACCCGCCTGTTTAAAGAACAGGTTGTCCTTCGCCATCGTGTAGTACACCCTGGCGCCAGAAAGGATCAGGCCGTTGCTGCAGCCAAACGTGGACACCATGATCATCACCGCAATGATGACCGTGCCTGCCGTGCCAAAGATCGACTGGGAAGCAGCCACCGCCACCCTGTCCTTATCCGCCGAAGCGATCTCACTCAGGGGCAGCACCGCCGTATACATCACGTTAGCGCTTACATAGATAATGGTCACTATCAGCGTACCCAGGAAAAGGCTGAGCCCGATATTCTTTTTGGGATTCTTGATCTCCCCCGCAATAAAGGTCACATTGTTCCAGGCGTCCGAACTGAAGATAGAACCTACCATGGCCGCCGCAATGGCGCCCAGGGCGGCCGCCGTAGTATAGCTCTCCATAGAACCCAACGGGCGCAGGTTCCAGGCGTCCGACCAGTTAGCCGTCCAGACATCGCCCTTGGCCAGGATCAACCCAAACAGGATCAGGCCCAGCAGGCTCAGTAATTTGGTCATGGTAAACGTGGTCTGTATCAGTTTACCCTCCTTCACGCCACGGGTATTAATATAAGTCAGTAATACAATCACTGCAATGGACAACAGCTGTGCCGGCGAAATCTTCAAAAAGCCCAGGTCTAAGGCCACCAGGTCCTCACTCAATTCCGGTACCAGGTAAGCCGTGAACTTGGCAAAAGCCACGCAGACCGCCGCAATGGTAGCCGTCTGGATCACCGCAAAAAAGCTCCAGCCATATAAAAAGCCTAACAGGGGATTATAGGCTTCTTTGAGGTACACATACTGGCCGCCGGCCTTGGGATACATGCCGGACAGCTCACCATAGCTGAGGGCGGCGGTAAGGGTCATAAAGCCGGTCAGCAGCCAGACCACGATCAGCCAGCCGGCGCTGCCCACATTCCGGGTAATATCGGCGCTTACGATAAAGATACCGGACCCTATCATGGAGCCAGCCACAATCATTGTAGCATCCAGCAGGCCAAGCGTTGGTTTAAATCCAGGACTTTGTTCCGCCATAGCAGTAGTAGTAGTTATTGTTGTAAGTGGGAATTGGTTACTCCCCCCAAGATAGGGAAATCAGTCCAATCTCAATGTTACAACACCCCGGTTTGCGCATAGAAAAAGCGCGCCTTTTTAAGGGGCGCGCTTCAAAAATCAGTTCAAAAAGGCACTATGGCTTCTTGGTAGCCTTGTATTTTGCGTTCAATCCGCGTACCAGGTCGGGAGTAATATCGTATACCGAGTCCCTGTAATACATCATCACACCAGGTTCATAGCTGAGGATAAAAGCATAACCTTTGTCCTTGTTGTATTCTTTGAGATAGTCTTCCACCGATCTGCGGACGGCGGTCATCAGGTCTATCTGCTGTTTCTGCAGGTCCTGCTCCAGGCTGGCCTTGCGGTCGGCATAACGCTGCTGCATCATGTTGAACTCACGCTGGGCGGCTTCGCCTTCGGACTGCGACATAGTAGCCCCTTTATCCTGGAGCTCACGGATGCGTTTCTGGTAGCGATTGGTCATATCGCTCAGCTCCGCATTCATAGAGGTTTCCTTGGACCTTACCTGGCCAAAAGCGTCCTTGAAATAATCGTAATTGGCCTGCAGGGAATCAATGTCAAAATAAGCGATGCGAAAATTTGCTGTGTCTTTGTTCACCGCTGCGCCATTTTTCTTCGTGCTGTCCTTACCGCTGAAATGCAGGTAAAACAGCACCCCGCTCAACACAATAGCTACGATGCTCAATACTGTGGAAAGATTTCTCATTCAGAGCTTTTTTGCAAGATAATTTCTTGGGATAAAAGAAATTGTTAAATGTTTTAACAACTGGGGTATCAAATAAAAAAGTAGGAGGCAAAAACCTCCTACTTTATCATATCGTCATAAGATCATTACTCTTCTTCGTCGAAGCTCATGGCCTCGCGGGTAGTTTGCAGCAGTTCATATTCTTCCTTGCTGCCCACCACCATGTTCTCGAAGTCGCGCAGACCAGTACCAGCAGGGATCGGGTGACCAGTGATCACATTCTCCTTCAGACCCAGCATATCGTCGCTCTTACCCTGGATAGCGGCCGAAGACAGTACTTTGGTCGTTTCCTGGAATGAAGCGGCCGAGATCCAGCTCTGTGTACCCAGTGATGCTTTGGTAATACCCAGCAGCACGGGGTGAGAAGTGGCAGGATTGGCGTCACGGAATTCCACCAGCTTTTTGTCGTTCCGGCGGAGCAGCGAGTTCTCCTCACGGATCTCGCGCAGGCTCACGATCTGACCGGCTTTCAGCTTGGTGCTTTCCCCGGCTTCAGAGATCACTTTCTTGTCAAAGATCCAGTCGTTCACTTCGTTGAAGTCAAACCTGTCCTCCAGGTCCTCCTCCAGGAAGCGGGTATCACCCGGATCCACGATCTCTACTTTCTTCATCATCTGGCGTACGATCACTTCAATGTGCTTGTCGTTGATCTTTACACCCTGTAAACGATATACTTCCTGGATCTCATTCACTACGTACTCCTGTACAGCGAAAGGTCCTTTGATAGAGAGGATATCGCCAGGTGCAGTCTGTCCGTCGGACAGGGGCGCACCCGCTTTGATGAAGTCGCCGTCCTGTACCAGGATCTGGCGGGTCAGCGGCACCAGGTATTTCTTCACAATGCCGTCTTTCGCTTCCACCACGATCTCGCGGTTACCACGTTTGATGACACCGAAGCTTACCACACCGTCAATTTCACAGACAATGGCGGGGTTACCCGGATTACGTGCTTCAAACAACTCCGTTACACGGGGCAGACCACCGGTGATGTCACGCTGCATACGCAGGGTACGCGGGATCTTCACCATTACCTGACCAGCCCTTACCTCTTCAGCTTCATCCACAGTGATGTGGGAGCCTACAGGAAGGTTATAGAGTTTCACATCCTTACCTTCTACTACGAGGGTCGGGATCTTGTTCTTATCCTTGGTTTCAATAACCACTTTCTCGCGGTGACCGGTTTGTTCGTCGGCCTCTTCACGGTAAGTGATACCATCGATAACGTTATCGAATTTAACCTTACCGGCAATTTCCGCCACCACAACGTTGTTGAACGGATCCCAGGTACAGATCGGATCACCTTTCTTCACGTTCTGTCCGTCTTTCACCAGCAGGGTAGCACCATAAGGTACGTTGTTGGTGATCAGCAGCCGATCGTTCTTCAGGTCCATGATCCTTACCTCACCGGTACGACCAATTACGATCTGGATCTTCTCGCCATCGTTGTTCTCAGTAGTTACCGTACGCAGACCGTCAAACTGGATAGTACCATCAAATTTAGCAGGCAGTGAAGATTCTACAGAAGCAGAACCGGCAACACCACCCACGTGGAAGGTACGGAGGGTCAGCTGTGTACCAGGCTCACCGATGGACTGGGCAGCAATGATACCTACGGCATCACCTTTCTGCGCAATATTACCGGTGGCAAGGTTCTTACCATAACATTTCACGCACACACCGCGCTTGCTTTCGCAAGTCAGTACAGAACGGATCTCTACCGTTTCAATACCAGCATCTTCAATCTTGTGGCCCATCAGCTCGTTGATCTGGCCGCCAGCGGCAATTACCAGCTCATCGTTCACAGGGTTGTAGATATCGTGCAGGGACGTACGACCAATGATCCGGTCATACAGCGGCTCAACGATCTCCTCATTATCTTTCAGTGCGCTGATGGCAATACCACGCAGCGTACCGCAATCTTCTTCAGTAATAACAACGTCCTGGGCAACGTCCACCAGACGACGGGTCAGGTAACCGGCATCGGCCGTTTTAAGGGCCGTATCCGCCAGACCTTTACGGGCACCGTGCGTAGAGATGAAGTAATCCAATACGTTCAGACCGCCTTTGAAGTTGGAGAGGATCGGGTTTTCGATGATCTCACTGCCGGATGAACCGGACTTCCTCGGCTTGGCCATCAGACCCCGGATACCGCAGAGCTGTTTGATCTGCTGTTTGGAACCACGGGCGCCGGAGTCAAGCATCATGTATACAGAGTTGAAGCCCTGTTTGTCAGTCGCCAGCTCGCGGATCAGCGTTTCCGTGATGCGGGTATCCACGCGGGACCAGATGTCTACGATCTGGTTGTAACGTTCGTTGTTGGTGATCAGACCCATGTTGTAGTTGTCCCACACCTCGTCTACCTCACCCTTGGCCTGCTCCAGCACATCTTCTTTGATGGACGGGATGATCAGGTCATTGATGCTGAACGACAGACCACCCTGGAAAGCCGTACGGAATCCAAGCTGTTTGATATCGTCCAGGAACTTAGCCGTCTTGGGAACGTTGGTGATATTGATGATATCGCCAATGATCTCCCGGAGGCTCTTCTTGGTGAGCAGGGCGTTGATATAACCCACTTCTTTAGGTACAAACTGGTTGAACAGTACGCGACCTACAGTAGTTTCAATGAGTTTCCTTTTCAGGGTGCCGTCTTCCTCGCGCACATTGGCTTTCACCTTGATATGTGCGTGCAGGTCAACGCTTTTTTCATTGTAGGCAATGATCACTTCCTCAGCGCTGTAGAAGGCTTTGCCTTCACCACGGAGGGTTTCTGTGGCGTCAGTACGCTTGCCCTTGGTAATATAGTACAGACCGAGTACCATGTCCTGTGAAGGCAGGGTCATCGGAGAACCATTCTGCGGGTTCAGGATGTTGTGTGAGGACAGCATCAGCAGCTGGGCTTCCAGTACCGCGGCATTGCTCAAAGGCACGTGCACGGCCATCTGGTCACCGTCAAAGTCGGCGTTGAACGCCGCACACACCAGCGGGTGCAGCTGGATGGCTTTACCCTCGATCAGTTTGGGCTGGAAGGCCTGGATAGACAACCTGTGCAGTGTTGGGGCACGGTTGAGCATCACGGGGTGACCTTTCAGAATATTTTCCAGGATATCCCAGACCACGGCTTCTTTGCGGTCTACCAGCTTACGGGCAGACTTCACGGTCTTCACAATACCCCTTTCAATCAGCTTGCGGATGATGAACGGTTTGAACAACTCTGCAGCCATGTCCTTGGGCAGACCGCACTCATGCAGTTTCAGCTCAGGACCTACTACGATAACAGAACGACCGGAGTAGTCAACACGTTTACCCAGCAGGTTCTGACGGAAACGACCCTGCTTACCTTTCAGTACGTCACTGAGGGATTTCAGGGCGCGACCGCCTTCTGCTTTAACGGCGTTGGATTTACGGCTGTTGTCAAACAGGGAGTCCACCGCTTCCTGCAGCATCCGCTTTTCGTTGCGGAGGATCACCTCAGGGGCTTTGATCTCCAGCAGACGCTTCAGACGGTTGTTACGGATGATCACGCGGCGGTACAGGTCGTTCAGGTCAGAAGACGCAAAACGGCCACCGTCCAGGGGAACCAGCGGACGCAGTTCCGGCGGGATCACGGGGATATATTGCATCACCATCCACTCAGGGCGGTTGGTGATACGGCCATTGGCCTCACGGAAAGCTTCCACCACGCTCAGGCGCTTCAGGGCGTCTGCTTTACGTTGCTGGGAAGTTTCAGTAGCGGCGGCATTACGCAGGTCAAAGGACAGGGAATCCAGTTCAATGCGCTGGAGCAGGTCATGAACGGCCTCAGCACCCATTTTGGCAATGAACTTCTGCGGATCCTCGTCAGGCAGATACTGGTTGTCCTTGGGCAGGTTCTCCAGGATCTCCAGGTATTCTTCTTCAGTCAGCAGATCACCGGTCTTGAGGCCACGATCTTCGCGGATACCAGCCTGGATCACTACAAACCTTTCATAGTAAACAATGGTCTCCAGTTTCTTGGAGCTCACACCCAGCAGGTAACCAATTTTGTTGGGCAGTGATTTAAAGTACCAGATATGCACTACGGGCACCACCAGCTTGATGTGGCCCATGCGCTCACGACGTACTTTCTTTTCCGTTACTTCCACACCGCAGCGGTCGCACACAATGCCTTTATAACGGATACGCTTATACTTACCGCAGGCGCACTCATAGTCCTTAACGGGTCCAAAGATGCGCTCGCAGAACAAACCGTCACGCTCCGGTTTGTAAGTACGGTAGTTAATTGTCTCAGGCTTCAGAACCTCACCGTAGCTGCGCTCCAAAATGCTATCGGGTGAAGCCAGACCAATGGTGATCTTCGAGAACGTGGCCCTGGGACGATTATCTTTTTTAATAGCCATATTACTATTTCTGAATTTTATTTGATTGTTTGTACCAGCTCCGCAACCTGCCTTTCAACTTTGACTGATAGGGGGACCAGCTTAGGTACCCCGGATCAGCCGCCGTTGTGTCACTCACCTGTACGTCCGGTCCGCTATGCAGCCTTTCGTTGATGAGTAACCGGCAAACTGCTTATTCGAACTTCAGATCCAGACCCAGACCTCTCAGCTCGTGTACCAACACGTTGAAAGATTCGGGGATACCGGCCCTCGGAATATTATCACCTTTCACGATAGCCTCGTAGGTCTTGGCGCGACCGATGATATCATCCGATTTAATGGTCAGCAACTCCTGCAGGATGTTGGATGCACCGTAGGCTTCCAGGGCCCATACTTCCATCTCACCAAAACGCTGGCCACCGAATTGGGCTTTACCACCCAGCGGCTGTTGCGTAATGAGCGAGTACGGTCCGATAGAACGGGCGTGCATCTTATCATCCACCATGTGGTGCAGTTTGATCATGTAGATCACACCCACGGTTGCTTTCTGGTGGAAACGCTCGCCGGTTTCACCATCACTCAGGTACGTGTGACCAAAGCTCGGCAGTTCTGCCTTGTTGATATTTTCAGCGATCTCATCAACAGTGGCGCCATCAAAGATCGGGGTAGCGAATTTCACACCCAGCTTCTGACCGGCCCAGCCCAGAACGGTTTCATAGATCTGGCCTAAGTTCATCCGGCTCGGTACACCCAGCGGGTTCAGTACAATGTCAACCGGCGTACCATCAGACAGGAACGGCATGTCCTCAGCCCGTACGATCTTGGCAACGATACCTTTGTTACCGTGACGACCGGCCATCTTATCACCCACTTTCAGCTTACGCTTAACAGCCAGGTAAACTTTAGCCAGTTTCAGTACACCAGCAGGTAATTCGTCACCAATGGAGATGTTGAATTTCTCGCGTTTGTATCTTCCCAGTTCTTCGTTGAACTTGATGTTGAAGTTGTGCAGCAGTACGTTGATCTGGTCATCGATATGCGCATCACCGGTCCAGTTCAGGGGATTCACGTTCTGGTAGTCGATACCGCTCAGGTTCTTGGGATTGAACTTGGCGCCTTTACCGATCTGTACCTCGCCGAAGTTGTTGTTCACACCGGCAGAAGCCTTGTCTCTCAACAGGGTCTGCAGTTTGTTCAGCAACAGTTCTTTCAGCTCTTCAACGTTCTTCTCGTGAACTTTTTCCAGTTTTTCCAGGCTCGCCTTCTCACGGATCTTGGCGTTCTTATCTTTCTTGGCGCGCTGGAACAGTTTTTTACCGATCACCACACCTTCCACACCGTTGGGTGCTTTCAGAGAAGCATCCTTGGCATCACCGGCTTTGTCACCGAAGATGGCGCGGAGCAGTTTCTCTTCCGGAGTAGGATCGCTCTCCCCTTTCGGAGTGATCTTACCGATCAGGATATCTCCTTCTTTGATAGCAGCGCCGAGGCGGATGATACCATTTTCATCGAGGTCTTTGGTAGCCTCTTCAGAAACGTTGGGGATATCCGGTGTCAGTTCTTCCTCACCCAGTTTGGTATCACGCACTTCCAGTTCGTACTCGGAAATGTGGATGGAGGTGAACAGGTCTTCGCGGGCTACCTTCTCGTTGATTACGATGGCATCCTCAAAGTTGTACCCCTTCCAGGGCATGAAGGCCACCCGGAGGTTACGGCCCAGGGCCAGCTCGCCGGCCTGTACAGCGTAACCTTCAGTCAGGAAATCGCCTTTTTTCACCCTTTGGCCTTTCTTCACAGAAGGCTTGTGGTTGATACAGGTTTCCTGGTTGGTCTTAATGAACTTGGTGAGTCTATAGATACGGAGATCTTCTTCAAAGCTAACGAGGCGGTCGGCATCGGATCGGTCATAACGAACGTGGATCTCGCTGCCGTCCACATATTCAATCACACCTTCGCCTTCGGACAGGATCTGCACACGCGCGTCACGGGCGGCCTTGCCTTCCAGACCTGTACCCACAATGGGGTTTTCAGGACGGATCAGAGGCACAGCCTGACGTTGCATGTTTGATCCCATCAGGGCACGGTTGGCGTCATCATGCTCCAGGAACGGGATCAGTGAAGCACTGAGACCCACAATCTGGTTGGGCGCAACGTCCATGAACTCCACTTCCTGTTTTTCCAGGATGGGGAAGTCACCGGTCTGGCGGGAAGCGATCCTTTCTTCTATAAAGTTGCCTTTCTCATCCATCGGGGCGCTGGCCTGGGCAATCTTGGCGATGTCCTCTTCTTCAGCGCTGAGGAAGGTGAGTTTTTTCAGGTCAACCTTACCGTTGTCTACTTTATGGTAGGGGGTTTCAATGAAACCCATTTCGTTGATCTTGGCGTGAACGCAGAGCGTAGAGATCAGACCGATGTTGGGACCTTCCGGAGTTTCGATGGTACAGAGACGGCCATAGTGGCTGTAGTGTACGTCACGAACCTCAAAGCCGGCACGCTCACGGCTCAGACCGCCCGGTCCGAGTGCGGAGATACGACGCTTGTGCGTGATCTCACTCAGCGGGTTGGTCTGGTCCAGGAACTGGGACAGCTGGGAAGTACCAAAGAAGGAGTTGATCACGGAGGACAGCGTACGGGCGTTGATCAGGTCAACGGGGGTGAACACCTCGTTGTCACGTACGTTCATCCTTTCACGGATGGTACGGGCCATACGGGCCAGACCCACGCCGAACTGGGCGTACAGCTGCTCACCCACGGTGCGCACCCGGCGGTTGCTCAGGTGATCGATATCATCGATCTCCGCTTTGGCGTTGGTGAGGCGAACGAGATACTTGATGATCTCGATGATGTCTTCCTTGGTCAGTGTTTTCTGATCCAGGGGCTGGTGAAGGTTCAGCTTGCGGTTGATCTTGTAACGACCAACCTCACCCAGGTCATAGCGTTTGTCGCTGAAGAACAGCTTGTCAATGATACCGCGGGCGGTTTCATCGTCCGGAGCGTCAGCGCCACGCAATTGACGGTAGATATGCTGAACGGCCTCCAGCTCAGAGTTGGAGGTATCCTTGTTCAGGGTGTTGTAGATAATGGCGTAGTCACCACCCACGTCTTCTTTCTGAACGAAGACGCTCTTCACGTCCATATCGGCAATGGTATCAATGGCCTCATCGTCCAGTACGGTATCGCGTTCAAACACGATCTCGTTCCTTTCAATGGACACTACCTCACCGGTATCTTCGTCCACAAAGTCCTCTACCCAGGTACGGAGTACACGGGCAGCGAGGCGTTTGCCTACATATTTCTGCAGGGATTTGCGGTCTCCCTTCACTTCATCGGCCATGCCGAAAAGCTCCAGGATGTCCTTATCCAGCTCGTAGCCAATAGAACGGAGCAGCGTAGTCACCGGGAATTTCTTCTTCCGGTCGATGTACGCATACATCACGTTGTTGATATCAGTGGCAAACTCCATCCAGGCGCCCTTGAAGGGGATCACACGGGCGGAGTAGATCTTGGTTCCGTTGGGGTGTACAGACTGCCCGAAGAATACACCGGGAGAACGATGGAGCTGGGATACTACTACCCGCTCAGCGCCATTGATCACAAATGTACCACGGGGTGTCATGTAGGGGATGTTTCCAAGGAATACATCCTGCACGATGGTCTGGAAATCAACGTGCTCCTCGTCATTACAGCTCAAACGCAGCTTAGCCTTGAGAGGAACGGCATAAGTCAGGCCGCGCTCCATACACTCTTCAATGGTGTACCGGGGCGGGTCAATGAAATAATCCAGGAACTCCAGGACGAAAATGTTGCGGGTGTCAGTGATCGGGAAGTTTTCCTTGAACACTTTGAACAGACCCTCAATATTCCGCTTGTCCGGGGTAGTCTCTAACTGGAAGAATTCTTTGAACGATTGAATTTGTACTTCGAGTAGGTCAGGAGCCTCCGCTAAGGTTTTAATTTTACCGAAGTTGATCCTGGTTTGAATTTTTGTTGAAGACATATTGATTAAAACCGGTTTTTTTTTATTGATCGAACGTCTTAACTATCGCCTATACGTCTATAGACACGAAAAACACGGGAGATCATTCAGTCTCCAGTGTATTGAAAATGAAGCAGGTATGTAATTATGGCCATGTAATTAACGTACCCTCAACTAATTAATTAGTAAAAAATGGACGGCAAAGGTAAGGAATACGCGAATAAAAAAAAAGATTTTTGCTGCTGCAAATTCCAGACCGGAAAATCGGTCACCGTCCCTCTCGCCTACCGGCTTTTTGATCAGCCGGCAGTAAGATAACGCTTTTCATCATTAAAAGGTTGACGGGTAATAAAAAAGAGCAGGTCCAGCCGTTCGCCGGAGGCGAACAACGGGACCTGCTCCACCAGTTTTACGACTGGCTGAATTATTTTTTCGGCTTCGGTCCCATGGTAAAGGTCAGCTTGCCGCCCCGGAGGATATCCTCATGGCTGATAGACCAGCCTTTCAAAGGCTGACCATTGAGCAGCAGCTTCTGGACATACACATTCTTGTCCCCCTGGTTCAGGACCTCCACGGTGAAGGTCTTCCCATTTTCCAGGCTCAGCGTAGCACCATCAACAGCAGGGCTGCCGATAGCATACTCCGTACTGCCCGGCGCCACGGGATAGAATCCCAGGGCCGTGAATATATACCAGGCGCTCATCTGGCCACAGTCGTCATTGCCCCCCAGCCCATCGGGATTGGGATGGAACTGCTTTTTCAGGATCATCCGGACCCTTTCCTGGGTCTTCCAGGGCTGGTCCGTCCAGTTGTACAGGTAAGGCACGTGGTGTGAAGGTTCGTTGCCATGCACATAGTTGCCAATGATCCCATCGCGGGTAATGTCTTCTGTTTCGGCAAAATACTTGTCGGGCAGCTCCATGGTGAACAGGGAATCCAGGTGCGCCACAAATTTCTTCTTCCCACCCATCAAAGCGATCAGGGTATCAGGATGATGCGGTACATAGAGACTATAGTTCCAGGCATTGCCTTCAATGAATCCCTGGTTATGGGTGCTGAGTACGTCAAATTCTTTTTTGAAGCTGCCGTCGCTCAGGCGGGGACGCATGAAGCCGATGCTGGGATCGTAAACATTTTTGTAATAGCTGGCCCGGACGCTGAACTCCTTGTACAGGTCTTCCCGGCCCAGTTTGCGCGCCATCTGGGCAATGGCCCAGTCGTCATACGCATATTCCAGGGTCTTGGATACCGAGGAGCCGTTCTTATCGTCCGGCACATAGCCCATATCCATATAATACCCCAGCCCGTCATAGCTGCGGTGGCGGGCGGAAGCCACACAGGCATCCAGCGCCTTGTTGACGTCAAAGGGCGCATTGCCTTTCATGACGGCATCGGCAATCACCGACACGCTATGGTAACCGATCATACACCAGTTCTCATTGGCATAATGGGACCATACCGGCAGCAGCTTCAGCACGCTCTGGTCATAATGCGCCAGCATGCTCTGCACCATATCGGCATTGCGTTTGGGCTGTACCAGGTTGAAGAAAGGATGCAGGGCCCTGTAGGTATCCCAGAGGGAGAAAATGGTATAGTTGGTAAAGTCTTTGGCCTGGTGGATATTCTGGTCCAGTCCACGGTATTTGCCGTCCACATCCATATAGGTGATGGGCGACAGGAACGCATGGTACATAGACGTATAGAAATTCTCCTTGTCTTCCCGGTTCTTGGCGGTGATGCTGATCCGGCTCAGCTCTTTGTTCCACTGATCCCGGGCCTGTTCCCGCACCTGGTTGAAATCCCAGCCCGGCGCTTCTGTGCGCAGGTTGAGCAGGGCGCCCTCCGTGCTGACGGAAGACAGTGCAAACTTGATCTTGATGGCCTCCCCTTCTTCTGTCTTGAAGTCGAAGTAAGCCCTCAGCTGTTTGCCGGCCTGGTCAGGGAAATTTTTGGTCTGGTCAAACTTGCCCCAGAAACCGCGGTAGGCCTGTTTCTTGGAAAAGTTCTGGCAGCCGTACTGGTAAAAGGGTTTGGAGAAGGCCATGGCAAAATAGACCGTGCGGGTCCTGGCCCAGCCATTGGTGATCCGGTAGCCGGTGATCAGGGTGTCATTCTCTACCCTTAATACGGTCCAGGCATTCTTGTCCTCATAGTTGTAGATGCCATACATGAGGTCCAGGATGATATGGGACTGGTCCGACTTAGGGAAAGTGTACTGGTGAAAGCCCACCCTGTTGGTGGCAGTCAGTTCAGCCTTGATATTGTAATCATCCAGCTGCACTTTGTAGTAACCGGCTTCAGCGGTTTCCCGTTCGTGCGAGAACGCCGAACGGAAACCACTGCGCGGTTTGGCTGCTTCGCCGGGATTCAGTTTCAGGGGACCCACTGTTGGCATCACCAGGAAATCTCCGAGGTCGGAGTGACCGGTGCCGCTGAAATGGGTATGACTGAAGCCCACGATCGTTTTATCATCATACTGATACCCTGCGCAGTATTTGTACACATCTCCGTTGTAACGCCCGTTCATCTCATAAGGGATGGTATCGGTATCCGGGCTGAGCTGCACCATACCGAAGGGCACGGTGGCGCCTGGATATACGTGGCCCATACGCTGGGTGCCAATAATGGGTTTAACGTACTGGGACGGATCATTCTCGGGCGTTGCCTGGGCCAGCAGCCCGGCAGGGATCATAGAGCCAATGAAAAATAGTAGATTTCTCATGCGCAGTTGGGGGTATATTAATGTAGAACGATAAACGATCGTACTGATAATTATTTACTGAGTGAAAAAGGATATGCTGCGGAAGTTGCACCACGGCCCTTGTTAGGGTTAGCGCCCATCTGGAATTCCAGTACGCCACCTTTCATCAGGTCAAAGTGGTCAACAAAGTTCTTTGTTTCCACCACGCCATTGCGTTTAACCGATTGTACATACTGGTTAACATCGCTGTTGTTGGGTGCATTGATCTGGAGGGTCTTGCCATTGTCCAGTTTCAGTGTCATCTTTTTGAACAGCGGGGTACCTAATACATACTGGCTGGTGCCGGGACATACCGGGTAGAAGCCCATGCTGGAGAACACATACCAGGCTGATGTCTGGCCATTGTCCTCATCACCGCAATAGCCATCGGGTGTGGGTTTGTACAGTTTCTCCATAGCCTGGCGGACCCAGTACTGGGTTTTCCAGGGCTGACCGGCAAAGTTGTACAGGTAGATCATATGCTGGATGGGCTGGTTGCCGTGTGCATACTGACCCATATTCATGATCTGCATTTCGCGGATCTCGTGGATGGTGCCACCGTAGTAGCTGTCGTCAAATACGGGAGGCATCGAGAATACGGAATCCAGCATAGCCACAAACATATCATTGCCACCCATCAGTTTTTTCAGGCCTTCAATATCGTGGAATACGCTCCAGCTGTAGTGCCAGCTGTTGCCTTCTGTGAATGCATCACCCCATTTGAAGGGATTGAAAGGCGCCTGGAACTGACCATTCTCATTCTTGCCACGCATCAGTTTGGTCTCGGGATCAAACAGGTTACGGTAGTTCTGGCTGCGTTTGAGGTAGAGATCAGTTTCTTCCTTGGGACGCCCCAGGGCCTTGCCTAACTGGTAGATAGTGAAATCATCATAGGCATATTCCAGGGTGCGGGCGGCGTTCTCATTGATCTTTACATCATAGGGAACATAACCCAGGTCATTATAGTATTTCACGCCTTTACGACCCACAGCCGGCATCGGCCCTTCATTGTTGGCGCCATGCAGCAGGGCTTCGTAAAGGGTATTGATATCATAACCACGCAGACCTTTCAGGTAGGCGTCAGCTACAACAGAGGCAGAGTTGTTGCCGATCATTACACTGCGCAGACCGGGGCTGGACCATTCAGGCAGCCAGCCGCTTTCTTTGTAATCGTTGGCCAGACCTTCCTGCATTTCGGTATTGATACCAGGATACAGCAGGTTCAGGAAAGGATACAGGGCACGGAAAGTGTCCCAGAAACCAGTACCGGCAAACATGCGGCCGGGCAGTACCTCGCCATTGTAGGGGCTGTAGTGAACAACATCACCTTTGCTGTCATACTCATAGAATTTCTGCGGGAACTGCAGGGTGCGGTACATGCAGGAATAGAAAGTACGGACCTGTTCAATGGTGCCGCCGCTGACCAGGATCTTGTTCAGCTGTTTGTTCCAGGCTTCCTTCGCCTTGCGTTTGGTAGCTTCAAAATTATCAGCAGCCAGTTCGCGTTTCAGGTTCAGTTCAGCCTGCTCAACACTGATATAGGAGGAGGCAACTTTCACGTTCACCTTCTCTCCTTTCCGGGTACTGAAACCAACAATAGCACCGGCATGGTCACTGGTGGTGCTGGTGCCGCCTTGTACCAGGGCTTTGTTTTCCCAGGTATAGGTCACCGTGAAAGGCTTATCGAGATAGATAACAAAATAGTTCTTGAAGTTCTTGGGAACACCACCGCTATTGCGGGTAGTGTAACCTACGATCTTGTTCTCGGAAGGGACGATGGTGACAGAAGAGCCTTTGTCGAACGCGTCCACTACCAGGAAGGAACTATCCCTTTCCGGGTAAGTGAAGCGGAACTGGGCGGCCCTTTCTGTGGGGGCGATCTCGGTAGTTACATCGTGATCAGCCAGGTATACGCTGTAGTAATAAGGTTTGGATACTTCCGCTTTGTGAGAGAACCAGCTGGCGCGCTTGTTCTGGTCAAACTCAGCCTTGCCTGTGATGGGCATGATAGAGAACTGACCATGGTCGTTCATCCAGGGGGAAGGCTGGTGGGTTTGTTTAAAACCACGGATCTTGTCGGCGGCATAAGTATATGCCCATCCGTCGCCCATCTGGCCGGTCTGCGGTATCCAGAAGTTCATCCCCCAGGGAACTGCAATAGCGGGATAGGTGTTACCGTTGGACAGACTGGGTTTGGAGTCAGTACCCATTAAAGGGTTGATCCATTCTACGGGATCGGTTACGGAAGTCACCTGCTGGGCATTGATTTGCTGGAATACAGCAAGCAGGAGAAGAAGGGCGAAGTTTTTTTTCATACCTTTTTGTTTTGGCGAAGTGGCTGCAATAATACTTATTTATCAGGATGGTTGCAACGGGGGTTCCGCCTTACTAAATCGTTTTAGCTACTAATGTATGCAATAAACCGGTATCCGCATCCAATTGATGATTAAAAAGAAGGGGCCTTTTGTTTCTGTTAACAATTGGCCCCTTCCTGTTATTTAGTACCCCGGATTCTGGGGTCTCAGATTTGGATTATTTCTTATTTCTTCTGTAGGTATGGGGAACAGCAGGTGTTTCTGTTCCAGTGTTGCAGCATCGTTCGGGAAATTATAACCCACAAACTCATCGAAGCTGCGGGTAGTCATATTCCAGGCCTTGCGGAGCCGCACCATATCAAACCAGGTGATGCCGTTATAACAGAGTTCGTACCAGCGTTCTTTCCAGACCGCCTCCCGGAAACCGGCCTGGCTGAAAGTACCGGCCCCTGGCGTGGTGAGCCCGGCTCGGGAACGGATATCAGCAAGGGCCTTGTAGGCCACCGCATCGGGTCCGCCGGCCACCGCTTCATTGCTGGCTTCGGCATAGACCAGCAGGATATCCGAATACAGGAGCTGCGGCCAGTTGAGATCGCTCTGGTTGGTACCGGCCACACCGGAAGTACCATGGGCCAGGGAGTCAAAATGCTTGTAGATATAGGGGGCCGACAGATCCTTCAGCGCGCCATTGCCCCCATCATAATAATGGGTATAGAAGAGCCCTACCCTGTCCAGTGTGCGGCGGTCGCCCGGTTCATAGGAATTATAAAATTCAGGGGCCGGCACCGTACTGCCTATCTCATCATTGAAGGCGGACACGTTCTTGAAATTGGGCAGCATGGTCTGCTGGAAGCCATTGGCATTGGCCACACTGGCCAGGTACTGGATCTCAAAGATATGCTCGCCCCTATTCTCCATACTTACCTTGTGCAGGTCCGAATAGGATTGGAACAGGGAGAACTGGCTGCTGCCGATCACCTCATTGGCTTTGGCCGCCGCCAGTGCATAATGCGAAGCGCCCTTCTGCAAGGGGAAACCGGCCATGGCCAGGTATACTTTGGCCAAAAGAGATTTTACAGCGCCCAGGGACGCCCGGCCCGAAGGATCGGTCCAGGACAGGCCGGCATTCTCTGCTTCCTGCAGGTCAGCGATGATCTGGGTGTACACCGCTTCTGTTCCCGTACGGGGCGGGTAAAAATCGGGGTGGTTGCCATCCAGGACAGGCGTCAGTGTCAGCGGCACATCTCCCCATAACTGTACTAAATAAAAATAGGCCCAGGCACGGAGAAAGCGGGCTTCTCCCAGGACTTTCTTCTTCAGGGCCTCATCCATGGGATTAATGGGCGGCACCCGGTCCAGCACCAGGTTGGTCTGTGCAATCACATTGAACAGGCCGTTCCACCAGTTCCGGATCAGGAGGTTATCGCCATTGTGTACCATCCCGAAAAGATTATTGAGATCGGAGTTCTGCCCAGTCTCTGTTTTGGCGGTACCGGTCACCGCTTCCAGCATGGAATAGTTCTGCACAAAGATGCCGGCGCCGGCGCTGATGAAGCGTTGCTGTGCATAGGCGGCTGCAATGCCGGCCTCGGCGTGTTCCGACAAGGTGTAATAGATATCCGTGGAAAGGTTGCTGGGGTCCTGCTCTTCCAGGAACTTGTTACAACCGGCAGTGGTCAGCAGGACCATGGTAGCCAGCAGGTATATGGTTCGTTGTATAGTCAGTTTCATGGTGTATTTTTTTGTTGAATGCGATAGTGGAACGGCATCAGAAAGCCACGTTAACACCCAGGGTGAACGTGGTTGGTTTGGGATAATCGAAGAAGGTCTGCCCCTGCGAAAAAGCATTGCCGTAGGTGGTTACCTCCGGATCATTACCGGAATAATCCGTCACCAGGAAAAAGTTCTGTACCGATCCATATACCTTGAGTTTGGCCAGCTTCAGGTTGCTGATACGCTGGGCCGGGAACTCATAGGACAGGCTAAGGTTGCGGCCCCGCAGGAAACTGCCATCCTCCACCCAGCGGGTATCCACGTTGGTCACATAACCGGCCCTGGTATCCCGGATGGCCGCAATCTCAGCACCTGAATTGCCTTTATCCGGCGTCCAGGCCTGCAACACCGATTTGAAACTGTTGGCAATACCCTGCCGATCCTCACCGGAGTGGTGGGACATGTTCAGGATATCATTCCCTGCGGAGAACTGCAGGTCCAGTATCAGCTCAAAATTTTTGTACTTGACCGTATTGGAGAAAGAGCCCCAGTAATCAGGGTTGCCGTTGCCAATGATCATGCGGTCTTCATCATTGATGATATGATCACTATTCACATCCAGGTATTTGATATCCCCGGGCAGGATGGGTTTGCCGGCGCGGTAGCTGCTGAATTTAGCGGCTTCCTCCCTTTCTGATTCCTGCCATACGCCGAGGCGCACCAGGCCCCAGAAAGAGCCTACGGGCTCCCCTTTCCGGATGATATTGGTCTGGTTGGTGAAGTTGGGACCACCTACCCCGAAGATATCAGCAGGGGTAGCCAGTTCCAGCACTTTGTTTTTGTTGAAGGAGATCCCAAAGTTAGTGGTCCAGGTCAGGTCCTTGCCGGTGATATTGACCGTGTTCAACCCAATTTCCAGGCCCTTGTTCTCCATGCTGCCCACGTTCCTGGTGATGGACAGGTAACCGGTTGAAGCTGGTACCGGCGCATTGAGCAGCATATCTGTTGTTTTCCGGTAGTAGACATCCAGTTCCAGGCTGATGCGGTTGTTCAGCACCCCTACTTCCAGGCCGATGTCCGCCTGCTGGGTCTTTTCCCATGCCAGGTCGTTATTGGCCAGGCGACCGGTACCAACCCCGGTCACGCGGGTATTGTTGAAGATACCTGCGTAGCTGGAGCTGAGAGTACCCAGTGAAGCGTAGGAGCTGATCTCCGAGTTACCGGTCAGCCCATAGCTGGACCGCAGTTTCATATGGGAGATAAGGTTGCTGCCTTTCAGGAACCCTTCTTCTGAAATACGCCAGGCGATAGCGGCAGATGGGAAGAAGGAGTACTTGTTGTTGACCCCGAATTTGGACGCGCCGTCTGCCCGTCCCGTGACGGTAAACAGGTAGCGATCCTTGAGTGAATAGTTGATCCGTCCGAAATAGGAATTGAACGTAAAGCGGGCGCGACCGGAAGCACTGGGCTGTTGCAGGCTGCCGGCGCCGATATTGTTGTTCACAAAATAATCGGTAGAGAAGTTCTGGGCGGAAGAGGCATTGTTAACAATATTGGTTTCCTGCCAGGACAGACCGGCCATGGCATTGATGGCATGGTCCTCGCCAAACTGGTTATCGTAGGTGAAGAAGTTCTCGGACGACCAGTACGTCTCCCGGTTATCGCCGATAACAGCAGTACCGCGCTGGTCAAAGGAGATGCCAAAGAGGCTGCGGGCATTGTATTCATTCACCTGCCGGGTAACGATGTTGGCGCCTACCTGGCTTTTGAACTGCAGGCCCTTGGCCAGTTGCAGGGTGGCAAAGAAATAACCCAGCACGTTCTGTGTCTGCAGGATCAGCTTACGGTCCGTCAGGATATGCACAGGATTGGAACCGCCTTCTGCACCGGGGTAGTTATTGTTATCGCCCCAGGTGCCATCACTGTATTTCACGGGCAGGAAGGGAAAGGATTCGGTGATCATGCGCACGGAGTTGAGGCCGCCCGTACCCTGGTCCACGATATTTTCTTCCTGGTTATTATAGCTCAGGCCGCCGCCGACCTTGAGCCAGTCGTTCATAGTGGCATCCGTCACAAAACGGGCCGAGTAACGTTTCAGGTAACTGTTCAACAGCAGGCCGTTCTCATCTCGGTAGCCGAGGAAGATCCCGTAGTTATTGTCCTTGTTGCCGCCTACCAGGCCCAGCTGGTGGTTCTGCGACAGCTTATTCTGGGTAGCCTCCTTATACCAGTCGGTATTATAGAGCGGGTTACCATTGGCATCAAAGAGCCGGGGCAGGGATTTTCGTTTCTCGCGCGGGTCTACCACAGAGGCATAAGCGCCGGTAGCCCAGCCGGTGGGGTCATAGACCTTGATATTATCATAGGTCAGGTTTTCCACGGCCAGGTATTCATTGGCGTCCAGCATTTCTACGCGGTTAGGGCCAATAGTGGGCACGCTGAGGCTACCATCATAGGTAACGCGCGGACCGGTGGCGCTGCCGCGTTTGGTGGAGACCAGGATCACGCCGTTGGCGCCGCGGGCGCCGTAGATAGCGGTAGAGCTGGCGTCTTTCAGCACTTCCACAGAAGCAATATCACTGCCGTTGATATAGTCAATGGCATTGCTGTTATTGTTCTGGGAGCCTACGGGCAGGATCACCCCATCCACTACGTAGAGCGGGTTGTTGGTGGTGTTGATGGAGCTGAAACCGCGGATGCGGACGGTGGTCTGTCCACCGGGGCGGCCCGAGTTGGAGTTGACCCATACGCCCGGGATCCGGCCGGCCAGCGCCTGGTTGAGGGAGGCTACAGCACGCTCCTGCAACTGGGTGGCTTTTACGGAGCCTACGGCGCCGGTGAGATCAGATTTTCGCTGGGTGCCATAGCCAATCACAATCACCTCCCCCATTTCGTTGCCGCTGAGGGTGAAGCTGACATTGATAACGGCGTTGTTGCCGATAGGTCTTTCCTGGCTGGGCGCACCGGTATAGCTGAATACCAGGATGGCCTCGCCGGGCAGTACTTCAATACTGTAGTTGCCGTTGTCGTCTGTGCTGGTCATCTTTTGGGTGCCTTTGACCTGGACAGTAGCGCCTGGCAGTGGCCTGCTGTCGGCGGCATCTGTTACTTTTCCGGTAATGGTCTTTGACTGGGAGAAGAGTGGGATGGATAGGGTTAGACAAAGCAATGTCTGCAAACCTATCCTTACGAAGTTGGAACGTCGCTTTTCCATACGCAGGTTTTAAGTTTAAATTGAAGGTTTCTAAAAGACATGTACAGACTGTCCCTGCAAATGGAAAGACCATTCCGCTAAGGCAAGCTGCTAAATCGTTTTAGCCTTTCAGCTTAAAAAAAATAATATGTTTATTTCAGGCTATTCTTGTTTGTGAATTGCTATACATTTTTACAGACCAGAGAATTGCTGACGGTAAAGGGAGTGTTCATCCGTAGTACGGGGTGGAGCGTTTACATAGAGTCGTAGTAGGAAAGGGTATACGGTTGGGGATAGGAAACCAATATTACAATACTAAACCGGTTTTGCAAAATAAAGTAAGCTGCAGGATACTGAAGGCAGGCATGGGCTATTGCTGGTCCGCTCAGCAAAGTCTATACCGGATGGCTACCTGTATCTTGTTAATAAAGTGATCCTCTGCTGTTGGGTATAAAGCCGGAGAAGTTGCGCCAGGTTATTTCACTGTAGACCCGCGTAACACGAACTTTGCTGCAAGCTGGACCTGTTTTTTTGTGGAACTGGTCTTGCTTTTGCCCAGCTGATCCATGAGCAGGTGAACGGCTTTTTTGCCGATCTCTTCCACTGGCTGCTGGATCACCGTTATACCGGGAAGATATAACCTGAAAATGTCATGATCGTCAAAGCAGACCATGGCCAGGTCGTCCGGGATGCGCAGCCCGGCGTCACGGATACATTCCAGGCCCAGGATGCCCAGGTAGTTGGTGGCAAAGAAAACGGCGTCCAGTTCCTGTTCCAGCATATAGGTAAGGATCTGCTGGATCATTTTTTCTTTGGGCAGGTTATAGTCGAGCTGGAGAATGAATTTCTTTCTTTTCTGTTTACCGGTACCGGCTCCGGCAATGGCGTCAACATAGGCTGCTTCCCGTTGCTCCATATGGTGGAGGGGCAGGTTGACCGTAATAAAACCGATGCGCTGGAAACCTTTGGACAGGAGGTGTTTCATGCCCTTCATCACGCCGTCATAGTTATCTACCAGTACATGGGCGATGTCCAGGTTGGGGAAGAACCGGTCCATGAGGACCATGGGCTTCTGCTGGTCGGCCAGCAGCTCAATATCCTTCTGCATGCCCTGGGTGGGGGTAATCAGGAAGCCGTCCACCTGGCGCTGGGCCAGCATACGGAGCAGTTCCTGGCCTTTGGTGTTATTGTTCTCGGTACTGCAGTAGACCACACGGTAGCCGAAAATTTCGGCCTCGTCCTCGATGGTCTTGGCCAGGAGGGAGAAAAAGTTATTGGATATATCCTCTACCAGCAGGCCGATGATCTTGGTCTGACCTGTACGCAGGCTGACGGCCACCTGGTTAGGCTGGTAGCCCAGCTTTTTGGCGGTGGCCAGCACTTTCTTCTTGAGGGCCTCGCTGATGCGCATCTGGCTGGCTTTACCGTTCAGGATGAAGGACACCGTGGAGGTGGAAGCGCCGGTGATGCTGGCGATATCTTTGAGGGATACTTTTTTCATATTTGTTTTTTACCTGGCCATGGGGGCTGGCGGTCAGCCATTCCGGGGTCAAGATACAATATGCCGGGGAATTCATAAAAAAAGCCCCGGGGGATACCCGGGGCCTATACAGCGTTTAAAACGCCTGAAAAGATTACTGAATTTCAACGTCAGCACCTGCTTCTTTCAGTTTAGCAGCCAGACCTTCTGCGTCGGCTTTGCTAACACCTTCTTTAACAGGCTTGGGAGCGCCGTCTACCAGGTCTTTAGCTTCTTTCAGACCGAGACCAGTCAGGTCTTTCACGATCTTAACAACGTTCAGCTTGTTAGCGCCGCCGTTTTTCAGGATCACGTTGAAAGAAGTTTTTTCTTCTGCAGCGGGAGCGGCAGCAGCGGGACCAGCAACAGCTACTGCAGCAGCAGCAGGCTCGATTCCGTACTCATCTTTCAGGATCTTAGCTAATTCGTTTACTTCTTTAACAGTCAGGTTAACCAGCTGTTCTGCAAATGCTTTCAGATCTGCCATAGTTGTCAAATTTTTTCCGCCTTCATTGCCTGTGCTCCGGCGGATTGTTTTAAAAAAATACTAACTCCAGGCCGAGTTAATGTTGTATAAAAAATTAGTTCTCTCTTTCTTCCAGTGCTTTTACCAGGGAAGCCAGTTTGTTGCCGGCGTTCAGGCCGCTGATAACATTCTTGGCGGGGCTTTGCAGCAGACCGATGATCTCGCCAATGAGGTCGTTCTTGCTCTTCAGCGCTACGAGAGCCTGCAGCTGATCGTCTCCTTCAAATACGTCGCCATCGATGAAGGCAGCTTTCAGTACGGGTTTGTCGTCTTTGCCTTTACCTGCAGCTTTTCTGAAATCAGAAATGATCAGGGCGGGCTCTTTGGCGTTCTCAGAGAACATCAGGGCCGTAACACCGTTCAGGGATTCAAACACACCGTTGTAGCGGGTGCTGTCCAGGCTTTCCAGTGCTTTACGGATCAGGGTGTTCTTGGCTACTTTCATTTCAACTTTCTTGTTGAAACAAATGCTGCGCAGTTTCCCGATCTGTGCAACAGAGAGGGATTCAGTATTGGTGATGTAGAAATTGTTGTACTGAGAGAATTTCTCTTTCAGTGCCTCAATTACTTCGTTCTTTTCTTGCTTGTTCATACTCGAATGTTTTGATGGTCCCGCTTACTGGCCGATCCAGGGGATGGGCCGCCCGGCGTTACCTGTTGTTTAGTTCATCAATGATTTGGTTTCAACAGCAATACCAGGGCTCATGGAACTGGCCATGAATAAGCTCTTCAGGTAAGTACCTTTTGCGGAAGAGGGTTTTGCCTTGATGATAGCATTGATAAATTCCTGGCTGTTCTCAATGATCTTTTCGGGGCTGAAGCTTACACGGCCAACAGAAGCATGTACGATACCTGCTTTGTCAACTTTGAAAGCGATCTTACCGCCTTTTACTTCATTCACTGCGGCAGCCACGTCATTGGTAACGGTGCCGGTTTTGGGATTGGGCATCAGGTTACGGGGACCGAGGATCTTACCGAGTTTACCGATCTTAGGCATTACAGCCGGAGTGGCCACAATTACATCGATATCAACCCAGCCACCTTCAATCTTGGAAACAAATTCGTCCAGACCTACGTAATCGGCGCCGGCTGCTTTGGCATCGGCTTCTTTATCGGGTGTGCAGAGCACGAGTACTCTCTTGGTTTTACCGGTTCCGTGGGGCAGGGTCACTGTACCGCGGATAGCCTGATCAGCTTTCTTGGGATCCACACCCAGACGGATATGAATATCAACAGAAGCGTCAAATTTGGTAGTGTTCACCTCTTTTACCAGGCCGGCGGCCTCTTTCAGTGAGTACACTTTATTTTTATCGAGCTTGGTGTCAGCTACTTTTCTTTTTTTGGGGATTGCCATTGTCTTTCGTTTTTTGATGTTGCTTCCTCCTGGTTACTCCCTGGTCATGGTTCAGCATGCTGCGGAGTGCGCGGGGCGAAGCGTGAACAATTAATTATTTTCCCAGGGAGCCTGGCCGTCTACGGTAAGACCCATACTGCGGGCAGTACCGGCAACCATTTTCATGGCACTTTCCAGGGTGAAACAATTCAGGTCAGGCATCTTGTCTTTGGCAATAGCCTCAACCTGGCTCCAGTTCACTTTACCCACCTTGTTACGATTGGGCTCTTTGGAACCGCTCTGCAATTTGGCAGCTTCCAGGAGCTGAACGGCAGCAGGAGGGGTCTTGATGATAAAATCGAAAGACTTGTCGGAGTAAACAGTGATCAATACGGGGAGAACTTTGCCCACTTTCTCTTGTGTACGGGCGTTGAACTGCTTACAGAATTCCATGATATTAACACCCTTGGAACCTAATGCAGGACCTACAGGAGGTGCAGGATTGGCCTGGCCACCTTTCACCTGCAGCTTTACGAAGCCGGTAATTTCTTTTGCCATCTTATTTGATTTATTGGTTCAAACGTCCGGGATTTGCCCGGACTCCCAAGTTCATCCTATCGTCCGCCGCTGCTTTTTGCCTGTTGGACCGGGGTTTCAGACCAGGTACCGCGGAACATATCCGTCAGTACTCCGTTGGTTTCCCGGGCTTTGGGCCGGCTTTGCCGGAACGAATCTGTAAAGAACTTTTCAATTGGGGTTGCAAAGGTAGCGAAAATACTGACAAAACAGGCTTTCCGGCAGCTTTTTTTTAGCGGGAATAGCAGCCCTGGCCGGCGATCCGGAGAAATGGGACTGGCCATAGAGGATCCGGACAGGTGGTAGTGATAAGGAGCCCTGAAAAAAGCAATTTGGGACGAACCAATGGGGCAGAAAGTATTCCGGGCAGATGGTGCAATGCCTGGGAAAAATAGCAGCCCTGAGCCCGTAGGAAGGGGTGTAGCGGGAGCTGTGGGTTGCAAGCTCCCCCCGGTTGCAGGGCTGGCATTTACCAGGCGTATGCCTGTTAAACCAGTACACACGGCCAACAATGCCATCGGCATTTGTGCTATGGATGGCAATGTATGGGAATGGTGGTGCAGGAGGCAAGTGCAAGCCGTCCTGCTACAGATGCAGGACGGCAAGTTCCCAGAAGTATGCTCTTTAAACCGGTATACCCGGCCGGCAATATCACCCGGCTCCTGTACTATGGATGGCAATGTATGGGAATGGTGGTGGTGCAGGAGGCAAGTGCAAGCCGTCCTGCTACAGATGCAGGACGGCAAGTTCCCAGGCATACGGCCGTCAAGCCGATACACCCCGCCAGCAATATCACCCGGCTCCTGTACTATGAAAGGCAATGTTTGGGAATGGTGGTGCAGCCTGCTCCAGCCCTGTTCTTGTTGCAGGCGTTTGATCCAGGCTGGCGAATGGACCTGCCCCTCCCCTGCCCGGTAGTTGAAGCTGCATTTTGCTGCTGCCGGCAACTGTTGTTTCAGCACTGGTTCCGGCCGGCAAAAACGGTGGGCGGCATGGAATCCTCCATGTCCGGCAAGAATGCTGGCCGCAGGTCTGCCGCAATCTTGTTGTCTGCTTCTTCTGGGCCCGTAATAGCGGGTATCTTTTCCACATGCTTACAGGCAATTCGAGCCCTTGTCTTCTACCGGTGAAGGCGGTGAATATGCTGCTCCGGGATACAGCACTCCGTTGCTGCCCGTTTATCCGGCAGCCGCTCCCCGCGCGGACTTCAGGGCTTTCCTGTTAAGTGGCTCCACTGTGCCGGGGGCCATTTTTCGTTCAGGGAGCAGTGCAACTGCAGGGGCAGGCATGGCATTTGATTCAATGTTTATATGAGTTTTTTATTTTTTGAAATTTTCTACGTAGCTTTTGCATTCGATTATCATATCTTTCCACGTCAATTTTACCAACAACTATAAAAACACATCACACTATGGCCAAAGCAAAGAAGAAAGCAGCAAAAAAGGCTGCACCGAAAAAAGCGGCGCCTAAGAAGGCAGCTAAAAAAGCAGCACCAAAAAAAGCCGCTAAGAAAGCAGCACCTGCTAAAAAAGCAGCCAAGAAAGCAGCGCCTAAGGCAGCTCCCAAAAAAGCCGCTAAAAAAGCAGCACCAAAAAAGGCAGCTAAGAAAGCCGCTCCTAAGAAGGCTGCTCCTAAAAAAGCCGCTAAGAAAGCAGCGCCTAAAGCAGCTCCGAAGAAAGCCGCTCCTGCTAAAAAAGCCGCCAAGAAAGCAGCACCTAAAGCAGCTCCGAAGGCAGCGCCTAAAGCAGCTCCCAAAAAAGCAGTACCTGCACCTGCTAAGAAAGCTCCTGCAAAGAAAGCCAAGAAAGCAGCACCGAAACCCAAAATACAAGCGCCCGCTCCTCCTGAAGAAGCGCCCATTACAACGCCGGAACAGGAACCCGGAGCGCCTACTACATTTGATTTCGGTAACACCGATGATCAGAACGGCAACGACGAAGAGAACAACTAAGTCGGGGTTTTTAAAAGTGTCAAGCCTTCGCGTGAAGAACGGGAAGGCTTTTTTTATGGCGCACAAATTGCGGGAACCAACCGCTGCATGAGCCTTTGCCGGGGCTCGTTTTTAAAAGGTAAACTAATCGCTGTCCGGCGGCAGCTTTCACTGGAAAGCCCGCCAACCGGGGCATCCCGGCCGGGCAGAAAGGAGGCTGTTCAACTGGGGAATACTGTACAAACAAACCAGTACAGATTCCCGGCCGGGCATAAAAAAACCACAGCGACTGCTGTGGTTTCTATAATTTGTACAGAAAGATTTAGCTTAATTTCTCTACCTGCATGTAATTCAGCTCTACCGGTGTGGAACGACCGAAGATCTTTACGGTCACTTTCAGCTTTTTCTTTTCGTCGTTCACCTCTTCGATGATACCGTTGAAATCGTTGAAAGGTCCTTCAATGATCTTAATGGTCTCGCCAACAATGAACGGCTCAATCATGCTTACGCCGCCGGCTTCAGCCATTTCATCCATTTTACCCAGCATCTTGTTCACTTCCGCTTTACGGAGGGCAATAGGATTCTCCTTTCCCAGGAAATGGATAACGTTGGTTGTATTCTTAATGGCTTCCCGCAGATCATCAGACAGCTTGCCGTCGGTCACTTCAATCATTACATAACCGGGATAATAGTTCCTTTCCCGCATTACTTTTTTGCCATTCTGCACCTTGTAGACCTTCTCAACCGGCAGAAAAACCTGCTTAACAACTTCGCCCCAGCCGCCACGGGAAATTTCCTTATCCAGGTACTCTTTTACCTTGCGCTCTTTGCCGCTCACCACCCGTAGCACATACCACTTGGTTTCCTGTTGTTGCGTTGTAGCTTGTTGTTCCTGTTCCATTAGTGAATTAATGAATAAATGAATTTGAGGCCGGACTGGGCAACGAGGTCCATTACCCATACAATAGCTGTAATGAGCAGAGTGGCAACCAGCACAATCAGGGTAGATTGCTGCAACTGGGTCCATGTTGGCCAACTAACCTTCTCTAGCAGTTCCTTATAGGATTCCCTGAAGTAGGTTGTTACTTTATTCATGATAGGATTGTTAATACTTTAAAGAGCACGGGTACTAGGATTCGAACCCAGATCTAAGGTTTTGGAGACCTCTATTCTACCGTTGAACTATACCCGTATAAAAGCCATTAGAGTCAGCGATCAGCTATTTAGCAAATATACTTAAAACCAGGGCTAACAGCTAAAAGCAAAACGCTAATGGCTTTTTAGTATTGAGAATTAATTACTTAATGATCTCAGTAACCTGACCGGCGCCTACTGTACGGCCACCTTCACGGATAGCGAACTTCAGACCTTTCTCCATCGCGATGGGTTGGATCAGTTTCACAGTCAGTGATGTGTTATCGCCAGGCATTACCATTTCAGTTCCTGCAGGCAGTTCGCACTCACCAGTTACGTCAGTGGTACGGAAGTAGAACTGAGGACGGTATTTGTTGAAGAACGGCGTGTGACGGCCACCTTCTTCCTTGCTCAGAACGTAAACTTCGCCTTTGAATTCAGTATGCGGAGTGATAGAACCGGGTTTAACCAGTACCATACCACGACGAACCTGTGTTTTTTCAATACCACGGAGCAGCAGACCAGCGTTGTCACCAGCTTCACCAGCATCCAGGAGTTTGCGGAACATTTCCACACCTGTTACAGTAGAAGACAGGGGAGCTTCCATCAGACCTACGATCTCAATGGCTTCACCAACTTTGATACGACCTCTTTCAATACGGCCGGTAGCAACAGTACCACGACCAGTGATAGAGAATACGTCTTCAACAGACATCAGGAACGGTTGATCAACCGGACGGGGAGGCAGAGGAATGTACTCATCCACTGCAGTCATCAGTTCTTCAACTGCTTTCACCCACTGTTCTTCACCAGCCAGAGCGCCGGTAGCAGAACCCTTGATGATAGGTGTATTGTCACCGTCGAAGCCATAGAAGCTCAACAGTTCACGAATTTCCATTTCTACCAGTTCCAGCAACTCAGGATCGTCCACCAGGTCAACTTTGTTCATAAAGACAACCATACGGGGAACACCTACCTGACGAGCCAGGAGGATGTGCTCTTTGGTCTGGGGCATAGGACCGTCAGTAGCAGCCACAACCAGGATAGCGCCGTCCATCTGAGCAGCACCGGTAATCATATTCTTCACATAGTCAGCGTGACCGGGGCAGTCAACGTGAGCATAGTGACGGTTAACCGTCTGATACTCTACGTGAGCTGTATTGATGGTGATACCACGTTCTTTTTCTTCAGGTGCAGCATCGATTTCATCGTATTTTTTTGCTTGCGCCATACCTGACTTTGCCAGAATTGTCGTAATGGCGGCTGTCAGCGTAGTTTTACCGTGGTCAATGTGACCGATGGTTCCGACGTTAACGTGAGGTTTGTCCCTCTTGAAAGTCTCTTTTGACATCGTTATCTGTTTTTAGTTGTGGTATACAAATTTAATAATCCGTCCTCATATCCAATCCTGGCAGTACAAGGAATATCATGTAGTTGAACGCTAAAAGCCGGTAAACCGGCCTGAAGCTGTACAAACTGTCAAACGCTTCAAAAAATCTGAGCCGTTAGTGAGAATCGAACTCACGACCTCTTCCCTACCAAGGAAGTGCTCTACCACTGAGCTACAACGGCCGGTATAGCCAACGAGAGCAATAGTAAATCCTCTCTATCGTACCTTTTGTGAGCGGGAGACGAGGCTCGAACTCGCCACCTATAGCTTGGAAGGCTATCGCTCTACCAAATGAGCTACTCCCGCATCGATTGCTGCCCTTCCCGCCACTGAACCAGTCAGGGAGCCAAGAATGCAGGCAGTCATCTGAAATCTTCTAAAGAACTTCGCAACAACCCATCGCTGATACAGATCAGCGCCTTGTTACGTCTGCCCTGTCACTTTCTTACCCGGGGCTTTTACCCCGCAAAGTGCAGGCAGATCTGGTGGGCAGGAGAGGATTCGAACCTCTGAAGTCGAAAGACAGCGGATTTACAGTCCGCCCCATTTGGCCGCTCTGGAACCTGCCCTATTCGTACAAATGATCCTGTCCGGTACAACCAGTGCATCCGCCAGGTCCCATTCTACGTATTTTCTGGAGCCACTTGTCGGAATCGAACCAACGACCTACTGATTACAAATCAGTTGCTCTACCAGCTGAGCTAAAGTGGCCTGCAATTTATTTCCATCGTTGTAGATCACTCCAGGTGCTCGTTACCAGGTAAACATTCCGGCAAAAATCACTTGAAAGTCAACGTTGTAAAGAACTTCCCCGCTACACAAAACCATTCGCTATTTTTTGGGAAGGCAAAGGTAACTGAATTTGGGTAATACCAAAATTTTGATGCAAGATTTTTTTACTTGTTTTCAATGTTCTGCTATTATTCTCCCAAATTCCTGCTCCGTTCAAAAAACACAGCTGTCTTTCAATACCGTGAATCCCGCGTCAAATAAGGAATTGAACAACACACGGAACTGATTTACATTGCTGAGCGTGTCATAGTAGCTTTCATAATTTTTTTTCGGCAGGTACACCGCACTGAAGTTATTATTGATGTTTTTGACCACCCAATCCATGTCCATCTGCCGGAAACCATGATCACTCAGCACCAGGATCACCGCCCTGTCCCCTGTCTGCTCCCGGATATGGCGCACCAGTTTGCCCACCACCCCATTGGCATGGACCAGGTACTGGAGGTAGGCTGCTTTCTTCCCTTCCGTACTCCCTTCCACCCCGGCATCCACCGGTGGCGCCGGCCGGCCCAGGCTATCGTACAAAAAAGGTTCGTGCGGCAACATCAGGTGCGTATACACAAAGCGGGGACCGCCGGCAGTATCCCCAGCCAGCGCATAGACACGGTCCAGGATGCCCTGGTTGCCTTTCCGGACCATCTCCCTGTTCCCCTCCCCCGGACCGCCCAGGCGGAAGAAACGGCCCACATTGATGCCCCAGAACCAGGATCTTTTCAGTCGCGGCCAGCAGGTCCTGGCCGTCAGCAGCTGGAACTTCAGTGAGAGGAACCCCGGATCATACTGCGACGGCTGGTCCTGGATATCGAAAATGGAATTATTGACCAGCCGGTAACCGGACCCCTGCAGGTAGCGCAGGGCGGTACTGCCGGAGATCCTGTTGGCGGCATAGGTATAATCCTGCGCCTGGATCTGGCCGAGATCCTTCACCCAGCCCGGGTATTCCATTTCAAAAGTGGCGGCCATGGAAAAAGGGGTATAGGAATAATTGGAAGAAGGATGATCCGCTACAAAAAATTGCTGTTCCCGCAGTGTACGGACAAAAGGGTCATTGCTGTAGTCCCATTTCTCCCGGAGCATATCAAGTCCGGTATATTCATCCAGCAGGAGCAGGAAGATATCAGGCTTTGCACAGGTATCACAAATGCGGCCGGCAACAGGAGCAGGTTTACTTGTTACTGCATGGGCGCCGCTGGTCCCCCACCCTGCCTGCATACCCATGCGCCCGCCATTCAGCAGCAGCAGTACCAGCAATAACGTATTGAGGTAGCGGGTCAGCCGCAGCAGCGGCCTTTTGGTTCGTCCCAAAATAATACCCAGCAACAGCAGCAGGCCCGCCAGCAAGGGCAGCAGTTTATGATCACGGTAAATGGCTTTGCCCAGGACGTTAGCGGCCAGAGCATCCTGGATGGTCCCGTAGAAAAGATAGAGGCCGGTAGCAGTCGTAACCAGCAGGGCCGCTTTATGGGCAGAACGGAACAGGTAGCGGAAAAGAAAATAAGCAGCAAACGTGATAGCAGCAGCCATTCCGAAGTAGGCGGCCAGATCAGTGAACGGCAGCAGACCGGGAAATTCCACGCAGCCATCCGTAAGGAAGAAAGCGATCAGCAGAAGAAAATGCCAGGGCGCCAGGAAGAGCTGGTCCCATGGCTTTGGTTTGCCAGTTTGTATCATTTGCCGGGTTAAGCCGCAAATATACCGCTACCTGCTGCACAAAAATCGGCCCTGGCGGGAAGCCGGCACCTGCTGTTCAACAGGACGCTTCATTAACCCTGGCGGTAGCTTGCGGAATTTGAACGCAGACAGCCATACTGCGCCTCCGGGGTTCAACAGCAGTTCCTCTTGCCAGGCAACTGTGCTATTGATTTTACGCCGGCAGTTTCCGCCAACAAAAAAAGCCACCCGGTGGGTGGCTTTGAATATTTTTTTAGGCTGCCTGTTTATCTTTTTTTCGTTTTATCTGGGTAACGAGCGAATCCATTGCGCTGTCAAAAGATTCCTCAAAAGATTTGGATGATGCTTTTACAAAAAATTGGTGACGCGGTACCTTGACACGGATTTCTGCGATTTTGTCCTTAATGGTGTGTACCACATTGTCTAACTTCAAATACACTTCAACTTTAATAATGCGGTCGTGGAAGGTGCTGATCTTTTCAAGCTTTTTGTTGACGTATTCTACCAGTTTTCCATCGGGACTAAACCGCACGGTCTGAATGTTGACGTTCATAACAATCGCATTTTAACAGTGAACAATAAATAAAAGAACTTAATCGAGGGTAGAAAATTGGTGTTACATAAGCGGCGATTTTGTAATACTGAAGTTAATGCACAGAGGGGGTATTTCCAAATAATATTTGTCACGAAATCGTCCGAAAAAATCCTGATTTTACTCAGCTTTCGGATGTGCTTTTTTATAGGCTTCCTTTAACTTTTCAATGTTGATATGTGTGTAGATCTGGGTGGCCGCCAGGCTGGAATGGCCCAGCAATTCTTTGACGGCATTGATCTCAGCGCCATTGGCTGTAAGGTGAGTGGCAAAGCTGTGCCGGAGTATATGGGGACTTTTTTTCTCAATGGTGGTCACCTGCTTCAGGTAATGGTTCACGGCCTTGTAGATATAATTGGGATACAAGGGCGCTCCCTTCTCTGTTACAAACACATGTATTGTATCAGGTTCTGCAAGCAGCCGTCTTTTCTCCGCCATATAATGCTGCAGGGCCTGCACCAACTGAACAGGTACAGGGAGGATCCGCTCCTTGTTCCCCTTACCCAGTACACGCAGGGTACTTTGTCGTTTATCTACCTGCCCTTCTTTCAGTCCCTGCAATTCTGCACGGCGCATACCGGTAAAGTATAAAACGGATACCAGCAGTTTATCGGTAAACCCCTGCCAGGTATCGGGAAATTCCTGTTTGGTTAGTAATTCCCGCATATCCGCCTCTTCCACATACATGGGCAAACGCCGTGGATTTTTGGGCGCCAGGATCACTTTCATGGGACTCTTTTGAATATTGCCGATGCGCAGGTGGTATTTGAAAAAGGATTTGAGGGTGGAGATCTTCCGGTTAATGGACCGGGCGCCCAGCTGCTCATCGTTCTTCAGGGAGGCCAGCCAGGCCCTGACATGGGTGGAACTGACCAGCGCTACGTCCAGGGAGTCCAGGCCCAGGCCAATAGCCTTACCCGCCGCATTGGGCGTCCGCTCCAGCAGGAAGCTGCTGAAAGCGGCCAGATCGGTCCCGTAGGAGCTGATAGTATGGGGGGAGTAACGCTTCTCCAGCCCGATATAGTCCAGGAAACCGTTGATGGCAGTCTGAATGGGTAATGACATAAAAAAAGGACAGCCACAAAGTTAATACTTTGCGGCTATCCTTCTATATTGTTCAGGATGAAGTCTTATCCTTCGATTACCCCGGTGGCTACCTGTTGTTTGTAGATAGCCTTCAACACTTGTCCACGACGCCTGACAGAGGGCTTGATGAAAGCCTGACGTTCCCTGAGTTGGATCAGGATCTTCGCCTTCTCAAATTTCTTTTTGTACTTTTTGAGCGCTTTGTCAATGTTTTCGCAATCTTTTGAATCGATGATCAGCATAGTTTGATACCTCCTTTAAATGCTTTTGGGGCAGCAAAGATAAGGGGAATTGGATAAATATGGAAACTAAATCTGAAAACCCGATTTTTGTTCCATGTTTACAGGCATTATTGAAACTATGGGGCGGATAGAGGAAGTCCTGGAGGCTGGCACCAACCGGTCTTTCTGGATCAGTTCCTCTCTTACCCCTGAACTGAAACCGGATCAGAGCGTGGCCCACGACGGGGTCTGCCTGACCGTGGAATCCATTGAGAACGACCTCTATAAAGTGACCGCCATCAACGAAACCCTGCAGAAGACCAATCTCCGGCAATGGCAGCCCGGCCATGACGTGAACCTGGAACGCTGCCTGGTGATGAATGGCCGGCTGGATGGTCATATTGTGCAGGGACATACCGATACCGTGGCCAACTGTATTGACGTCAGCAACCTGCCCGGCAGCCATGTGTACCGCTTCAGTATCCGCGAGGAATTTGCCCCGCTGATCATTGAAAAAGGGTCCATCGCCCTCAACGGCATCAGCCTGACGCTGTTTGACGTTACGGTCACCGAGTTTTCCGTGGCCATCATCCCCTATACATTTCAGCATACCAATATTGCACAGGTACAGCCCGGAGCCTTTGTGAATGTGGAATTTGACCTGATCGGGAAATACCTGGCCCGTACGGCAGCCCTTTCTATCAACAAGTCCTGAAACAGTACCTATGCTTTACCTGGCCCTCCATTACTGTCTTTGCTCTGTATTATGTGTGGTTGCCGGGGTACTTTTCCATGCACTGATGCCGGCCCCAGCTCCCCAGGAGGCGCCACCCGCCGCCAGGCCCGCTTTTGTGTATTTTCTCACAGGGTTGGTCCTGCTGACCGGTATTGGTCAGTGGATCATCCTGTTGTTCCCCCTGCAATGGACCGCCCAGGCACTGCTCCTGGTATTGCTGACGCTGCTCTGCTTTTTATACAGGAAAAGACTGGCCCCGCCCCTGGCTGAACTGTTCCACCGGGCCCGACAGGCCAGCCCCTGGCTGGTCGGCAGCCTGGCAGTCCTGCTGCTACTGGTGCTCTGTCTCAATGCCGGTCCCTCCCTGATGGATGATACAGACAGCTACCACGGTCAGATGGTGCAATGGATCCGGGAATATGGTACGGTGCCCGGTCTGGCCAACCTGCACCTGCGCTATGGTTTTAACTCCTCCTGGTTCACCTCCATAGCGCTTTTCTCCAGCCCGCTGCCCGGCATCAACAGCAATATGGCCCTGAACGGCCTGCTGTCCTGCTGGCTGGGCCAATACCTGCTGTCCCTGATACTGACGCCAGACAGCAGCCTCCCGCAGGCAGGCAGGCGCAACCTGGGCATCGGACTGCTGCTGCTATACGCACTGGCCCTTATTACCTGGCCCATGATCCGCGGCAATGCGGTTTCCGCCAATTACGATTTTATTGCCTGCAGCTGTATCCTGGTACTTTTCATCAGCCAGCTGTCTGCCGGCCGCTTCAGCTGGCAACCCGAATGGCTGCTCTGGGGCGCTTATCTTTTTACGGTCCGGTTCATCCATTTTCCCTGGTTATTGCCGGGACTGCTCAGTTGCGGCGTCCTGCTGGCTGCCGGTCGCTGGAAATATGCCGGTACATACCTGCTGCTGGCCGCGGGCTTACTACTTCCTTTCCTGATCCGGAACGTTCAATTATCCGGCTACCCGCTGTTCCCTGTTTACCAGCTGGACCTTTTCCGGCCCGACTGGAAAGCTGATCCCGTCATGACACAGAATATTGTGGATTATATCCACTACTATAACCGGGTGAATGTGCAGTTCAAACCCGTTGAAGAAACCATGGCCCTCTCCTTCCCGGGCTGGATCCCGCATTGGTTCAGACATATTTTCAGCTACGATAAACCTTTGCTGCTGCTGGGCCTGGCCGGACTGCTGGCCAGCTGCTGCTGCCTGCCGGCTATCCGTAAGCGCTACCATGCGGGCATTCAATGGCTGCTGCTCACAGCAGGCATCCAGGTACTCTGCTGGTTCTTCTTCTTCCCCGACCCGCGTTTTGTATATGGCCCGCTGCTCTGCTTTGCACTCATGGGCTGCCTGTTACTACCGGCGCCTGCCTTGCCGGCCCGCAGCACAAGGATACTGACCATCTTGCTGACAGCCGGACTGCTGCTGTACAGCGGCAACAAACTACGGCAGCTACCTGACGGCAGGCAGCTGGCCCTGCCCGCTCCCCTGCCCGTACCGCCACTGGACACCCTGAAGCTGGATGGCATCACCCTGTATATTCCGGAGGCCATGCCAGGTAACTGGAACGCCCGCTGTTATGGAACGCCGCTCCCCTGCCTGTACCGCGTTCATCCCCGGCTGCGGGCAAGAGGCCAATCCCTGCATGATGGCTTTTACCTGGCGCCGGCAGATAACACCCGCCCGGAAGAAAGAAATGTGTATAATTGGTATTGATAGCTGCTAAAAAACATACAACATGCTGCTGACCCTGCTGGCCTGGCTTTATATCACCTGGAACTGTTTTGCCTGGGGACACCTGCTGTTCAGACTGGCGGGACGCAGGTTCCTGCTGCCGGACAGGGCGCCGGATCCTGGCATCACCTGTCTGACAGGCTTGCTGACCATTGGTATGCTGGCCTCCTGGGCTTCCCTGTTCACAGCGCTGGATGGCTTCCCGCATGCAATCGTGCTGGGGGGCACCATTGGCTGGACTTTGGGACGAACCAACAGGCGTTTCCTGCGCGATAGTATCCTGCCTTTGAAGACGGCCGTCAGCAGCTGGCCGATAGGCGCTTTGCTGGCAGCCTGCCTGCTGCTGGTACTGGTGATCAGCAGCTACGAGATCAAACACCCGGATACGCTGATCTATCATGCACAGGCCATCCACTGGATGGAAACCTATAAAGCAGTGCCAGGGCTTGTGCACCTGGACAGCATGATGGCCATGGCCAATCTGTGGTTCACTGCTATGGCCATGTTCCGGTTCAATTTCCTGGGCGCCCATCCTTTTCTTTTCCTGAATGGCGCTGTGCTCTGCTGGTTCTTCGGGTTCATTGGCAACAGACTGGCGGCCAGCAGGACCGCCAATGGTTACCATTGGCAGGAAACCACCGGCTGGCTGCTCCTACTGGTATTTTCATTGCTGTCCTGGACCCAGGTGCGACTGACAGCCGCTTCCGCCAGTCCTGACTTTATTGTGTCCCTGCTCTGCTGGAGCAGCTTTTACCTGCTGCTGAAAGGCTGGCCGCAAACCGGGAACAGCAAAGCCGTTCCGCTCTACCTGTTCCTGTTGGTATTTTTTACCTGTGGCGCTTTTGTCAGCAAGCTGTCCACCGCCGCCCTGGTGCTGCTGCCGCTGCTGGTGGCAGGCCGGCTGCTATGGCAACGCCAATACCGCGCTTTCAGCTGGCTGCCACTGACCCTGCTGCTGTTCCTGCTCCCCTTCTGCCTCCGCAACCTGATCTCGGCAGGTTATCCTTTCTACCCATCTTCGTTTATGGGTAACTGGTGGAACCCCGACTGGAAATACAACCCCGCTAAAATGACCATCGTACGGGAATATGTCACAGCCTACGCCCGGGACCCGGAACGTACTACGCCTGTGCATGAGATGGCCACAGCAGGCCCTGGTCAGTGGATACCTGTCTGGTGGAAAACAGTGGCAGGTGTTGACCAGCTCCTGCTGGTTTCCCTGGCCCTGCTGCTGCTGGCCTTCCTGGTGCGGTGGCCGCTCAAAAAACTGGATAGCCGCTGGCGCCTGGTATTGCTGGTCAGCGGGGGGGGTAGTCTTATCTGGTTCTGGGTAGCGCCTGCGGTACGGTTTGGCACCGGTTTCCTGCTGCCTTTATGGTACTGCCTGTTCCTGGCAGTATGGCCTTCCCGCTTTGTAAAGGAGCGATGGGAAGGCCGGGCGGCCCTCCGGGGATTTGCCGGTCTATTATTAATTGTGAGCCTGGCCGCCTCAGCTTACAGCATATACCGGGTCACGCATTATTATCTGAAGGACCAGGTATGGGTTCCCGCAGGCGTCCGGGCAATTCCCTATACCCCTGTAAATTGCCAGGGTCAGGTATTTAACCTGACCCTGGAAGATGATTATTCCGGTTTTTCTCCGGTACCTGTTATTAAAGATAGTTGTCAGCGTTTCCGGCTCAGGGATACCAGCCTCCAATCAGGTTTCAAAGCCAATCCCTGACCGCGGCTTTTCTTCTCCCCAAGATCAATTAGCGCATCAGGTACATTTTGCCGTAGCCGTTATTAAAGTATTTATCTGTATTGTCTCCTTCTGACTTGTACTTGTCCATGCGTTTGCCGTTCAGCGTAGTGACCACCCGGTAGAGATACACACCATTGGCCAGTTTGGAGCCATACTGGTCTGTTCCATTCCATTTGAATTCTGTGATATTCCTTCCGATCCGTATGGGGCCCAGCTCATTCATGGTGATCTCGCGGACAATCTTACCGGTAACGGTAAGGATCTGGATCTTCATGTTCTGGGGCAGCTCGCTGCCGGTGAGCGTGAAGACGAAGGCCGTGGAGGTACTGAAGGGGTTGGGATAGTTCAGCAGGTTACTGATCATTGGCTTGCTGATGACCCGGAATGACACCCGGTATTCTTTGGTGCCGGCGGAATTACCGCTGAGGTCTTTAGCGCTGATGATCATTTCATAATCGTCCCCTTCCGGATTCACCTGAGCTGTGAAATCAGGGAAGAAATCGATGGTGGCTGAATTATCCTCCGCACTGGTAGCCGGTGTAAACCGCAGGGTATCGTTATCAAAATAGTGTACCCGGGTTTCACCGTTGGGGTGCCTGACCTGGATAGAAGAGATGGAGGTATCGTTCAGCAGCATGTATTTGGCCTCATCCTTCAGGCGGACCCTGATATGGGGACGGGCAGAAACAATATCCCGGTTAATAATATGCACGCCGTCGAAAGTCACGTCCAGTAAGGGATTGGTAACATCTGGCCGTACATAGAAATCGCGGAACACGAAATTATTGAAATGGTATTGCTCCGGCTGCGCAAAATCCGGGTTCACATCCAGCTGCAGGGTATTTTTACCCGGGAAGGTCCTGGTATTGATAGCCAGCCGGATCATGGCCGTATCATTCTGCTGCAGGGGTTTCAGCTTAGGCACCACAACAGTATTGGATACGTTGCCGCTGTTGATCACATTCACCTTGAGGCTGATGCTGTCAGCGAAGGTGGATTTGGTAATATTCTTGAAAGGGATAGTAAAGTTCAGCGTCTGACCAATATCCACTGTATCTTCTGTAGAGAAGGACAGGTTGGGCGCCAGCACCCCTTCCGGTACGGGATCATAATAAAGGCGCCAGTATTTCAGCTGGTAAGGCGTATACCCAACGGAGTCCATATTCTGCAGCTTCAGCCGGATATAGGGGAACTGTCCCGGATCAACCGATGAGATATCAAAATGCTGCTGGGATTCATTGAGCCGGTAGAGAACGGTTTCCAGGTCGTTGTTATCTACACCAATCACCTGGAGGGAGACCCTGTCCTTTGAGTTGCTTTCCGTGCTTACTCCTTTCCACACCAGTTCACGCCATTTGGTGGCGGGGCCAAAAGTGGGTGAATTGATAGTCCCTACGGAATCCTGTGTAGGTATGGTCACCGCCTGGGAAATAGGGTTAAAAATATCGGGGGTGAAAGCAGAAGCAGCCTTGAAACCCGGATCGTTCTTTTTATAGACGAAGTTAAACCCGCGGGGGAAGCTGAAATCATCAATATCCAGCCAGCCCTGGTTGAACAGCAGATGATAGAGTGATACGCCGGATCCATAGAGGGTAGTATCTGCCTTCCATGCTTTGGAGAACGTATTCACCGTGGGGTAAGCTGTTGTCTGGGGACTGGAATTGCTCCGGATAATCACAATATGACCATCGGGTACCAGGTTCAGGAAATCCATGGCTGCTTTTCTCCGGGCGGTTGTCGCCAGGGAATACATAAAATTATATTCCCTGCCGCCGCCGCAGGACTTGTCACTATTATAGTCTCCCATACCGGCCGCTCCGCTGTAATGGTTGACCCAGGGTTTGAAAGTATGGGGATCAAGGACATTTATGATCAGTTCATTATAAGTACAACCTGCGCTGATCAACGCATTGCCGTTCACATATACCGTGTAAGCGTTCTGCTGGCCGGAGGTGATGGGGTATACGCCATTCAGTACAGTAAGACTGTTCATGGTGGAATCAAAGGTCCATGTCCTGCTTTCCTGCAGGGTGATATGTTGCGTCAGGGATTCCAGGTGCTGGAAATAATGATCCTGGCCAAAGCCATCCGGTTTGCCTGCCAGGTAAGTGAAGGAAGCCGTGTTCCATTTATAATCCGTTCCGGAAGCAGGAACAGTAGCTACCCGCCAGTAATATACTGTGCTGTCCAGGAAACTCACGCCCGGGTTAAATTCCAGCATACCACCGGTAGAGGAGATGGAAGTCCGCCTTAAGAGGTTTGAGTTGAACTTTTGGGTGGTATCAATTTCCAGCGCATATTCCCGTTGCGTACTGAACGGATTGGCGGTGGAGGCATAGAATTTTACTGATTGCTCCCCTACAATGGACAGATCAAAAGGCATTACGGGCCTTGCTTCTTCATCATAGATGTAGAATTCTTTGGAAGCCGTATTATTATTCTCTGATACTTCTTCTACTTCCTGGTCTATATCCAGGACTACAATGATCTTATTGAGCCCTTTATCGCGGGTAGCCACAATAGGCACATCAAAGCTCAGGGAATCAGCATAGCGGATGCCTTTTACTTTTCCATGAAAAATGGTGCCGGTCTGACCGCTGGGATACTGCTGTTTGATATCCACTACAATGGAATCTTTATAGGCTTTTCCGAGGTTAACCATTTTCACTTTGAGCTGGAAATTATTTTCTGCTACAGAGATATAATTGGGATTTACCCAGATCAGTGATTCTTCCATCACATAATCCGGTTTGGGCTGTGAGTTGATATGAATGGCGGGGTCTCCATGCAGGGTAACCTGCTCAGCATGCATGCGGGCATAATAATCGCCACCGGAAGAGGCGTTGAACAGATCCCGCAGCGCATCCCTGTTGGTTTCGCCCAGCGATTTTCCAAAATCCTTATTGGCCAGTTCCCTGTAAAAATTGTTGATGTACAGGTTGAGGTAGCTGACAATACCCAGGTGGGTACTGGCCAGGAAGGCCACGGTACCACGCTGTTTGGCCAGCACAAATTTCTCGGAAAGTGTTTCCAGCGCATTCAGGCGGGGTGCATAAAAAGTAAAGAAGTTGCCCGCATTACAACCATTTACACAGAATACCGGGTATTTGCCCTGGTTATTATAGTTGTTGGGATTCTCAATATTGAATTCGAGGGTGGTGCTGGAAGAGTGTCCGAAATAAGTAAGCAGGCTGATCCCTTCATTGAAGAGCTCTGTCAGCCTGGCGGCAGTCAATGTTTCCACGGAGTTGGTAGATACTTTACAGAAGGTGCTGACCTTACCACCAAAGGCGGTATCCTCTACGATGGTTTTGTACACGCCCATGTAGTTACACAGTACGGAGCCCAGGTAAGCCTCGCTGGAACCAGTTACATGCACAACGTTTTTCATCCATTCCCTGCCGGCCAGGGTATTGGGAGCGGTTTGCTGCACGTTTTCGTATTCCTTCACCTTCTCCAGGTAATCTTCCAGTTCTTTGGCGTACACAATAGACAGGCGGCCAATTGGCGTTGCAGCCACAGGTGAACTGACGCCTTCAGCACTCAGCAGGTTATCAGAGCCGGGCTGGCCAAAAGTTGGCATCAGCAGGAGCCTGTCTATAGAAGCATTGGTGCGGTTAGCATAATATTCTGTATAGGTCATACCCCTGCCCAGCAGGAAAACGTATTGTGGCTGGCTGGCAAAATGCGCCCGGGCATCACTCAGAAAATTCTTTATGGAAGAAGGATGGTGTTTAATACCAAAGGCATACTGATCGGTCAGTTCGGCAATATCTGCTATTACTACTTTATATCCACCGCCGGCGGCAGATTCCCGGTAATTTTTGTAGTCATTGACGGGGTTATTGCCTGTGGAACCTGTATAAAAAAGGGAATTGGCAATGAGGAGATAGGGTTTATCGCCGCCTGCCACCTGGTTGCTGTAATTGACAAAATTCCGGGGTGTCAGTTCCGTTACCGGTATCAAGGCAGCGGTGGCCTGGCTACCCATGACCAATGACATGGGCTCTGCGGAGCCTGGCAGTACAAACTTGCTCACGCTGCCTGTCAGCACAGCGGTGTATTTTTTCCGGTGGGTAAGATCGTAGAGTACAGGGGCCACGTTACCAGTCTGGAAATTGCTTATTTCCAGGTAGTATCCTTCTGCTTTGGCGGGAAGCGTAAACTGAAACTGCTGGGTATTACCAAAATTGAACTGGCGGGGATAGGTCAGCTCAAAAAAAGAGGCGGACATACGGTCGGAAGACAGGGAGCTCATATTCTGGAACTTCACCGGTACAGTGGTTGCAGTGATGGTGCTGGTGGTTACGGGAACTGTTCCGATGTAATCATTAAAAAAGTTCATCACCGTATCTTTCACTGCAATGCCATTCACCAGGGCCCGGAAAGTGCGTTCATTCTGAGCGTTGCCGGTAAGACCAAACTTCAATGAAGAGGCTGGTCCTGCCGCATATACAAACAGGCTGGTAAGGCTGACGGTAGCATTACCGGCTGGAATAATATCACCGGTAGACTTAAACTCGCCCTGATCAAAGGAGGAGAGATATACATATTCCGGCAGCACCGATGCATAGCCCGGATTGATCCTGCTGGAATAATAGTTACCATAGGTATACATGAAGTAGGGCTCAACAGCCGGATGTGGTCCGTTCACATCATTCACTTCTTCTTCTACCTTATAAGGGTTGGCGGAACTGCCCCTTGTCAGGAAGTAAGCGGCCGTATCGGAAAAAAGGCTCCGGGCGGTGGTATGCTGAAAGCGGCCTTCGCGGTAGAGCTGGTGATCCGGGATACCGTCATTGATCTCTGCCCACAGCTCAATATAACCACCGGCAGGCAAAGTACCGGAGACTACGGAGGGGAAAAAGGGCACCAGTTTTCCGTTGCGGTAGATCTCCAGGTTCTCTACGGGAACATTATCCAGTCCTGCATTGGCCAGGACATCTTTGGCGATCCTGTAGAGGCCGTTGCGACCTACCTTGAACTTGTAGTAGGTCTTGCTATGATCAATCCACTCATTGTTGTAAGACTGTCCAAGCAGGGTGCTGCCCGTCAGGAGGAACAATAGTGTAAAAATTTGCCGCATATATATTCAGTTTCGGTATTCGTTAGGGAACGGATCAGTTTTTTTCCTTCTTCTTCAGGTCAGTCTTCAGTGAAAAAACGTGCGTATACAATGGATTGGCCTGGTTAGCCAGGTTGGTAAAGGCATAGTCGATCTGCACATTGGCGATCCGGAAGCCGGCGCCAATGCCGGGTTGGTAGATCCAGATCTTTTTCTGATTGGTGATATCGTCATCATCCAGGGCTTTCTGGAAATTATTGATACCGCCGCGTACAAAGAGCACGTTCTTCCAGGCCAGTTCCAGCCCCAGTTTGGGATCAACGCTCATCACATCGGTGGCCAGCAGGGTATTGCGGCGGCCGTCGAAGGTGAGGTCTACATTGGCTTCAGCCAGCAGGTTCATGTTCTTGCTGAGCCTGAAATTATAGGCGCCGCCCAGGATGAGCCGGGGGGCGGTGAGTTCAGTGGACTTAACGGGGATCTCGTTATCGGTGAGGTAGAATACTTCGCGCATTTTATTGTTGAGGCTGAAGGACCAGGCGTTAAAGGTGGTGGTGATATCTCGGGCCATGATACCGATGCGCCAGCGTTTGTCCACGATCTGGATACCGGCGTCAAAGCCGAATCCCCAGGCGGTGGCAAAATCGCCCGCCTTGCGGTGGATGATCTTGGCGTTGATACCGGCATTGATCTGGCGGTCGCCCTTGAGCTTGACCTGCTGGGCCAGGGATACCAGGAAGGCATAGTCGGCCGAGGAGAAGGTCTGGATATTACTGAAATTGATGGTCCCGTCGGCCTCCACCAGGAAAATGGTATTGGGGATATCGTCAACGGCAAAACGCAGGAGGGAAAGTCCCAGTACCCGCTTATTGTCTTTCAGCGGCAGCACCAGGGTGCCATAATCGTATTTACCGATACCGGCAAAATACTCGGCATGCATCAGGTTGAGCTGTGGATTATCTTTCACACTGACCAGGCCGGCGGGGTTCCAGTAAGCCGCTGTTCCATCATTGACGGAAGCCACCTGGGAACCTCCCATGGACAGGCCGCGTGCGCCTGCGCCGATATTCAGGAATTCATTGGAGTATTTTCGGAACTGAGCAACGGAACCGGTCTGTGCAGACACACAGATCAGTAGGGTAACGACAAGACGGACTCTATTCATTGATCCAATTTTCAGAATAAGCAAAGCTGGTTTACATGACCGTTTCATAAGGATCCTGGTTGCACGATGCGTTAAGGGAAAGGGTGAATTTTTGATAATTGATAATGAACGTTTTCTACCCGTCGCATAACCAGGAATAACGAATTCTATAATGAAAATATTGCATCTGGTGGGAAAGTTCCCGTAATCCTTACTTTTGCACCGTTCCGATAAGAGAACAGCGCCGGGAGCCTTAACAGGGATTTCCCCAGATACGGGTTTGGAGTTGCAAAGGTTTGCAAATATCGGCGGTTTTCTCAGGAATTTCAGTCAAAAACAAAAAAGAATCAGAAAGCATATGAATTGGATCGAAGAATTACGATGGAGGGGCATGATACAGGATATAATGCCCGGAACAGAGCAGCAACTGGCCAAAGAGATGACCGCCGGTTATATTGGTTTTGACCCTACGGCCGACAGCCTCCATATCGGCAGCCTGGTACCCATTCTCCTGCTGGTACATCTCCAGCAAAACGGGCATAAGCCCATCGCCCTGGTTGGCGGCGCCACCGGGATGATCGGCGATCCCACCGGCAAAAGCGAAGAAAGGAACCTGCTGAACGAAGAGACCCTGGCCAAAAACGTGGCCGGCGTCCGCGCCCAGCTGGAAAAATACCTGGACTTTACCCCCGGCCTGCCCAATGCAGCCGAGATGGTCAATAACTACGACTGGTTCAAGGACATTTCCTTCATCGATTTCCTGCGGGATGCCGGTAAGCATATTACCGTCAACTACATGATGGCCAAAGACAGTGTCAAAAAACGTATTGAAGGCGATACCGGTATCAGCTACACAGAATTTGCCTACCAGCTGATGCAGGGGTACGATTTCTACTGGTTATACAATCATAAGAACGTGAAGCTCCAGATGGGTGGCAGCGACCAGTGGGGTAATATCACCACAGGTACGGAGTTCATCCGCCGGAAAGTGTCCGGCGAAGCCTTTGCCTTTACCTGCCCGCTGATCAAAAAATCCGATGGCGGCAAGTTCGGTAAAACAGAAAGCGGTAATGTCTGGCTGGACCCGGTGCGCACCACCCCTTACCAGTTCTACCAGTTCTGGCTGAATGCCACCGATACCGATGCCACCGGCTGGATCAAGATCTTCACCTTCCTCCCTCCTGCCACTATTGACGCCCTGCTGGAATCCCATGCCGCCAATCCCGGCGCCCGGGAGCTGCAGAAGACCCTGGCCCGCGAGGTGACTACCTTTGTCCATGGCGAAGAGGCCTACCGCCAGGCTATTGAGACCACGGAGAAATTATTTGCGAACCAGTCGGCCCCTGCTGAATCCCTCAGCGTGGAAGACCTGGAAGGCATGGAAGGCGTGATCAAATTCGACTACCCCCTGGATAAGCTCCAGGCCGGCATCGACGTGGTCAGCTTCCTGGCCGAGACCACCATCTTCCCCAGTAAAGGCGAAGCCCGGAAGACCGTCCAGGGCGGCGGTGTGAGTATTAACCGGAAGAAAGTAGAGGATGTACAGGCAGCTGTTGGCAATACCCTGCTCCTCCATGGGAAGTATTTGCTGGTGCAGAAAGGGAAGAAGAATTATTACTTGGTGAAAGCAGTGTAAAGCTTTTGATATAAATGATAGGCCGGGCGGGTGTCCGGCCTTTTTGTTTGGGGGAGATGGTGTGGAGGCATAGAAATGGTGGTACTGTTGGGGCAAGAGATGATTTGGGGAGATTGGCGGGCGGGTTTTCCTGGCTTGTATATGGGAGCTTGCCCCTGACACAATGGATGGGTAGGTTTGTGCTAAGGGATGCTGCCTAAACCTGGAGGGAGGTTATGGAATACTATATTTTGTAACAGTCCGACGGCACAAGGAATTGATTTGGGGAGATGGGCAGGCGGGTTGTTTATTTTTTAGGCTGGCGGTCAACGGCGGATACAAAATAATAGGTTGGTATTAAAGCGTCCCCTGCGCAGAGGCCGTCATAAGAAGCTGGCACTTGAGCGTGTTCTAAACAGTTCCGTCAACAAATTACTTTCCCTTGTATATCAGCATACAAGAGGGTTTAAGCGCCCACTTTGCCACTTTGAAAAATTTTTCCCTGAATTTTGAAAAAAAATTTCCGTCGAACAGCTTGAATCCCTTATTTTTGCACTCCTTTTAGAGCAAGGATAGATGCTCTGGGTGATGCCCGATAGTATAATGGTAGTACGACAGATTTTGGTTCTGTTTGTCTTGGTTCGAATCCAGGTCGGGCAACTAAAAAGGCAAGGTTTAAAGACCTTGCCTTTTTTTATTGCCAGCATCCGCCCCTAGCGATGGAACACAAGGGATCAAGTTGAAAAGTTGTGGGATTAGTGATAAAGAGCTTTTTTTGCAGCCAGATGAATAAAAGCCAAGGACAGGATATAGTAAAAGAGTTAATGGGTTATTTATTACCCGCAGGAACATTAGACTATTTTGAATTAACTCACATCGTAAAAGATAAAGAAGGTCTGGTATTATTTTTAGAAGAGAAGAACCTTCCCCCCGCCGAATACCAGGACCAATCCCTTCATTCCAAAGGCTTTTTACCCGAAGTTCGAGTTCAAGACTTCCCTATTCGCGATCAGAAAGTACAATTAAGCATCCGGCGCCGCCGCTGGGAACATCCGGGCACTGGCGAGATCATCTCCCGCAACTGGGACCTGGTCATGCAGGGCGCACGAATCACCAAAGAGTTCGGGCTTTTTTTAAAAGATGCACTTGGATAATCATCCGATCAGTTGCCATCAACTGGGGCGGATGTATCAAATGAATGGTAAACTTCTGCAGCAGCAGTATAAGCATCACATCAGCGGCTACAAAGACTGGGATCAAAAGGAGCATGCTTCAGAGTGGATGCTTTTTGAAGAGAACATGGGTACTCATCTGAGTATCGATGAAACAGCCCTATCCAATGACGAACTACACTATTGTCACCAACAAAGCAGCTAAAGGCCGCAAGGGCGCGCTGGTAGCAATGGTCAGAGGAACGCTGGCTGACCGGGTGGAAGAAGTCTTATCCCGCCTGAGTTTGAAGCTCAGGAAGCGGGTTCAGGAAGTAACCCTGGATATGGCCGCTAATATGAACCTGATCGTCAAACGGTGCTTCCCTTTTGCACACCGTGTTATTGATCGCTTCCACATACAACAACTGGCCGGAGAAGCAGTGCAAGAGATACGAATAAAGTATCGCTGGCAGGCTATCGACGAAGAGAATGAGCAGATTGCTCTGTCAAGAAAAGCCAAACAGACTTACGTGCAACAGTTATTATCCAATGGCGATTCCCCCAAACAATTACTTGCCCGCAGCCGCTACCTGCTGTTCAAGCAAAAGATCAGGTGGACTCCTTCACAAAAACAAAGGGCAGCACTGCTGTTCGAGTTGTATCCACGAGTGAAGCAGGCTTATGATCTATCCATAAAGCTGGCTGATATCTTCCGTCAATGCAAATGCAAGGAAGAGGCCTTTAAGAGACTGGCGCTCTGGCATAATGAAGTGGAAACGGCAGGAATAGAATCGTTCAGAACGGTATCAAGATCTATTGAGACTCACTACCTGGCAATACTGAACTTCTTCAATAACAGAAGTACCAATGCTTCGGCAGAATCCTTTAATGCGAAAATAAAGGCCTTCAGGGCATCAGCCAGAGGGGTTAGGGACATCAAATTCTTCTTGTTCAGACTGTCTAAACTCTATGCGTAGGAAAAGAAGCCCCCAGAAATTTTACTTGATCCAACACAAGCGCTATTTACATCGTATATTGGCGATAAAACAGACAACTCCACTCTGGAATACACATATGGCTAAACCTGAAATTTTGAAGAACAATAATCCTTTTTTATTCACGGCAATTATTATGATCATAATTGCCATGCAAGCCTGTAAAGTGTCTCATTCGAAAGTAAAAAAACAGGTACAAGCTACCGTTGATCTCAGTGTCATGCAGTTTAATGCCTGGGGGGCAGGTGATGGTGTTGACAAATATAGAAACCTGCGTGCAGGATCTGGTTTTGAAGCCATTGTTGATGAAATAGCCGCGCATGATCCTGATGTTGTTACGTTGAGTGAAGTTAATGGGCCGTCAGCAAAAAAAATAATAGAAGCCCTCGCTAAAAAGGGTAAGACCTATTATACCTTCACTACAACAAGAAACCCCAGTATAATTAGCAGATATCCTATAACTTACAATAGTAGTATTAACCACTTCCGATCTAATCCTGAAACAGATCCCACACACGGCCTTTGCAAGCTGATTATCAAAGTAAAAGATCACGAAGTTGCGGTATATTCCGGCCATTTGGATTATACAAATTATGCATGCTATTTACCCCGTGGCTACGACGGTGTGAGTTGGTCAGCTTTATCGGCGCCGGTTACAGACCCCGGTAAAATTCTGGCGCAAAATGCGGGCTCCACCCGCGCATCAAATATTCAGGATTTTATAGATTCAGCAAAAGCAGATATCGCCAGGAACAGAACAGTAATTTTGGGTGGAGATTTTAATGAGCCATCACACCTGGATTGGACTGAAAACACTAAAAATTTGTTTGATCATAACGGGGTTGTTGTGCCCTGGCCTGTTTCAAAAGCATTAAAAGAAAATGGATTCATAGACAGCTATAGAGCCATGTACCCAAATGAAGTTGACTATCCCGGCTTTACCTGGGTTGCTCAAAAATCATGGACTCCGCTGTCCGATGAGCGCGACCGGATCGACTTTATTTATTACTATGCCCGAAATAACATTACGCTAACCAGCAGTGTTATTGTTGGGCCTAAAGAGAGTATTGTTAAAGATAAACCTGTTGCAGAGACTTCAAAAGACAGGTTCCTGCTTCCAGTGGGAATTTGGCCGACAGACCATAAAGCCGTACTAAGTAAATTTAAAATTCAACTTCCCGGAGAATAGGCTCTGCAGCAGGCAACATTTGTTGTAAAGCACGGATATAAACAGAAGCCCTTTCAAAATCTATTCCCGTTTCTACCAGCTGCTTTCCTGGCGGTAGCCGTTTGTTAAGGTGAAAGACCAATGAAAGATAATTATTGAACCTTTCGGAACGCTGCAACGGAAGCAGCGCGGTATCGCCATTTTCAAGAAAAGAATTGCACAGATAGGTAGATGAGTAATGTATGGGTATTTATCGTTAGTAAAACTGTCAGTGACCCCTCCTGATAGAAAAGCCATATTACTTTAGGAAATACGACGTTGACACATCTGTTCAAGGTTTAGGCGTCGCAGTGTAATGTATAAACTTTACTCCCTTAGAGCGACTAATAAGTGTCAATAAATAGCCCTGGCATAATTTTTTTGCCCGTTCCCGTATGAGAAACTTACCCAATCACCTCGCTGTTTTCTTTGCAGGCGCCCTGGTAGCGCTGCTGATCTGCTGTCAGATGGCTTTCCGGGATAATCCACCCGCCGATAAGACCAGCCAGGACAATGCTACTCTCGCTATCATGCCTGAAAAAATAGACTTTGCAGGCGAAGCTGTGCCCCTGGACCGCTGGGACGTTAAAGAGCGGTTCGACCGGGAACTGCTCATCAATTACCACAATAAATACAATGTACTGTTCGTGTCCAAACTGGCCGGCCGGTATTTCCCCATCATAGAAGAGCGACTAAAAGCCAATGGCATACCAGAAGATTTTAAATACCTCTGCGTAGCCGAAAGCAACCTGGTGTCCGCCGCCATTTCCAAGGCCGGCGCCGTGAGCTTCTGGCAGTTCATGCCCGGCACCGCTCCTGGTTATAACCTGACCGTGAACCAGCAGGTAGACCATCGGTACGATCTGATCCGCGCCACCGACGCCGCCTGCCAGTACTTCAAAACAGCCTATGCCCGCTTTGGCAGTTGGACAGCCGCTGCCGCCTCCTACAACTGTGGCATGGGCGGCTATGGCAGCCAGGCCAGCTTCCAGCAGACAAAGAATTACTACGACCTGCACCTGCCCGAAGAAACCAACCGCTATATCTTCCGCATCCTCACTTTTAAACACCTGATGACAAATGCAGAAACACTGGGACTGGCCCTTCCCGAAAAAGAGATCTATGAACCTGTCCAATCCCGTCAAATAACTGTCAGTAGCTCTATCCCCGACCTGGCCGCTTTCGCCATAACACAGGGCACTACTTATAAAGAACTCAGGTTGATGAATCCCTGGCTCAGGGGACGGACACTGGCAATAGCAGGCGGTAAGACCTATATTATTCATCTCCCTACTTCCAAATAAATTCTAACAGGCGTAGCTGCTTCGGCAAAGCAAGTGAATGTTAAAACATCGTGCAACCATCACTGGCTGCAGCAATCCCCTTTAAATAGTCCACCAGCAAATCCCTCTGTATAACAACGGCTATTAACAGGTGTTTTCCCCATTTATTACTGATTTCAAAGTTGTATCTTGTAAGCAAACATCATTGCTTTGCCCACTATTTCAGCCCTAAAAACCTTCCTTGACCAGGCAACGATCCCTATAGCACAAAAGCGTGAGCGAACATTCCTGGACATTTCCGGATTTCCCCATTATGAACTGGTTATTTCCAACTGGTATGCCTATTTCCTGAAAGATGACGAAGACCATGGCATGGGTGGCCTGTTGATTGTCAGTTTACTGGAATTGATCAATGAAAAAATACCAACTGGATTTTCCGTACAGCAATACCAGGTCTATACAGAAGTTTCTACCATCAATCAAAAACGGATAGATATACTTATTAACGGGGCCGGGATGGATGAAGGGAAGTATATAATTATAGAAAACAAAGTTTACCACTGGCTGCACAACGATCTCCAGGAATATTGGGATCACTGTCCTGCAAAACCATCAATGAAAGTGGGCATTGTGCTTAGTCTTACCCCCGCGTCCATTGCCCCTGCACTATCCGGTAAATTCATTAATATCCTGCATATAGACTTAATAGAACGGCTCTGGTCGAAAGCCAGTTCCATATCTACCTCCAGGTACCTGTTTGATTTTGCTAATGCTATTAAAAACCTCTACAAAGATTTTCAGATGAATGACGAAATTCAATTCTATTTCAACAACCTGGAAGCCTGTAATAAGATCTATGATATCGGGGACAAAGCTTATGAATATATAGCTGATCAGATCAGGATCTCTGGTGAAAAGCTTGGGTTACGGTCGGACAGGAAAGGTGACTATTACCGCTGTTTATATGATCCGCTTTTGCCGGCAGTATACTATACTGTAACGTTTGAAAAAACTTTTGAAAAGAATAAATGCATATTCATCATTCTTGAACTTTGGAAAGAAGGTCTCGCGCTACTGCCCCGCATTGACCGGGAAGTAGGAAGCAAAGCCGTGGCTCGAGGATTGACAATCGGGGTTAGGGAACATAAAGGATTATGGAAGCATTTTGCTCTTCGTGAATATCCAATAACAATGGACGATCTGCACAATCTCTCCACTGTAGTGGAAACATACATTAAAAGGGATCTTGAAGCCACCTATCTTGATATAAAAAACATCCTACAGGAGCATGCAACAAACTAAATACCTCCAAAGCATTATGGACATTAAAAATGTCAACGAATGGCTAATAAACATTTCAATACATCAAACAGCTGTCAGGAATCACGGAAAAGGAATTGTTGACGGTATCCGATTTGAACTCGGAAAGCGATTCAAACTACAGCAATTTTTTAAAGCGCTTAAATCCAGCGACGAAAAAAAATACCTCAACTATCTCAACAAGTTAACAAATGAAATTGCAGATAAACCTGGCAGAGATAAAGATGGCAACTCCACTAAAGACAAAATAAAATGGGGAGCAGCGCGCAAATGTATCAATTTACTTGCCCGTACAATCGTATATAATTCTTTTGTTTGCCAGAAGTACAGCATTAAGATTGCTGATTTTCGTCAATCGGGAATTATGAATCGCCTGGAGTTACCATTGGACAGCTTTGCATTAAGCGGAATTCAGAAATCGCTGAAAGGAAAGGACATTGATAAAAATGTCTTTAAAAATTTCAGGATTATACATTTGAATTTCGAAAGCTCGCAAAAGCTGCAAGAATATGCAAAACAGGCTGCTCAGCATTGCAAAACTTGCAGGATCCATCTGGATTTAATTTATTGGAGAGATAGGAAAAAGACTCTCTAATCTGCACTCATTTAGTAAACAGGTTCTACTACCTTTCACTTGAAACTATTGGTAAATGAAAGTTACTCCTGAAACTTAAATAGCATCCATTATGAAAAAGCTTATTATCCTACTGATAGTTGCCTGTTCACTGCATACTTCCGCCCAGCAATCCTTCAGACCGGCTACCTCTGCCGCCGCAGCCGGTTTTTCTGCCGAAAGACTGCAACGCATTGACAGCTTTTACAACGAAATGGTGAAAAAGGGAGACGTGCCCAATGCAGTCACTTTCATCGCCCGCAATGGCCAGATCGTTCATCATAAAGCCTATGGCTTTAGCAACCTGGAAAAACAGATCCCCGCTAAAACATCGGACATCTTCCGCATTGCCTCGCAAACCAAACTCATTACCACCATTGCCATGATGATGCTGTATGAGGAAGGAAAGTTCCTGCTGGACGACCCGATCGACAAATACCTGCCTGAATTCAGGAATGTGCAGGTGTTGGTCAGTTATGATAAAACCACCCATAAGCTGGAGACACGTGCGCCAAAATCGCGGCCTACTATCCGGCAGTTGCTGTCGCACACTGCCGGCATCCCCTACGAAATGGCATTGGACAGCCAGCTGGTGGGTAATATCACTGATCTCGGCAAACTGCTGGATATGAGTACCGAAGCCGTTGTTAAAGAACTGGCCAAACGCCCGCTGGCCCACGATCCTGGCGAGCATTTCACCTATGGGTACAATATAGATGTGGCCGGTCGCATTGTGGAAGTGCTGTCCGGCAAACTGCTGAACGATTTCTTCCAGGAACGCATCTTCCAGCCGCTGGGTATGAACGACACCTATTTCTACCTGCCGTCAGCCAAGTACAGCCGACTGGTGGAATTATATTCAAAAAGAGATGCAGGGCAGCCTATCACCGTTTCTACAGATCAGGCCAATCGGGACTTTGCTACCGGAGACAAGCGCAGGGTTCATATGGGCGGTGAGGGGCTGGTGAGTACGGCATCAGATTACGCGAAGATCTGCCAGCTGATCCTCAATGGCGGCGAATTCAATAATAAACGTTTACTGTCCCGTAAAACAGTGGCCTTAATGAGCCGTAACCAGATCGGCAATAATGAGGTCTGGGACCGTCATGATAAATTCGGTCTGGGCTTCCAGCTCATCACCGGCAACACCACCTACGCCGACCAGGCGAGTGTGGGTTCACTCACCTGGGGCGGGGCGTATTGCTCTGAATATACTATTGATCCGACCGAAAAACTGGTCATGCTGGTGTTTACGAATATTTATCCTTACACCTATTACGGGGAATTTGTGCGGAAGTTCAGGATATTGACATACCAGGCATTGCAGTAAGAGAGAACAGGGTGCATTTTGCCTGAATAATTTATCGAACTACCAGTCAAGCGCTGCTTTCCAGAATGGCAATGATCCGAAACGGATAGTGCCATATGAACATGGCATTATATAAGGAGCTTATGGGATCACCTGGATCGGGAATGGCATTGCCTGGCTATAGCTGGTTCCATTGTTACTGGTCATGATTATGCCTTCTTTCGAGACAGCTACCATTGGCAGCGCATCTTCCGGAACACGGAGTGTCAGCATGGTATTGTTATCAGTCAATCCCACCACTTCAAAATTCATGGCAGTAATATATCCATATTCATAATAATAACACCTCACCCTGCTGAAGGTGTTGGTAGCAGCCGCATGCCTGACTGGTAAAGAAAAGGTTTCACCAGCCTTCACCCGGATGGTATCTGTATGCGTAAAATAAGCATACGGCGTGGGGGCGTCATTGCTGATAGCAATGAATTTTGTTTTGCTGGTCACCGGGATATCGAACCGGTTGATCGCCTTCAGGTAATAATCTCCGGCGGGAATGCCGGCGCCATTTTCAGTATCAGCAATAAAACTGCAGAAACCAGCGCCGATAATACGGTTGATCAGTGTATATTCAGAACCGTTTTCACCAACGAGAATAAGTTTATTCTCATTTATATCACCACGCATGTTTTCCAGCGACACAGAAACATTGCTCCCCACCCGTTTGGTTACCGGCGTTTCGTCCGTTATCACCGGTTTTGCACCACCTACCATTACCTTCAGCTGGTATTGGCGAGTGGTTCCGTCCTCGGCTTTGACGGTATAGGAAACACCATCGGTAAATTTCACTTTAGCTCCCGAAGCAGGTACTATGGTAGCCCCTTCAGAAACGGTGATCACCGGCGCAATACTGTCCGGCATTGGCCATGAGGTTTCTGCGGGCCAAATGACCATCACTGTATCCACATCAAGAACTGCCTCAATGGCATCCTGCTGTGTTCCTTCAGCTACAGTAAAAGAAGTTATTTCATTATAAGGCCTTGGAGCCGTTTCATATTCCTTTTTACAGCCAACGATTACCAGTAGCAAAAAGGGTACTGCATATAATAGGGTTCTCATTATTTATATTCGATTTTGATAGGGTTTGCTAATGTGGTGAATTTGCTGTAATACTGTACTTTGACCTTGTACAGCCCCGCAGGTGGCGAAGTTGTTACACCATAGGCATATCCGTTGATAGCCGCCAATCGAAGGAGAGGGGTACTGCCGCCATCCACGGAAGAGAAAGGATATTCCGTGCCATCCTCACCAATCAACCAGCCTTTCATTACCGCCGGGTAATTAAAGGCATATGTACTGACCGATTCAAGAAGAATAACATTATCAGAATAATACCAGCTGATGGAATGATTAAATGTCAGGGGGGTGGCAGGATCTGTAGTTACTTCCCTGAAAGCTATTTCAGGTTGCAGAGAAATGATCTTCAGGGTATAGGTGCTGGTAGTCTTGTCGGCCCCGGTAACGGTATATTCAATCTTGCGGCCATTGGTAAAATAGTCTACCATATCCTCAATAAAGCTTCCGCTTTCGGGGGTTACAGTAGCACCCGGACTCACTACTATCTCCGGTTCCAGCAGGCTTAGGAATACAGTGGAGGGCAGATAAACAGTAATGGTCTTCTCCTTTTCATTGACGGCACCTTTAATAGTATCCTGTGCATTGACTATCCTGTAAGATAGCAGGCGATTTTGTGGCAACTCTTCATACGGAGTTGTCTCTGTTTTGGTACAGGCGGCATGCATTACCAATAGCAGCGCCGCAGCCAGCCAGCTGCTGATTTTCTTCAATTGCATTATTCTTGAATTTTGATGATCTCTTTGTAAATACCCGTTATTCATCTATAAGCATGTATACTTTCTTCTACACAGCTGAGGCTGCCAGTATACCTATCGTACATTTTGTGATAAGGCTATTTGTGTTTTATTGCTTTGAATATGGGTTGCAAAGGTGCCTATACTTTTATACCACTCCCGGAAAAACTATTACCGTTCGGGGAATTATAAAGCCAGTATCCCGTAGCAGTTCTGCTACAGGAAACAGGCTTATTGGTTCTGCCGACTTTGATTATAACGTACTGAGACCTGAGGAGCTAATTTCTTATGCGCCTATTTAAGGTTTGTGTTAACTTAAAGGTACTTGCTGATCAACGCTTCAACAGCTTTCTTTTTTTCCTCCCGGGCAAGTTCTTTCTCCGCCAGTTCATCCAGCTCCATAAACAGTACCTTGCCGGCTACCTTATTTTGCAGGATGATCTTGCCGGAGGCATTCATTTTCTGTGCCCAGACTTCTTTCACATCCTGCCAGTAGGCGGCGCGCTCAGCTGTCCAGAAGGCTTTAGCTCCGGCGCAAGCGCTATCCGGCAGCCGGACATATTTATTGTATCCCTTTTCCCCGGCCAGCAGGCTGTCTGCTGTTCCGGGATTACGGATGATCTTCTTGTTGTCCTGCTCATGCAGGTAACCTGCCGGTGAGACAGTAATCCTATTGGTTCGCTCCAAAATATTATAGTCCTTCCTGGTAGTGTATTCCCGGCGCGGCAGGGGCGCATCCGTAGTATTGAGCCAGAAGATTTGGTTATTGGCCCGTACCCATTCAGAAGAGCCCGCATAACGTGGCGCATCACTGACTTCCCAGACAGACTGCGTCCACTGGCCCTTTACAGCTGCGCGGGGCAGCTGCAGCCTGGTCCATTCTTTGTCATTGGTATACTGCCAGCGTTCTGTTTGTTCATATTGCCAGTCTTCCCGCCAGTGCTTGATAACAGTCCCTTTCCCATCCGGGATAACAAGCAGGTGCTGGATCATTACCTTATCCTTTGTTTCTTCAATGATATAGGCCAGCTCAGTGACGGCAAAATTATCCATCGGATGCGCGAGCCTTTTCACAGTAGTATCATTGGTAAATGTCTCGGCATAGTTAAAAGTGACGGCAAAACAGCCGCATAAGTTGCTGATAGCTTCCCTGCCCTGTTTCTTTTGGGCCATTCCTGAAAATACGGCCATCATTAGCGTGCCGGTAAATAATACTTTCCTGATCATTGTTTGGTTTTTAATGCGCTGAGAAATACAGATACCAGGTCAATAGGATGACCTGGCTCTGCTGCTGGATATACTTTATGGGTTAGATTAATCTACATACTCTACTTCTACATCATCTGGCTGAAGATAAAAGGAATCACCATAAGGGCTTTTATTCTGGTCTACCCCTTTGGGGAAAATGATCTTTTTCAGTTTGGGTCCCTGGTAGGCGCCTTCCCAGTCGCCATATTCTGAGTGTAAGATGGCAAGCCAGATCTTTTTCCATTTCCGCAGATCCAGGATGGTATTTTCCGGATAGGTGACGCCAGTCATCCAGAAATATTCCACTTTTTCCAGCTGGTCAATATTCTGCATATCGACAGAAGACGTCTCCATGTATTTTGGATCTGATGCATTGACGGCACAGTTAATCCAACTGATGGAGCTAAGGTTAGGCGCCATTGCATAGAAGTCGATGGCGGCAGGGAAATTGATCTGCTGAACGGATAAGTCTGTCATTTGACCACCCGTGAGCGAAAACTCTTTGATCCTGGTAGTTTCATTATAACCTAAGGGGTAGCCATTCCACTCTCCTGTTTTTACAAATACTCTTCCGGTAAGAATTAACATTTTGATCCCGGACAATTTTAATTGCCCCATTTCCGTGGAAGCAGTATTTACAATGGCCCAGGTAGCGCCTCCACCCTCAATTTGTACAGTATCTATGGCCATCAGTGAGGTTTCACCAAACCGGATCTCTGTTAACAATTTCTTATCTGGAACGATCAGGGTTGTCAATGACGGGATCTCCAACTGCAATATCTCCAGGGATTCACAGGTACCGGTCAGATCCAATCGTTGCATTGCATCCTTTCCAAAAATGCGTAGTTTTTTAAGATTATCCAAACTATCCATCACCAGTTTATTGCCGTCCTTGACCCTGAGCCAGAGGCTTTCCAGTTTGGTGAATTTATTGAGATTGATCACCTGGTTCTCCCCATCCATTCTTCCCCAGTCTTCCATCAGCACCCGGAGATTGGTAAACTTTTTAAGATCACTGTACAGCATGGAATAATTGGAACCAAGGCTATCCACATTATCGATATCTGACCGCCGGAAAGCGACATACGACTTTCCTTCTATAGGCAGGATCTTGTAAGCATCTTTCAAAAAATACTCCATACCCTCCGAGAAATTGGAGGAGAAGATCACCTCTTCATTATCGTATCCATTTTTATTGTCTTCCAGTTCTTTGATCAGAATAGCCTTTCGTGGGAGGAGGTCACTTAGTTGGGTAGCGAGCGTGTAGACCTCCTGGTATTTTTCAGGGAAGTTGATGTTCTCATCGGTCCGTAGTTTATCAATGAGCGGCAGGATATCCTTCAGTAATTTCACGCTGTTGAGCATTCCTGTCAGTTTCTCCTTAACAGTAGGATCTGTTACCCGCTCATTAAGCAGCCTGTCCAGCGGTTCTATATCTGCATCAGTAATGGTTGTCTTTTCAGATACACTCAGAATCCGCTCTTCTGTGAGCTGGTTATAATTGATGCTTTCACCCTGCTGGTCTTTTTTACAGGAAACCGAGATCAGGAGGAGCAGCAATGATAAGAGGTATGTGCTTTTTTGGATCATGATGAATTAGTGGTTGTATTAGAAATGAGTTGATCAGTTGAACAGGTTATAGGACAGCTTTACAAAATAACTTCGACCATAAAACAGCCGTATGGTTTGGGTCTGCCCCGTGATGCCAGGAGGAGGATCAATAGCCTTGTAGCTGATGTCCCGCACATCAAAAAGATCGCGCACACCAAGGCGCAGGTCCAGCTTTTCTTTCCAGAAACTCCGGGCGATATTGCAATCCATATTATGGTAGGCATCGGTCTTGTTGAGGACTTTCAGGTAGCCTGCGGGCTGAAGATCCGGACCAATAGGGCCCTGGGGAATAAATGAGTACATGGGTTGCCGGCCCACATACCTGTAAAAAACGGCCACCCTGATGGCCAGCGGGAAAACATAGGTGAATTGGGCACTGCCCTGAGTGGTAGAGAGAAAGCCCTTGTAATTATTTGCCGTGGCATCATCATCACCACGGTAAGCCAGTACAGACCCGGCCAGCGCTATATTGAATTTATCAGATACCAGGTTTATGTTGAGCTGGTTCAGCAGGCCGTTGTATTTGTTCTCATTGGTATAGGTGTTCCGCCCGGTCAGCTGGGTTTGTCCAGGCTCCCGGTAGGTAATGGACACAATGCGGTCGTTGATATGCTGGAATAGAGAACTGAGACTGGTTTCCAGTCGCAGGTTGCTTTTCAGCTCCCGGTGGTGCGCCCATTGCAGTTCGGCCGATTTACCGTATTCCGGTCGCAGGTCAGGATTGCCGCGATAGTCATGTACGGCATCTACAAACCAGCTGTACAGTTCTTCATAGTTGGGAAAGCGGGTGGAAGTACCAACGATCAGGCGGAGATCGTTACGGTCGTTGAGCCGATACCGGGTAGTGACAGACTGGTTGGTTCGCATGTGCAGGTGACTGCTGTAATTGACCCGGAAGCCGGGGCGGACCATGATCTTCTTAGATACATTCCATTCAAAAGAGCTGTAGGCGGCGCCGGTGAACAAAGTCTTTTCCACCGGTGTGCTGAGGGACACATCATTGAACCAGCTGGTATAGCCCTGGTTGCCGGTGGTATTGTCCATTTCAAAGCCGAGATTATAATCCAGTTTATCTGTAACGATGGGCTTCAGCAGCGTGCCTTTGGCGTAAAAGCCCTGCGACTGATAATACTTCTGCCAGTCGGTGGCTTTAAGCCGCTCACTGCCGGGGATGCCATAGGATTTGTCCAATACGGAATTATCCTCGAGGTTGATGGCTTGTCGCCGGTGTTCCAATCCATTCTTCTGTAAAGAGACATCCACGGAGTAATAGGCATCTTTCCAGAAATCGCCGCGGATGCTGAGGTGCTGGTTATAGCGTTCATTCCGATAATCGTTGTTTACACCGGCATTGATGATGATCTGCTCATCCTTCAGCAGGAAGCCGGTAGGTACCTGTCCGTAATTAGTCAGCTGGGAAGTGAAATAATTGAACTTATAGAACAGGTTGAGCCTTTTGCCAGTGCGGGAGATATAGGCGTTGCCATTCCAGGATATTTTGGGCGACCACTCATACCCTCTTTGGGGAGGATAGTAGGGATCGATGGCATCCAGGATCAGCCCCGCTCCTTCCCGCTCACCCCAGTAGCCATTGAACTGGTCGCGGGAGACGGAGCCGCCGATGGACAGGTTATCTTTCAGTTTATGGCTCAGGTTCATTCGCTGGATATGCCTGCCTTTGGCTTCGGGTTTACCGCTCAGGTTATATTCATTGCGGACAGTTTCTTCCTGCAGTTCGAAAGTCAGGTCGGTTTTGTTGCGGGACGTTTTCTTAGTGATGATATTGATGACGCCGGAGATACTGTTGGCGCCATATTCCACGCCCATGGCTCCTTTCACAATCTCCACACGTTCCACATCGTCCAGGCTGATGGTGGACAGGTCTACATCGCTTCCCATGTTCTCATCGCCGGCAATGGGGATATTGTCCATGAGGATTTTCATGTACTGGCTATTGAGACCCAGTACGCGGATCTTGGCCCTGCCTAAGCCGGATTGGTTTTCGATCTCGATATTGAGTTGCTGCTTTAGCAGTTCGGCTACAGTACTGACGGCCATATTCTGGATCTGCTTCTTATCGATCACCTCCACCCGGTAAATGGATTTATTGAGCGATTGCGGCCGGTACTGGCCTGTGACCACAACGGGGTTCATAGCGCTGCTGGCTTCGGAAGGACTCAGGACGATCTGTATATTGCTGGTTTTGCCATTGGAGATGGTAAGCTGCTGTTGTTTGTCGGCATAGCTGACATGGGTCAGTTGCAGGGTATACTTCCCTACCGGCAGTTCTTTAAAGGTAAAACGTCCCTGCTCGTCCGTGACCGTGATCCGCTGGCCGCCGGATAAGGTTACTGTTACACCTGCCACTGGCAGCCTGGCGGCATCAGTCACTACGCCCTGCACTGTACCTTTGCCTTTGTCAGCCACCGACAATTTTATAGCTATCGTATTGCCGGATCTGTGGAAAGACAGGTTTGTCTGATTGGTCAGCTGCTGAAGCAAGGCACTGATGGCACCACTGGCAGGCGATAAGGTTATTTTACGGGACAGTTCATTGCCCAGGTCACTGTACATAAAATTGATCCCGCCTTTCTGTTGCAGCTGATCCAATACTGCTTTTACTTCCAGGGTTTGTGGGCTGATACTGATAACCGGCTCCTGGGCCTGTAAAGATGAATGCAGGAACAGGAGGCAACAGAGCATAGGTATCCAGCCCTTTGTTTTAATAAAGGTTAGTGATTTGTCCATGTTGATATGATCGGCTTTTAGGGTGTTTTAACGATTACCGTACTGTTTGTAAGCGAAAAATGGTTCCCGGTACTGTATTCCATCATGGAGAGTACCCGGCTGAGTGGCAGATTATCGATGGTGGCGGTCAGTGGCGCGTGCTGATTGATCCTGGTGTCCAGGATAAAGTTGACTCCATAATAAGTTGAAAGGCGTTTGAATACGTCCTGTAATGGCGCATTATTGAAGCGTAGCAATCCTTTTGTCCATCCGGCAATTTCATTAGCATCAGAGAAGGTGGAGATACTGCTGATCTGGCCGATGGATTTATCATATTGCAGGATCTCACCTGGCTGTAAGATGCGGGATTTGTTATCCGCGCCGGTAAACTGAATACTTCCTTCGGTCAATGCAACATGCATCAAAGACGTACTATCATTAGCAATATTGAACCTTGTGCCCAGGACTTTTATGTGTGCATTGCCACTCTGTACAATAAAAGGCTTGCTGGGATTGCGGGCGATCTCAAGGAAAACTTCGCCTTGTTCCAGGATAAGATCCCGGGTAGGGCCGGTAAAGGTTGCAGGATATTGGATAGTGCTCCCCCCCATTACATGCACAATGCTGCTGTCCGGCAGTATGATCCGGGATCGGCTGCCTTTCGGAGTGGTGAGCTTACGTAGTGTTGATGCGAGTTGCTGCTCATGCTTATTAGCTGGCTGACGAAGTAACAGGAATATGCCGAAACCCACCACCAGAGCGGTTATACAGGCGGCAGCAACAAGTGACACAGATAAGCTCCGTACACGCGCAGGACTATTATGGGATTTAACACCCATCCTTTGCTGTAGGCCATGCCATATTTCCTGCTCCAGCACTGTATTGGCAGGGAATTGTGGCTTGTGCTCCGTGAAGAAATTATCTTCCCGTTCCAGCCAGTCGCGGATCATTTTTATTTCTTCCGGGCTGCATTGGCCGGCATGATAACGCCTGAGTAATTCGGGGTCTACATTGTGCATACACCTATAGATACCGGCAGACGGGCTTAACCCTTGCGGGAAAAATGAGTTTTCCGGATTTCGTAAATGATCTTAATTGATTGTGGCTTTATTGCTGGCGGTTATTGCTCATCTTCCTGAGTATCCTGAGGGATTTGGAGAGATGGTATTCTACTGTTTTAATAGCAATGCCCATGCGGCCGGCAATCTCTTTATGGCTGAGCGCCTCGTACCGGCTCATACGAAAAATGGTCCTGGCGGGTTCATGCAACAGGGCTACCTGCTTTTGCAGCTGGTTGGTCAACTCCTGGTAAAGATAGTTTTGATGCGGGTTATAGATAGCATCAGCCGGGGTTTCATCGAGATCATCCACGCGCTCCATGGCCCTGCTCCGCGAGTCGCGGGCATGTTTGAACACCTGGTATTTGGCGGCTTTGGTCAGGTATTTTTCCAGGATAAACGGATCCCGTAAGGCGTGGTCCCGCTCCCAGAGGGTGATAAAGATGTTCTGCACCATGTCTTTGGCCATATCTGCATCCTGGACATACCTATAACATATGGTATATACCGTCCCCCAATACTTTTTGAAAAGGTCGGAAAACTCTTCGGGTGTGTATTTGTAATCGTCTCTCCGCATATGAAACCCTTTCCCGGGCTATTGTCCGGGCATACAATTGGCTATGGAAGCAGATCACAGGGATAGCCTGTATATGCCGGTTTAGAAGCCAGGAAGTATTAAATGGTAAACGGGGACAAAAATAGGGGCATGGAATTCATGCCCCTTTATACTTTGCGGTAATCGGTTTACGTGATGCGGAAAAAGTTATAACATTAAAAATGCTCACCGTTTGGTGAGCATTTTCCTTTATACTGATAAGCTGTTTATTAATTCTCTTTCTGGAGCCATTCAAATGAAGCAGGCTCGGCGACCAGCACATCGATACTCCGCTTCACAGGTTTGAAGGCAATGTTCAATATCGCCGTTGCACGGGGTGCTACTTTCTCTGCTGAATGGTGGGTATGTACTACGTAGTGCATGTTGCCTTTTTGGTCAACAAGCACATCACCGTGCCCGGAGCCATTATGTCCAACAGTATGCCGGCTGATGATGGGATTGCCCTCATATTTCTTCCAGGGGCCCACAGGAGAAGAGGCTGTGGCATAGCCAACAGCGTAATCTTTGTTCCGGAAATCATTGGAAGAATAGATCAGGTAGTAAGTGTTTTTATGTTTCAACACGGTGGGTCCTTCTGCTACCGGCCATTCTGCATTGGCAGTGTTTTCCCAGCCTTCTTCGCTGGCAATACATTCTTTTTCTGTTCCGGGGATCACATCGGACAGGTCGGGCTTCATTTCTGTAACAAAGATCCGGTTGCCCTTCTGCAGCTTGACATGATACAGATATACCTTGCCCTTGTCAAAGAACAGGAAAGGATCAATTTGTCGCCCCGTGCCGCTTAATGCAACGGGTTTAGCCTGTTTGAAAGGCCCTGCCGGGCTGGTAGCTGTTGCTATGGCGATCTGTTCATCAGCTGTATAGGCCATATAATAAACGCCTTGATGTTTAAACACCTGGGGCGCCCAGAAGCCACCATTGCCAAATGCTTCTCCTTTCTTCAGGGCTAAGCCGTTGGTGCTTCCTGCGGCAGGTTTCCAGGATTTCATGTCCGTGGATTCATATACAGGGAAGCCTTCGGGGCTGCCGGTACCATATAGATAGTACTTTCCATTGTCGAGAAAGATCGTTGGATCGGCCAGGAAAATGGAAGATTCCTGGGCCATGCTTCCCATCCCGGAGAGCAGGCAGGCTGCTACAATTGCAGTTTTGAATAGGGTTCTCAAGTTCGCCATAGCGGCTGAAGATAGGGAAATAATTGGATCAGGGGATGAGCACGGCCAAAACTTTACAAATAATTGGGGGCTGGCGTTTTTCCATGGCTTTAGATTGTTAGGTACGCAGTCAATAGTTGCCGTAACCGGCTTTCAGCCAGAGTTATTTTTTTATACTCGTTCCCTCACAATGCTTTTGTGGTATAGCTCAGGATAAATCAAATATGTAAGGCGAATCGAGGATTTTTGTTTCCGTGATAAATTGGTGAAACTGCCGCTGGTTTATTAACTTTAAAAGGGTACCGACTTCCTCTTTTTATGGGCTATAAAGCAAAGCAGCATTGGGCCACGGATAACCCTGTACAGGCACAAAACTAAAATATGCAGAAAATGAGTACTGGAAAGCTTACAAAAACAGTCTCTCCAACTGTAAGGATATTATTATTGCTTGGCTTTGTCCTCATTAAATTCCTGCTGCAATACAGCTTCATCAGCCCGGAATATGAACTGCACCGGGATGAATTCCTTCACCTTGACCAGGCACATCACCTGGCTTGGGGTTACTTGTCGGTCCCTCCGGTAAGTTCCTGGGTGGCCAGTCTAATCTATTTATTAGGGAACTCGATTTTCTGGATCAAATTTTTTCCAGCCTTATTTGGTGCGCTCACTGTAGTGGTAGTCTGGAAAACAATTGAAGTGCTGAAAGGCGACTTATTTGCGTTAATCCTTGGCGCCACCTGTGTATTATTTTCAGTATTGCTCCGATTGAATATCCTTTTCCAGCCCAATTCGCTGGATGTGCTTTGCTGGGCCAGCGTGTATTATTGCCTGATCAGGTATATTAATAGCCAGCAGGCTAAGTGGCTCTTTGTCGGCGCCATAGTGTTTGCATTCGGCTTCCTGAATAAATACAATATAGCGTTCCTCCTGATGGGACTAATACCCGCCTTACTCATTAACCGGAAAAGAAAAATATTTACTGAACCCAGCCTATATATTGCAGCATTGATAGCACTGGTGATGATACTGCCTAATTTATGGTGGCAGTATAGCAATGGATTTCCTGTGGTCCACCATATGAAAGAACTAAGTGCCACCCAACTGGTAAATGTTAACAGGGGAGATTTTATTCGGGCACAACTGCTGTTTTTCCTGGGATCAATACCAGTGTTACTCGCAGCCTTCTATGCCCTGATATTCTATCCGCCATTCCGACCCTACCGTTGCTTTTTCTGGTCGTTTCTATTTACGTTTGGGGTGTTCCTTTACTTCAGGGCCAAAGACTATTATGCAATAGGTCTTTACCCTGTTTACTTTTCTTTTGGCGCTATTTATTGTTCTCAGCTATTCAAAAGCAAATGGGGGAAAATTTTAAAACCAGTCAGTATTGCTTTACCAGTGGTACTGTTCTATCCTATGTTGCGGATCGGTTTTCCAAATAAGAGCCCGAAATATATTGTACAGCATCCCGAACATTACCAAAAATTTGGGTTGCTTAGGTGGGAAGATGGAAAAGACCATCCACTACCCCAGGATTTTGCAGATATGCAGGGCTGGAAGGAACTTGCCCGCAAAGCGGACAGTATATATGGTATACTTTCCAGCTCGGGAAATACCCTGGTATTCTGTGATAATTATGGACAGACTGGCGCCATCAACTATTATACCCATAATGGCATTAATGCCGTTGGCTATAATGCTGATTATATTAATTGGTTTAACCTGGATAGTTCATATGTCAACCTGATCCGTGTAGTAAACGCCTGGGACAGGGATAAAGAGCTTAGAGATGTTAGCCCGCTGTTTAAGAACGCCAAGGTAGAAGATTCTATTGTTAATATGTATGCAAGGGAACGGGGAACTGTTATCCTCAGTTTTGCTTCAGCCAGGATGGATATTAATGAAATAATTCGTAAGGAAATTGATTCTTTACAGCATAAATAAGTCATAGGATATTGTTGACATCCTTTTACAGGAAAGTAGCAATATTATGTTATTAGGTTGTTACCCACATTACTGCTCAAGGCATAATCTCGTTTGTATAGGACACCTAGTACTTAGGCAATCTGCCGCCGATCAACTCCAGCTTGAGAATTTAAAATATGCGGTGCCACCTGCACCGCAGCATTCCGTAATGTTATTAACAATTGCGCAACCTACATTCGGAACTGTTGAAGCACAAATTGATAAACCACGTTTAGTATTATCCGTAAAGGAAAGTGCAAATATTATTGCCAAAATAAAAAAAATAGTGGTCAAGGGTTTCATGGTGTATCTTTTAAATGTACAATTATTGTTCAGTAACAACTCGAGTTGGTGTTGGACACCTTGTACATCCAGCTGCAGTTCCATCCCAACCAACAAGCTTCCAGAAATTAGGTGCGCCAGAAACTTCCGTTAAATTCCAATGAATAGCACAATTTATACTTGGTCCAATAAAAGAACCACAATAAACTCCTCCGTATGGTTTACTATTAAAAGAAAGTAATAAGTAGACAGTTAAGGTTACAGTCAGTAGGGATAATAAACGTTTCATAACTAAATATTTTAGCGTTACAAATGCTCATCCATTATTAATTAAGTCATGGCTCTGTTCTAACTTGAGCTATGGTTGCACATCTATTAGTCAAACAATCACTCGCTGATCCACTCCATGATGAATATTTCCAAAAATTTGTAGTTGTGGGCGAGCACGGATCCTCAACAATATTTGATATCACGGCACAACTGCTATTAGCTCCAATAAATGATCCGCAATAGATACCTCCTAAGGGTTTGGAGGAAAAAGAGGAAGCTATGCCAATACCAAGAAATACTACTATCAATGTATAAATTCGTTTCATGTATCTTATTTTTCAAATAGCAAATTAATTTCTTGAACGCATAGCCGCAAATAAACCCATATTCCTGTTGGACATTTCCAGCGCTTGAAAAAGAAAAATGGCAAATTGGAATATTAGTATTCCAATTTGCCATTTGCAGACAAAATCGAGCTTGCTATTTTAACCGGTTGTAACTGCTTTCCAACTCATACCCGGTTGAAATTCCCTTTAATCGTGCCGGCACACCCTGGCTCATCCATTTTGGCGCAGGGGCATCCTTCAAATAATGATCAAAGAATTGAGTGATCCTTGTAGTAAAATCTTTGGCTTCTCTGGGTATGCCATATAAAGAATGGCCGCCATTATCATACTGAAGCATCCAGACAGGTTTCTGAAGCCTGCGTAGCGCAATAAACATTTCAACCGCCTGAGGCCAGGGTACTCCACCATCCGATTTATTATGCATGATCAATAGAGGTGTAGTAACCTTATCTGCATTCATGATGGGAGACGTCAACAACCATTTTTCCGGATTTTCCCACAGAGACACATTTCCTAAATAGTTTTCCATCCCTTCCAGCCTGCTTACCTCATAAAATACACGACCTAATTGCAAGGAAGCACTGATATAATTACTTACGCCTGCACATTCAAGCGCAGCAGCAAAACGATTGGTATGTGTAACCAGGAAATTAGTCAATCCGCCACCTATACTGTGCCCATTGATCCCCATTTTTGTACTGTCTACATAAGCTAATTTTGCAAGGTAATCTGAAGCCGAAACAATTGCATTGTATACACCAACACCTGGCTCTTCAGTTTTCTTGAAAATATCAGGGGTAAACACCAAGTACCCTCTTGTGGCAAACCAGGCAACATCGATATTGGCAATGGTATATTCCGGAGTAGGGAATTGGTACATCCGATGCGTTCTCTGCTGGTAATAATTGATAATTACGGGGTACTTTTTAGTGGAATCAAAGTCGCCAGGTTTGTACAGAATTCCCTGGGAATAGGTTCCATCATATTGTTTCCATTGAATTAATTCCGTTGTTGGCCAATTATAATCCCGTTGGGGGGCAAAATCAGTCAATGGTTTAAATATCTTAAAATCAGTCGTATAATATAAATTGGAAGCTTCACTGGTTGATTGCCGCTTTATGATCCATGATTTTCCGGTTTTTATCTGAACCGGGGCCATTCCAATCCCAGCCATGAAATTCTGGGCATTTACGGGAAGAAGGTTATGGGCAACAAGATGAAAAACATACGGTCCCATCACCAACAGAGAAGGATCGTTAATTTTATCAAAAGAGGCCTGGTAAAATCCATTGTACTTATTGGAAAGATTAAAAGCAGTAAGCAATACCTTTTCTCCTTTTTTGAAGAAAACCGGGTCACTCATGCTTACCATGCCATTAGTGACACGCAGTTTAATGTTGCTTTTCCTCCCAAAGCCATTTGTCATATTAGTAGCTTTTCCGTCGGCAGGGTTAATCTTCCAAATATCATAATCCTCATATACCATAAAGGATTCATCCTCATTCCACCCAGCCACTCCGATAGGGCCAAGTGGACCATTCTTTGAGCGATCAGCATTTACTATCCCTTCAAAAGCAAGGTATCCTTTAGGAACGTTGCAGGAAATGCAGGTGGCAGAATTAGTACCCAGGTCATACCGGTAGTAATTAAAATCTACAGCATCAAAATAAAGCAGGTATTTTCCTTTAGGAGAAAAAAAGAGCGTTTTATTTCCAGCTGGCAATTGCTTCCTGCTTCCATCCTTAAAGGAAACCAGCCAGTTGATATTATCCTGCTTCAACCAAAAACGATCACCCTGGGCATTATAAGCAATAACTGCTTCACTGGTAACTTCTGAAGAAGCCACCATTTGTTCAAAGTCCTTTGTCAAGGTAATCACCTTGTTGCTGCCTTCAATTGGCATAGCCACAGTTAGTCCCGGCCGGATCCGCTGGCCCAGTTGTGTGCATTGCAATAGGGTATCCCGATAGTTCCAAACATCCACCATTACGGCATCAGGATCAGCTTCGGGAACAGATGGATTATATACCTGGAACAACAAATATTGTCCATTCCTGCTAAATTGCGGCATCATAAAATTAATATACTTTCCATTATCAATTCCTTCCGCCTTGTCATCAGCCTTTTTTTCCCCTCTTGCCATACCATCTTTAAAATACCATATTTCATACAGCGCCTGCACAGGCAGTCCACTGGGGACGTTGTTGACCTTTACCTGGAAAACAACCTGGTCTCCGTTATCATTAACAGCATAATTATTGATCTCCCGCATCTCCTCAGATCCTGCCATCCAGAGGTCATCCATTTTAAGCGTCAACAAATTAAGTTTACGAAGTGTTTGTACCGTATTTGATCCGGCTGTTGCAGCAGTTCTCAACATAATTGCCGAGCCTGTCCTGTTAAATGCATATTCAACAACAGAATCATACGTATATTCTTTGTTGGTCGCCATGTCCAGCAGAATTAATCGGGATGGTTCGCTTTTCCGGATGTACGCGAGCCATTTGCCTTTATCCTCATCTGGCTGCAGTATCGCCTGCACTCCTCCGATAACCCTGGTTGACATATCAGCCAATTGCATAAAGAATAGGGAGTCGCTTTTCTTAAAATAAAACTGCCTGTTATCCTTAGAAAAAAATCCAGTACCATAATCCACGCCGGTGAATGATCTTTTTTGATTACCCTGGGCAGTAGACAGCACGAGCGTTCTATTATTGCCACCGCCAAAAGAGTAATGATACCTGATGTATTCTCCATTACCACTTACCAAAACATCCGACTCAAAATTCACCCAGTCTTTCAGGGCATTACTATCTATAACTTTTTTACCTTTTGATAAAGCAGCTACCTGGACGGGCAATGTTGTTTGTTGCGCATTAAGTACAACAAGGCATTTAAAAGCCACACATAACATCAAAAATCGCTTCATAATGAATTTGATTATGCTTTTAAAGAGTGTTTATAATTTAATACTTATTTACAAATAGGATTCTACCTACTTCGGGCATACGCAGGTATTCGTATAGAGTTACCTACATTCAAAATAATGGAATACTCTTACCTGTAATAAATTGTAAAATCATGTGCTCATCAGCGCTTTACATAGCAAAAACGGAGATCATGCCCGTATATAACATGAATGAAAAAATATGCCCGGCTACAGCCAGGCATATTTAAAATACGGATGAGGTTTATGTGTTATTATTGTTCGTAACCGGGGTTTTGTACCAAATTTCCATTCTTTTGTATATCACTGAATGGAATGGGATATAACTGATCTGTCGACTGCCAGACACCACCTTTCAAAGGAGTCATTTGCTGCATGACAGCATTCACTTTATTGGTTCTCTTAAGATCTAACCAACGATGCCCCATTTCAGTAAACAGCTCCCTTTTTCTTTCCTGCCATACAGCTTCCAGCAAAACAGCTGGATCAGTAATAGCCAGCGCAGCTGCCCCTGCTCTTGAACGAACAGTATTCAAATCCAACAATCCTTCTTCTACAAGGCCAGCCCTGGCCCTTGCCTCTGCCCTTATTAGGAATATTTCGCCTAATCTGAGGATCATTAGGTATTCCGTAGGACTTTCTGTGGTTTGCTTTTGCTTATACTTAAAAGGAAAATAATAAGTGGTGCCTAAGACAATGACGCTGTCTATCCAATGCTTATTGAATCGTCTTTGATCATCAGCAGTAAAATCATTCAGCAATTGTGTACTTAGATATACAGGGTTCAGATTTGCGCTTGGGGTAGGACCATTGGCACCAAGAACGAATGCAAATGCTTCCTCTGTATTTCGACCTGTTTTTACAGGCTGTAATTGCCAGATTGCTTCAGTGCTCCCTTTTATAAATACATCATCCAGGCCAGCCAACTGGAACAAAGATTGCTGATTGATGACATCTTCCGCATATTTACCGGCCTCCTGGTAATTACCCAGATACAAATAGGTCCGGGCCAACAAAGCAGCCGCGGCCCATTTTGTAGGACGAACCCGCTCCGCTACCCCTGGATACCTAACCAGGCTACCATTTAAATAATCTATGCTTAACAAATCTACAGCATCCTTCAGGTCTGAAACAATCTGCTCATATACCTGTTGAGCAGTAGCCTGCCTGGAAACTGCATTTACACTGGGATCAGTTGTTAAAATAAGTGGGACATTGCCGTAAAGATTAACAAGGTAAAAATAAAAAAAAGCCCTTAAAAACCGGGCTTCACCAAGAAGCTGCTGTTTAACTGCCGGCGTAAGCGCATTGGAGGCAGAAAGCCCTTCGATAGCAGCATTGCAACTAAAGATATAAGTATACCAGCCCAGTCCACCAACCCCAACCCATAATTCGGTGCCAATGCTTTGTGCGGCGGTAGAACGTAACTCATTCCTATAATATGCATTGAGGCGGCTATCAGATACCCCGCTAAATAATACCAGCTCATCTCCTGAAAGCCCGGTCAACATAGCTAATCCTGCTGTACCAGAAATCCCAGGTACTCCGGAAGCATTACTCATAGAGGCATATATACCTGTAACAGCTGCGATGGCTGTTGGATCAGACCTGAATATCAATTCCTGGTTAATGCTTGTCAATGGAGGATCTATGGATAGCATTTTTGTGCACCCATTTGAAAAGATCAACAGCCAGCTAATTAATAAGGCAGCTGTTAGTGTTCTATATCGTCTTAGAGCAATACAAGGCAACATATTATAATCAATTTACGCTAAAGGGATAATTGAGTACCGACAGTTACTATTCGTAATGGCGGCAGGGAAATCATGCTTTGTGTTTCCGGATCTAATCCACTGTAACTGGTAATAGTGAAAAGATTCTGCGCATGAACATACAGATTGGCTTTCTTAAAGCCGGCTTTACGCAACCATGCTACAGGTAATTCCCAGGAAAGCGCCACATTCTTCAGTCTTATAAAAGAAGCATCGGTAAATCTATAATCACTGGAGATCACCTCTGCAAAAAAATTATTGCTGGTAGTAAACTTTTCGATAGGTTTCTTATCGCCAATTTTCTGCCACCTGTCTAGGACAGAAACAGATTGATTACTAAGCCCGCCATAAAAACTGCCAGGCAACCTTGAACCGTTCCAGAACAGCGCATCATTATAGCCCATTTGCTTTACAAACTGGAACAGGAAATCCAACTGAATGCCTTTATAGGTTAAGGTATTCTGGAAGCCACCGTAGAATTTTGGCAATTTATTGACCAGCGCTGTCAGATCTGTGGAAGGATTTGGAGTATTGGTACCTTCCCCTTTACTGGTCAGGAACTGGTATTTTCCGGAGGCTGGATCAACCCGTGAAAACCGGTAACTTTTGCTAACAGTAAGCGGATGGCCTACCACCAAAAGATTTGCATAAGTAGAGGCGGAAAGTTCCGGGAAGGAAAGCAGTTCGTTTTGGGGAATGGTGAGGTTAAAATTAGATCTCCAGGAAAAATTATTATGCTGCAGGTTTCTTGAATTCACGGAAAACTCCCAATTCCTGTTCTGTACTACAGCAGGAAAATTAACAAGATAACTGGTAAAGCCAGCTATAGCAGGCAGATTATAATCCAGCAACTGATTGGAAGACCTATTCCTGACATAAAAAACATTCAGCAAGATATTATCCTTTAAAAATCCTAACTCCATCCCAACCTGCAACTTCTTTGTTTCTTCCCATTGAAGATGCGGGTTAGGCAGGCCGGCTGGCATTAAACTTACTACTCCCTGGTAGGGTATTTCAATGGTGGGGAAATTATATAAGCTAAGAAAACGGTAATCGCCTATCTGATCATTTCCGGTTGTACCATAACTGCCTTTCAGTTTACCAAAACTTATAAAATCAATATTATCATTAAAAAAAGATTCATTGGAAAAGATCCAGCCGGCGCCTATGGAATAAAAATTATGCAACCGGTTGGCGCCGCCAAAGCGGGAGCTTCCATCCCTACGCAGGGATATATTTATAAGGTATTTATCCTCCCAGTTATAATTTAACCTGCCGAACAATGCATTGTATTTGTACTCTGATTGTAGTGCATATTGTGAAGTGAGCGTTGCTGCAGCATCCACATTCTCCAAAAGTTCATCGTTCAAATGTCCCGTACCGTAGAGGTATCCGGCAGTTGTTTTTAAGTTAAGGATGGTACCCCCAAAAAGCAATTCCATTCTACCCTTGCTAATATCAGTATTGAATTTCAGTTGTGGTTCAATGATCCAGGAATCAATATTCCTGGTTCCATAATCAGCTGCCCGAAGCGAATTTGCTCGATTCTCCGGAATTTCAAGGATCAGCGGCAAGGCTCTTATATCATTAGTCCTCATACTATTGTAACCAAAACTACTGCTCAACTCAAGAAAAGGAAAAAGTTTGTACCCGGCTACCACATTACTGATGAGGTTGTAGGTGTTATTGCGGTACTTCACAAGCACTTTGCGCATTGGATTACCATAAAACGTAGAAGCTCCTGCAGCATTAGGCGCCCAGTTCAACGTGCCGTCGGCATTCAAAAGAGAAGGAGCGTTGGGCTCCAGCAGTAGCGCTTCCTGCGTTAGATCAAATCCTGGCAGTTGGTTCCTGTCAAACATATAGTTACCCGAAAACTGAAAGCGAAACCTGTTATCCGTAGAATTGGCAGTTATACTGGCATTAGCACCTATTTTTTCATTCGAAAAATCGCTGGGAATAGGAAATACAGTTGTTTCCTTGTGATAAGTAGCCCCAAACAGGTAGCGTACCGTTGAATTGCCACCCGATACATTTGCACTGATATTTGACAAACGGGATGTATTTCCAATCAATTCCTCCTGCCAGTCTGTATATCGGGTAGTATCCCAAACTTTCAGATCGTCAGCCGCTATTGAAGGACTTTTCCAGTTTATCCCATCATTTCTGAATGCTTCATACCGCATATCCAAATACTGTCTTGTATTTAGCATATCCAGCTTTTGACCAACCTGACCCCATCCCGTCTGCATATTAACATTCAGCTGCATCTGACCAACTTTTCCTTTTTTCGTAGTGATCAGAATAGCGCCATTAGCCGCCCGGGAGCCGTAGATGGCAGTAGCATCTGCATCTTTTAACACATCGATACTTTCAATATCAGCAATATTGATATAGTTAAGCGGATTACCATTTCCACTATAATTGGGACCGGCTGGTCCTAATACCGCATCTATAACTGTAGAAGGCAATTCTGAAATAATAGGAACACCATCAATCACATACAGCGGATTATTGCCACTTGTGATACTATTAATACCCTGCACCTGCACTTTGACACTACTTCCGGCCAGCCCGGAAGGCTGTAAAACAAATAAGCCGGGAACCCGGCCCTGCAGGCTTAGGAGAGGGTTTGTTACAGGCTGCTTCTCAATATCCTTTGCCGTTATGGTAACGGAATTACTGGTATTCAATCTCCTGGTGGTTGTCCCGTAAGCAATTATCTGGACCTCATCAAGCTTCCCTGTTTTGCCTTTGACCTCTACCAGCATATTTTTCTGCCCTTTTACTGGTCTTTCCGTGGGTAGTATGTTGACTGCTGTAATCAGGATCGTGGCATTGGCGGCAATCTGCCTTAATTGAAAAACCCCATCTCCATTAGTAGCCGTTGCTATGGTAGTGCCTCTCACCTGGATAGTTGCACCTACTACCGGATCACCATTTTCATTGATCACCCGACCAGTTACGTCAATAGGATTATCCCGGACTTCCAGCATATTATTAAAGAGCTGGGGCGCGGCTACTATGCGTTCCCGGATAACTATATATTTTTCCTTTTGAATATATTCAATACCCGGCTGCTGACTGAATATTTTATCAAGAAGTGTAAAAACATTCCCGCTAAAAGTGAGCGTTACGGGCTTGGATTTATATTTTATTACATCCATGGGGTAGAAAAAACGGAGAGCAGTCTTTTTCTGGATCGTACCTATTACCGTCAACAACGGTTTATCTTTTACAGAAATAGTTATCTCCTGCCTGCTGGCATTACCGCTGGCTTGGAGACTGATCAAAATAAGCAGAAAGAGGATTGAGTTCACGAATTTTTTCATAACCTTGGTTCTCCTTGTAGTATTGAAGTCAATATTCATTAACGAGTCAATGCGGCATGGAACGGCTACCTCATCCCTATTAATGGAGAGGAGAAGTATGATTACTAAAATGATTAGCTTATTTGTATAGAATAGGATGGTTAGAAGCGAAGCGAAACGGAGTTTATTGGGGATGCACAATTACTGTATGCCCATCAATTTCAAACTGTACGTACCTTGTCATCTCTAAAATGGAAAGTACGTTGGAAAGGCTCTCATTATCCGGTATTCGCAGTGAAAAATTTGACCGTAATTTCCCTGGCTTATATTCAAGTTTGACATCATACCAGCGCGCCAGCGTCCGAAGAATTTCTTCCAATGGCCGGTCTTCAAATGCTAATTCCCCATCAATCCAGGCTACAGCATCTTCCGGAATAGAAATAATATTAATTTTTTTCTCCTTCCTCTTTAAAACCCCAGCAGGAAACAATGCTTGCTGACCTGGTCTGAGCAATACACCGGATGACCTGTCAGTAAGATCTTTTTCCGTATCAAGTCTGACCGCTCCCGTTAATAAAGATGTTTTTATAGCTGGTTCATCAGGATAAGCATTAACAGTAAAGCTGGTTCCTAATACATTTATCTCCAATTCGTTTACAACTACTTTGAAAGGTTTCTTGCTCTTTTTTACTTCAAAATACGCCTCCCCAATGATTGAGACTTTCCTTTCATCTCCGGAAAAAACCGTAGGATAATCAATGCGGGAATCAGCGTTCATTTGTACAGCAGTGCCATCCGGAAGCACCACCCGATACTTACCCCCTTTGGGCGTTGTCACCGTATTCATAGCACCGGCTCTGACCGGATTACCCGAAACAGTCTTATAAACCAATTGTCCATCTACCAATTTCTGGATCCGGACGCCACGTTCAGGCTCTATTATTCCATCAGGCATTTGCTCCAGGACAATTTTACTGCCATCAGAAAGGGTCAGGGTAGCTTTTTGCTCTCCTGGGGGAATATCGTTTTTAAACCGGTTAACGACAGGCTTATCTTTATCCTGTTTTATGGTTGGGGCAGGACTAAGCAGTATTAAAATGGCTATAACACAAGCCGCAGCGCCGATAAACCAAAGCGATCGGACAATGCGCTTATTAGTGTATGTAGGTTCAATGCGGTAAGGATCAGCATCCGCAGCAATTTTCCTGTTCAATCGATCAGCCAACTTTTGCGTCAGCCGTTCTCCAGTAAGCCAATGATCTGCAATGGCAATCTTTCTGCTTTTTTCATTGGCGAACTCATTTCGTAGTGATAAATACAGCTCAGGGTCCCCCATCATCGACAATAATTCCTGCCTTTCTATTGCTGTAATGACACCATCCAAGTCCCTGGCCATCAACCAAGCAGCCCTTTCTGCATTCTTGTTCATAAACCTTGGATAATTAAAAAAATGTTACAAAAAACCGTTTATCTCCGTTCCACAGTTGAATAACGGAAGCAGTAGCTTTGATAACATGGCTTGGCGCCTTTTTTTTCATTCGGGTACGTATAATAGCGGTAAACAGCTGATTATTCTAAGTATCGAAACCAAAAACAATAGGCCTGCAATCTTCTTATTATCAATGGCCTTTCGGATGATCTGCAGCGCCTTCCACTTCTGATTACCAACTGTGTAATAATCGATCCGCAGTATTTTACTAATTTCTTCATTGGTTTTGCCACCATAAAATGAAAGTTCAAAAACCTTTTTACAGCCTTTAGGCAACTGATCTGCAAGCTGCATGATCATTTGCACTAAGTCCTGCTTCTCACTTTCCTTATGGATCATCTCTATCCTGACAGTTTCCTTAAAATGCATTCTTTCGACGGCAACTTCATCTTTTATAATATTCAATAGTTTCTTATTTCGTGAAGTTTCCGTTTGCTGGCGCCTTAAATAATCAATACAAAGATTTTTTGTAGTAACAAGCAGGAATTTCCTTATTTCAATCTCATCTTTCCCTTGAAAGTTTGAAGAAATTTTCCAGAATTTGACAAATACCTCTACTGTCAGATCCTCCGCCTGTTCACGATTAGGAATGAAACTGTGCGCGAAACCATAAATATGGCCATAATGCTTTCGCCATATTTCTTTAAACTCCGCTTGCTCCAACTTAAAAATATTATCAACAACCTCCATAAGTCATTATGTTTCCATCTTGGAAAGAAAATAAGTCATGTCGGATACAAGGGAAATATTCTGACTCAAAACTTATTGCAAAGCAAGGACTCTGCTTTTGCATTTTTACAATAATCTATCATTAAATAGACTTATGTATGCAATGAGCTGCATTGTTAACAGTAGAAATGAATTAGTAACAGATTAAGTGTATCAGAACCAATAATCATAATAGCAAATAATGCCTATAGTACAATGGTAGTTGGATAGCAAACATGAAATGAAAATATATGCCTATATATCTAACCATCTATTAATTGCCCTTCATTTTTGATCCAATCAAATATAAAGCCGTTATTCAAAGCATTTTTTACATTTTTTCAAATTTTTAAGACACTGACAACAATTCCAAACTGACACAAATATTTAATAATAGGAATTTACGACATCTCATAGTATGGCTTATTCAGAAATAGATCTAAAAAATTGATTCCAATCAATTTTATAAATAAAACAAGACATATGTCTCCTGCTAATCGAAAATATTCGGATGTTATCAATTTAATAGCATTCCGTTAATTAGATGTGCTGGACGTGAACCACGCAACACAAACTTCCCGATTGCCATTAAGCCTGCCTATACCTCAATTCCCATTTGCTTATTCATAAAATAAACCAAAAATGAGACATTTACTGCTAATTAGCTCTGTGTTAGCTTTTTTCTTTTGTGGATGTAAAAAGGACGATGCTCCTCCTACCCTACCAACAGTAGCCACCTCCCCTGTTTCTGGAATTTCCGGGTCTACTGCCACCGGCGGGGGGGTGATATCAGACAATGGGAATGCCGATATTACTGCCAGCGGCGTATGTTGGAGCAGAACTAACAATATGCCTACCATCACTGATGACACAACAAAAGGGGGCATAGCTTCCGGCAATTTCACTGTACAACTGAATAATCTTCAACCAAGCACCACTTATTATGTGCGAGCTTATGCCATCAACAGTGTAGGAACTGCTTATGGAGAGGTAGTAACCTTCAATACCGGAAATGGCGTTCCGGAAGCCAGAATGCTTTCTTTTGAAGGACAAGCAGCCATCACTAATAAAATAAAAATATCTTTCACGTATTATGATGCGGAGAATGACCCACAGGGAGGGACTACCTATCAATGGATTATTGCAGCCAATGCTGCCGACACCGTCAGTTCCACAGGCACTGCCATCAATGGCGCAACAGATAGCGTCTACACTATTGCGGCCGGTGATTTGAATAAGTTTTTACGTGTAACCATTACCCCCAAATCATCAGCAGGAGCTAGTACAGGAAACGCTACACACTCTAAATGGGTAGGCCCGGTAGGTCCTGAACCAACATCTGTAACATTTACATATAATGGCCAAGAAGTGACTTACGGGATCATTACCAGTCCTACAACTGGTAATAAATGGCTGGATAGAAATCTTGGAGCTTCACAAGTGGCCACCAGTTCAACGGATTATCTTGCTTATGGAGATTTGTTTCAGTGGGGACGCCCAGCAGATGGACATCAATTAATGAATTGGTCGAGTTCGACAACTGGTTTGCCACTATCTAACACAACTGAAACCAAATATTCTTCCAATATTCCGAATGGAAGCCTTTTTGTTATTACAAACACTGAGCCTTACGATTGGGTGAATCCAATTAACTATGATAGATGGGCCGCTAATGCAAAGGGAGTTTGTCCCTTTAGTTGGCATATTCCAAATGAAACTGAATGGAAAGCAGAAGGAAAAAGCGCAATAACTGCTATAAATTTAACGAATGGAGGTCAGCGTGCGTTCTGTTGTGGGGGCATTTTGGTGCAAACGGGTACTCAAGGATATTATTGGAGTTCGACAAACTTATCTGGCCAAATATCATATTTCACACTTTCGGGAGGTACGGTACCAGCAGCAAATATTGCAAATGCGGGATATTCAGTAAGATGTATAAAAGATTAAATAATTATTAGCTTATAACTCACCATTTATAATTAAAAGTCTCCAATAAACAACATTAATAAAGTGGTTCCAATAAATGTAGGAACCACTTTATTAATTTCAAAAGTTTACATTATATATTATTCTGTAAGAAACGAGGTTTGCGTAGCACATCTGGTTAATTGGCAATCTGAATTAGTTCCATCCCAAGCACTATACTTGTAGTATGTTGTGCCACCAGTTCCTAATTCAGTTACATTTGTAATTACAGCACATTGAAAATTCTGAGTTTGTGAAGCACAATACTTTCCACCAAATGGTTTAGAAGAAAAGGCAAATGCGCTTGTAACGATAGCCGCTACAGCAAGCACAGAAAATAATTTTTTCATTTTGATAAAATTTAATGTTTATTAATCCCAGCCTACTCTATTCAAGGTTTTCGGCATCCCCTTTGGCATTGCTCAAGTTGATCATACTTAAACAACACCTGACTCTCACTCTCTGCGAAACAATAATTTATTGAATTGAAAGCAATGACTTGGCATTGAGCCTTCCCACATATGCCGCTTTCAAGTTCTTATTTTCATCAAAAGTAGCCGTAAATGGAACGCCCATTAGATGATACTTTTTAGCAATGACACTCCCCGTATCTCTACCATAGATTATCCCTTTTTGCTGGCTCAACTTAAAATAATCAGTAAACTTCTTCATTGATGCCAAGTCAGCATTGGTCACTACATAGATCTGGTGATCATCCCACTTTTCCAAATGATTGATCATATCGCGCATTTGAGCACGGCAATAGGGACAGGTTGGGCTGTAGTAGAAGAGTAATTGAGGCTTACCAGCTGTTGCAGCAGCAGTATGAAAGTAGCTCACACTATCAGCCATTTGAATAACTATATCAGGTAGAAGTTGTCCTTCCATACCCGTTTTATAAGGCTCCTGCACTTTATCCTCTTTGCAACCTGCAGATAAACAAGCAACAAAAAATATTAAACATAAGTATTTCATCTAAACCAGTAATTAATGAGCTAAAGAATAATTATTGCTTTTCAGACCATTTGTATTTACTCTATTCCTTAATAAAATTATTGCCAAAATCCCCATTAATATAAAAGCTCCGTTAAAAACCAAATGCGCTGGCCAACTTAAATTGCTTAAAAATCCGCCGCAAGAACAAGGAAGCTCAGGGTAGAATAACATCATGTAGACTATGTAAAGTGTAAATGATATCATTAATGAGGTTGATAAATAAAATCCAATCTTCCTGGTTAGAGGGAAAAACAGCAGTGTTGCTAAAATTATCTCAGTCAATGGCAACAACCATGAAACGATATGCGCTATTGGTGTCATCAGTGGCATTAAAGCCATTTGTTCCCGAGACATTGTGTAATCAGTAAGCTTACTAATTGCCGTATAGAAAAACATGCTCATAAATAAAACAGCGAATAGTTCAATAGCAAAACGACGAGTAAATATCTGTTGCTTTACAAACTTCTTGAATTGCATAAATAAAGTATTAGTCAGATTGATACGCTTGAATAACCTTACAATTATAACCAGGCAGACGAAAGATTGATTTTTGAGAGGGTCTTGTATATTGAATGCAATTTAAGTTTACGGGGGACCTATTTTCAAATTTATTGATATTCCAGAAAGCCATTTAACAGGACCTGAGGATTGAATAAATAGTAAAAAAAACATAGCATATTCATGTTATAGCCTTATAGCCACTCCGTTATAAAAGTTATTAACCTGCTTGTTAAAACCTGGCTTTTAACATTTATCGAGAACTTCCAATATTCTTGTCGGTCTTTGGGCCGGCAAGGTATTGATTAGCTATCACTTATTTTCACTCATTAATCCTTATCATGTTCTAAATAACTGACAAACGAAATCCATTAAAATGAGATATCTACTCTTTGTATGCCTTTTTTTATATTTAGCCGGGATTAGTTGTAAAAAGGATGATGCCCCTTCGGCTACTCTTCCAAGTCTAACCACTACACCGGTATCTAATATTTCAGGATCAATAGCTGTTGGCGGGGGGGCAATTATTGATAACGGCAATGCTGATATTTCAGCCAGCGGCATCTGCTGGAGTAGCACTAATAAAATGCCCACTATCAGCGATGATACCACCAAGGGAAATACAAGCAATGGAGCTTTTACGGCACAGATGGCCAACCTTCAACCCAGTACAGCCTATTATGTAAGGGCCTATGCCATTAATTCCGCAGGTGTTGGGTATGGAGAGGTACTATCGTTCAATACTGGCAATGGCGTACCAGAGGCGAAAAATCCTTTAATTGAAGGACAGCCTGCGCTTACCAACAAAATAAAGGTTTCTTTTAATTACAGTGACCCAGAAAATGATCCTCAGGCAGGCACGACTTATCAATGGTTTATAGCCAATAATGCCACTGACACAATCTCCTCTCCTGGTTCCATTATCAGTGGTGCTATGGATAGTGTTTACAATATAGCTGGAACGGATCTTAATAAATTCTTACGTGTTTCCATTACCCCAAAATCATCCTCCGGAGCCAGTACCGGTACTACCATCTTTTCCAAATGGGTAGGTCCAGTTGGACCAGCTTTAACTACAGCTACTTTTATGTACAATGGGCAAGAAGTGACTTATGGCATCATTACAAGTTCTACAACAGGTAAAAAATGGTTAGATAGAAACCTCGGAGCCTTACAAGTTGCTACAAGTCCAACGGATTACCTTGCTTATGGAGACCTTTTCCAATGGGGAAGACCCGCAGATGGACACCAGTTGATTAATTGGACAAGCTCAACTGCTGGAACGCCAATTAATGGTACAACGGAAACAAAATTCACATCGAATTCCCCAAACAGCAATTTATTTGTGATTACCAATACTGCCCCTCATGACTGGGTAGATCCAAGTAACTTTAATAGGTGGGCAAATGATCCTCAAGGGGCATGTCCATTTGGATGGCATGTACCAACCAAAACCGAATGGTCAGCTGAGGGAAAAAGTGCAATAAACAATCTACACCTAACGAATGTAGGAGAAAGAGCTAATTGTTGCGGTGGTATATTACTCCAAACAGGCATCAATGGGTGCTATTGGACATCTTCAATTCAAAGCCAACTATTTTATTTCTTTTTAACTTCAGAAGGTGGTTCAGCCGGATTTAATGTTGCAAATTTCGGTCGATCAATTAGGTGCATAAAAGATTTTAACTGAAAATTATAGAATATTTAAAGGGGATCAAAAAGACCCCCTTTAAATAATATCTACTATTCAGTAGTGAATCGGGTTTGAGTATTGCACCTATTTGATAGACAATCAGCAGTAGTTCCGTTCCAGCCAACATGCTTATAAAATATAGTACCTCCGGAAGTAACCTCGGTAAAGCTGCTACCTGTAACAGCACAAGAAATATTTTGTGTCAAAGATGCACAAAAAAATCCACCATAAGGTTTAGCAAAAGCAAATGCGCTTGTAACGATTGCCGCTACAGCAAAGACAGAAAATATACGTTTCATTGTTTTTAATTTAAAAATTAAGAATTACCTACTCTTTTAAAGGTTTTCGGCAGCCCCTTTCTTTGTGAAAGCTGATCATTCTTTCACACCTATTGAATCGCGAGAGTAAAGTAAGTTTCAGAACAATTTTATTCAGTTTGAAATCGGACCTGAGTTGCACACCGATTGACTAAGCAATTTGCGGTAGTCCCATTCCAAGAAGAATACATGTAAAATATTGTTCCCCCTGTGCAGACTATTGTAAAAGAAGATCCCGTGACAGCACAATTAGTGTTTTGAGTTAAGGAAGCACAAAACGAACTCCCTCTCGACTTTCCCGTAAAAGCAAAAGCCGAAACAACAAATCCAACAGTCATCAACAATGAGAATATGCGTTTCATTTCACGTTGTTTAAAAATTTAAAAATTAATTCGCAACCTCCTCCCACAACACTCACAAACCATTCAACCATCATCTACAAAACATAGTCACCGTTGAACATCTATTAACCAAACAATCTGCCGAAGTCCCATTCCAACTTAAATATCTAAAGAAAATAGTACCTCCAGTTGTGCATTCATGTACATCAGAAACTATCTGGCAGTCTACGTTTGCCGTAAGTGAAGCACAATAATATGACCGGTCGGTGTTAGCCGTAAAGGACAACCCTATAAACACAATGGCTGATACAGAAAACAATGTGATGATCCTCTTCATAGTTTTTGTAATAATTAGCCAACAATAAAAGACTGGAATTTCTGTATGCAAATTATATCCACTTCTATCATTCTCCAAACAATATCATATTCCACTTAGCCATTTTGTGGGCAATTGCCCTGCAGCTTACGCCATGCATCCGGCGACAACCGCATTTTTCTTTTAAAGAACCGTACAAAATTTGTAGCGGATTGTTTGCCGCAGAAACCTACAGTAAGGGCAACACACTGAACACTTTCACCCGCCAGCAATAGCATCTTTGATCGTTCAAGTCGCTGTTGCTGCAAATAGGTGTAGGGGCCTACACCATATAACTCTCTGAACCTGGATTTCAACTGGGATTTGTTCATTAGCACTTTTCGGGACAACGCTGCAATAGAATGATGACACTTTACGTCTTTTTCAATTAACCTGGCAGCATTCTCGATCTTCTCTACTTCTGCGCTCATAGGTAGAGACAATTGCATCTCCATAGATTTCATAGCAAGGTTTATTTAATTAAAACGAATTGGTGAGATCCTTCCAGGAACAGGCACGCAATGGCGCAACGAATTGTCTGCCATGCAGCATGCAGTTCCTGGTTGTCTTAATTAATAAATGGGAGATGATCAGAAAAGCTACAAAACAAAAAGTAGTAACCGATGAGGGCCGATTTACTACGCATAATAACACCCTTAAGTTACTCCATTATTATATGCAGATTCGGTAGCGTACCTAAAAATTTAAACAACTACAAGATTCCACTTACAAAAAAAGCCTTCAGATAAATATATAAGTAAGATCCTGAGCGGCTTGGCACTGGTATCGGCAACGATTCCAACATACACCATCACTGCTCAACGTAATTAGGCTCACTATATAGAAAGACTTCTGTAGAACAAACATTTGATCTGCAACCAGTGGGCGTGCCATCCCAACTCTTATCTATATAATATCCTATTCCAACACCAGTTGTTGGCGACTCGGTCTGGCCATGTATAATCGAACAACTACTATTTATGGCTATAGAAGCGCAATAAGCACCTCCATATGGCTTATTTGAAAAAGAAAACATGACAATAACAATAATGGTCGACAAAATCAACGAAATAATCTTTTTCATATGAATAATCGTTTAATGGTTATGGACAAGCGGTTGAATCTTTCCTCCATCAATGAGTGTCTGATTTACAGAATAAAGGAAATGATCACAACTCATGAATGCAAATAAATACACATGTAAATTATCACATCCTACATGTAAGAAGAAATTATTCAATATTCCTGAAAGCCATTATTGTCAATGAGGAAGGAAAAGTAGTATCAATGAGCCACGCAGCAGGGCAGGAGTTTAACCATTCAAATGAATGCTAAGAGCATAAAAAACAAATGTAAGTTAACCTATTAAATAGCAGGAACAGGTAAACAACCCGCTCCCCTACTTCGGCAACTCCGGCCTCCGCATCTTATACTGCGTCGCCGTAATAGCCTCCAGAAACGCCACCAGGTCAGCCTTCTCCGCCTCCGTAAGGTTCAACGGCCGCAGGATAGGATCCGTCTTAGGATACAGGGAATCAGACTTGTCTTTTGATTTCTCATCCAGCTGATGCATCCCTGAATTGTAGATATTGATCACCCCGGTGATATTATCAAACAACCCATTGTGCATCCAGGGGTTGGTCTTCATAACATCGCGTAAGGTGGGGGTGCGGAATTTGCCAACGTCCTTCGGGTCTTTGGTGACCTCATAGCGGCCAAGGTCCTGGTATTTACGACCGTAATAGGTAAGCCCGATATTATGGAACTCCTGATCGGTGAAGAAAGTCCCGTAGTGGCAGTTCATACAGCGGGCTTTTGTCCGGAAAAGATGTAACCCACTGATCTCCTTATCGGACAGGGCGGTGTATTTACCACGTACAAACTCATCAAACCGGGTCTGGCGACTTTTAATAATAGACTCAAACTTAGCGATAGCGCCTAAGATCCTATCGAGGGTAACGCGCTCATCGCCATAGGCTTTCTTAAAGTATTCTTTGTACCCTGCTATGCCATCAATTTTCTCTGCCAGCAGCGGGGTCTCCATGTTCATCTCATGGTGAGCGCTGAGGGGCGCTATAGCCTGATCTTCCAGGCTGCCGCTGCGGCCATCCCAGAAAAAATCCCGATGAATGGCTACGTTGAGCAGCGTAGGCGTATTCCGGGAACCCGGCAGGTGATCATGCCCCAGGGATACCCGACGGCCATCGCCCCAGCCGATCTCAGGATCGTGGCAGCTGCTGCAGGAGATCTGGTTAGAACTGGACAAACGGGGATCAAAAAAGAGGACCTGCCCCAGTTTGATGACCGGGTCGCGGTCAACGAGCAGCCAGGAGCTGTCGTAGGGCATGGCGCCCAGCTCTCTGAAGGCAATGCCTTTGTCGATATCAGGCCTCGGCCATTGCGACACCGGCCTGCTGTATAATTTGCGTAAAGAGTCTTCACGGGAAAGGCGGACATTACGGACCTCAGGAGAAGTAGCGATCCAGGAAACAGTCACCAGGGCGCCGGCCAGCAGTCCAAAAAACTTGATAGGAGTGTTCATACAAACGGACATTAAAAGTTGCAACCGACGGTAACCAAAAAGCTATTATAGTGATTCCCTGTATATTCTGTGTCGAAAGCCCTGGTAAGCATGGTGCTCAATTTTATAAAACCGGTAATATTTTGCTGTATGCTGGTTGCATACCGTACACCCGGCTCCACCTGGACCCGGGGACTGGTAAAATACTCAAATTCCCGGTAAAGATACGAATCCCTGCTGGCTGGCATATTCTGACTGGAAGGCGGTATATAGACCCCATCGTTTTTCGCTGTTCCACTGCCCGCCCCGTAAGCCAGGCCCAGCGAAATACTTAGCTGGTGCTCATCTACCCAAAAATTCTTTGTACCTGCTACCTGGACCCTGAAATAATTCAGGTCCTGCTTCCGGAAATACGGATAACGGATCCCGGTCTGCTGGCGACTGGTATACTGACCGCCGGCCTGCAAAATCCAGCCCGGATTATGGTTGACCAGCCGGCCATAGGCGGTATACTGTACAGACAGGTTGCTGATATCCTGGCTCATCACTTCATTCTGCCCATAATAGACAATAGTAGTGCGTTGCCCCGGCGTGGTCTCAGCACGGTAAACATTTTCATTGTTCGACAATTGCTCATACCCTGCCCGCAGCGAGAACTGGTGAAGCAGGTCGCCTCTCCGGATCGACAGATCGCCCTCGTAAGTATATTCCGTAGCCTCATGCTCCGTAAAAACAATCGTGGTACTGCCCTTCTTCCCCATATACCCCTTGCGCTGGCCATAGCTGGCACGATTCACCAACACCACACCAGGCGCCAGGGTACCGCCCAGGGTCAGGGCTCCGCTATGGGTGTTATTAACAAAGGGACGGGTCTCGCCGGTAATGGCATTGTCGGCAAAACGCTCGGACATTCCAAAGAAAACGCCATAGTTGATAAGCGAAAGGTATTGACGATCCGTATTGCCTACTATCTGGAAACGCAGGCTTTCAATACGGCGGGTATAGCCATATTCAACACCCAGCTCCCAGTTTTCGCCCAGCCGGTAGGCGGCGCCTACCCGGGCATTGATATCTGTCAGGTTATTGACATGGCGGAGGTCGCGCCGCTTGGCATAGTTGGCCGCGGTATAATCCAACTTTGCGCCCAGCGTCAGCCTGGAGCTTACAGCTGCACTGATGGCGCCCACCAGGTTATAATACTCCATCTTTTTGTTACCAGCGGTACTGTCCACCCATTCATCCACATCCAGCGGATGTTTGTACGGATCAATCAGGGCGGAGCCCCCCATATTGCGGCCGTTGAAATTGTCGTACTGCAACTTGCCCTGCACTACAATGCCCGGCCGCAGGCGGTAATAAGATTCGGTGACGGCACTGACCGTATAACTGTTGTCCGACTGGAAATAATTCCGGAAAGGCCCATTGTCCTTCCGGAAACCGAGCAAAGCGGTAGAAAATTTCGGGACCGGCAAATGGGAAAGGCCGGTCAGGGTATTACTGCTCATCCAGGCATTGGCATGGCGGAGAAAATCAATATCCTGCACCACACTGTCTGCCTGTTGCGCAGATTGCGCCTGCAGCCTGGCGGAGCCAAAGACCCCGCCAAGCAGACAAACGCAATAGATAGTACACTTTATCAGCGATCGATCTGACATGATCAATTGGTTCTTAAAGAAGCTTTGCTACGCATGTGGAAATCGTTGCTGGAATTGTTGGTGTCCTGGTAAACGATCCTGGCGCCTTTTTTTGCAGAAGCTTCTGCATCAATGCCACTGGGATCGGTAGCACCACCCAGGTCAACAGTACCGAGGTTATAGTCATACACCAGCTTACCGGCGTTCTCAGGGATAGCTTCGGTAGCCGCTTTGTCCACATTGCGGTAAATGGAATAGCCCTGACGGTTGGTATGGTATACATAACCGGCATCCAGGGTAGCCGTAAAACGCTTCCTGTTATTGGCGTTCAGTTCATAGGCTTCCACAGCATCAACCACCCATTCTACTGGTACTTTCCTGCTGGCCAGGGCGCCGGTACCGGTTGCAACGGAAACATCATTGGCAAAATCAACAGGCGTCTTTCCTTCGGGTTTGAAGATGAACAGACCAGGGCTGGTAACACTCAGGATCCAGGCATTGGCCGTACCGTATTTAATCGCTTTTACATAGTGGCTGGTAGGAATGGAAGCGGCAGGCGATACATAATAATTGGCATTGTCAAAATCTTCCAGGTCGTACATAGCATAGTACTCCGGGTTATCGAAGTTGATGGACTTGCTGACCGTGAGCGTAGTGTTGACCGCATTGTTCAGCGCAATCACCAGCTGTTTACCGGGCGCCAGGGTCACCTGCTGCTGGAAATACCATACGCTGTTGACGGCAGGGACCCAGCCTTCGTTCTTATAGACCAGCTCGCCGTCTGTACCATAAAAAGCATTGGTACCGGTAGCATTGAAGGGCCCGATAGAAGAAATGCCCAGGTTGGTCAGATCGGCCGGAGAAGCAGAGTTATTGTACAGGATGATGTATTTGTCATACACCCAGGCGCCGGAGCCATCATCTTTGGGCGTGCCGCCCACAAACATTTCCTTGATCACTACCTGCGCAGCCTGGGACTCTTCCAGGGTCAGGCTCTGGATATTGTCGCTCTGCCAGTTACCGGTTACAGTGATATTGGATTGCAGGCCATTGTAAATATAGGAGCGGGTGCCGTCAGAACGGGTGTCTGTAACAGAAAGCTCATAAATGCCTACTGGTACGCCAAAAGTCACTTTACCGCTGGCATCCGTCATGGCGTCATAAGACATGGAAGCCGAACTGATCTTCACCTTTACCCCTTCTGTCACCCCAAACTCAGCATTCTCAGGATATTTCAACTGTACCGTTACTGAAAAAATACCGCTTCCTTTATCGTCCTTTTTACAGGAATAGAACCCGACAACGGTTAGCAGCATTAAATAGAGTAGCTTTTTCATGATCGCTTCTTGCTTTTATTATTAATAATTGGTTTAGATCTTCAGCCTGCAGCTCAGTCCATAATAAAATGCAGGGATATAACTGCTGCCAAACAGGGAGGCATCCGTATTGTTGCTGCTGTTGCGCACCCTGGCCATATTGTTGATAAAATTGATGGCATTGAAGGACACCGATGCCAGTTCCCCGATCTCCTTGGTAATGCCGATATTGGCCGAGTAATAAGCAGAGACCTTATTAGGATTGAAATAATAATCTGTATTGGACTTGATCACCAACCTTGCCAGCTCATTGTAAAGAGTGGGATCATTGTCTTTGGCCCAGAGGAATTTTTCCTGAAAAGGGATCCTGGTATTCATATCGTCCAGGCTGACATAATAGTCCGGGTACAGGCCCACGAAACGGTTACCGCCATAGACCCCCTGCTTGCTGGAAGAAGGCAGGTACTCATCCCTGCTGTCCAGCACAAAACCTCGCTGGCCATTGCTGCGCTCACTCAGGTTACGGGAAAAATCGTACAGGGAGCATTCCAGCCTGGCAGAAAGGATCAGTCTGATGGAAGGGATATGCGTAGTGGCGGTAACATTCATGTTCAGGCTCCTGGACAGGCTGCCATTGGCAGAGAGCGCGCCACCGGTAAAATAACCTACAAATTTATAGAAGCTGCCATCGGCCATGGTCTGGGTAGTATTAGGCATATAGGCAGTCACGGTCTCATCCACGCCGCGGTAGTAATAATAGTTACCATCCACCCGGAATGCAGTACGGATAGACCGGATCTCTTTGAAATCAATGATCCAGCTCAGTCTTCTCCGCAATACCGTAGGGCCGTTGATGGCTTTGGCATTACCTATATAACGGGTGATCTCTTTATACGGAACTGTTTCAGCAGGCAGGGCGCCGCTCTTGTCGGTGATAGTGACCACACCGGTCTGATGATCTACCGTATACTGGCGGTTGGCAATGGGAATAGCTGATTTTTCCACCTGGGTCTCGTCAGTGAACTTATAGGTAAAGGGTGAAAACACATTGATGCCATCGTAGCTGTCGAAGGTCTTGTCCTGTGCTGCTGTGATCATGATCCGCGTGCCTTCAATATTAGCGCTCATGCTGATCTCTTTCTGGATCGTGTACTGCCATTTCAGGTCGGGGTTGAACAGGCGCGTGGAAGGCATGGTATAGAACGCGTAATAGGTTAAGCCATCCGAGGTAGTGCCGGGCGAAAAGGTCTTTATATCCCTGTAGCTAAGCTGCGGGAAGAGGACGCTGAAGGCCGGCAACTTGGCTGATTTGCCCCAGCCCACCCGGACACTTAGGTCCCGGACACGACGTTTGGCCTTCTCCCAAAAAACATATTCCCCGTTGAAGCGCGGCGAGAGCGTACCCACCGTACCGTACTCCGATCCTTTCACGTCCGTGATATCGGAACGCAGACCGGCCACCAGCCGGATGGAAGACTGGCCCAGGGGGATATGCACGCGGTCTTCCGCATACAGAGCATAGTTGCTGATATTGGAGAACTGGTCATAGCGGTACTCCCGCCAGTCGGGCGCATAACGCAGGTCCTGGTAATAATTGCCGCGGCCATTGTTGCTGCTCTTATCCATCTCCACGCCCAACTTCAGGTTATTGTTGACAATACCAAAGTTGCGGTTCCAGTTGGCTTTGAGCCGGCCTGAATAGTTGAAGGCCTTGCTGTCATTGTAACTGATCTCGTACCATTCACCCGGCGGGATCAGGATCACAGCGGCATTGGGGTTCTCATCATAATGCTGTCCCACATTATACCCTTCTTCCGTAGCATGAACAGACGGTGCAGAAGAAGCAGTGAGTTTTTTGCTGCTGGTCTCGGAGAAGCGGTCGTTGTAGTTCAGGCCGCCACTCAATTCTATATTGGTTATCCAGGGTTTGTTGAGCTGCCACTTGAGCGACAGATTTCCCCGCAACACATGATCGTTCATTTTGGAATAGGTGTTCACAAACAGGTCGGGGTCCGATTCAGAATTGTACCCGCCGGTATTACCCGTGATCCCGATATCCAGGAACAAAGGCTGCCGGCTCTTCTGGTTGAAAGTATTGCTATAGTTCAGGGAAAGACTATTCCGCGCATAAGTGGTATAAGGTGAAGTCAGATCCGAGATAGAGCGGGTATGCTCCAGGCTCAGGTTCAGCACCCCATTCCCCTCACCCAGCCCAAAGCCTTTGGCTACCGCCACCTGCTTGGTATTGGGTTTGGTCATCATGTCAATGATCAGGGGCGATTTACCCTTGCGGGTATTGATCTTCACCAGGCCATTGGTCATATCGCCATATTCCACGGAGGCTACGCCGGTCACGATCTCAATGCTTTCAACATTGGTGGAGGCAATATTACGCATATCCGCCCCCGTCATACCAGGCAAAGCGCTGTTGGCTATCCTGGTCCCATCCACTTCCACTGCCACGCCAAACAGGGCATTACCCATTTCACCACTGGTGCCGTTCACCGCTATAGGTTGCGACGCGGACGTGGCCAGGTGCTGGTTCCTGTTGGTCTTAAAGCCAGGCAGCAGGCTGGTAGCGGCCGCCACATTCAGCAGCTGCATATGGTCCAGTGCTGTCCGGTCAATTAGATAGGATGTACCCAGGGAGCTGGCCTTTCTTTTGGCCGTCACCATCACTTCTTTCAGTAAAAGATTGGAAGGCTCCAGGATAAACTGAAGGGTATCCATTCCGCGGGATACTTCCAGTTCAATATTTTTTGATTGAAAGCCGGTGTAGGAGATGGTGAGGATTATTTTGCCGGCAGGCACATCGCGCAAGCTGAAAGCGCCTCTGGCATCGGCGGTAGCCCATATTTCATGTTCGGCAACGGAGAGGTTGGCAAAGGCGACAGGGGCCTGCTTCTGGCTGCTGATCACTTTGCCAGAAAGGGTATACTGGCTGACCGCGGCATGAACGAGCCCGAGAATGGATCCAATAACAAGAATAATGTGCCTTACCATGAATTAGCTACTTCAGATCAAAACAAGTACGGTTAACAAAATGCAACTGCCTGTACTCTTTTTTAGGGGGGAACAAGTAGTAGCCATTGTGAAACAGTAAATTATCTCTAATGAAATGCAAAACTCGTCTAAGGGGAGGCGCTTCCTGTTACGATATGCGGAAAATGTAAGTCGCCAAAACGACGCGGGCGGGAAAAATATTCCCCGCCCGCTTGTCTAAATATTATTCAACTAAATGAGGATCAAAGTTTCAGGTTAGCGCCCAGACCATAATACCGTAAGTAGGTATTATCGGCGTCACCATCCCTGGTCCTGAAAATATTCCTGCCGCTGAGGTACAGGTCCAGGTTCCCGATCCTGGTATTGCCCAGGTTAATGCCGGCATAGATATGCTGCAGCATAAAGCTGTTAGCCTCCTGGAAATAAACGATGCTGCCGTTGCTGACCAGCTGCCGGTCGAAATAATACAGGACATTAAAGCCGGCATTGAACTTCCCAATGCTAAAATGGTTGTTCCAGCCACCGGTCCACTTATTCTTAGGATCAGTAGCGGGGCCTATAGGCGCCACGGAGCTATCAGACCTTACGGCGCTGATCTCCTGTTTCTGGGTAGTAGCCTGGATGCCTGCACGCCAGTTCAGCTGGCCAAGCGCCAGGTCAGTACCAATGCCAATGCGATGGGAAGCAGCCTTTAGCTTCCAGTCGGACACCTGGTTGAAGATGCCCCCAGGACCAGGGGTTCCCAGCAGTAATGTGATATAGGAAGCCATATCCTGGTAATTATAATCAAGGGTCAGCTTCTTATTCAGCAAGCTGGCATTGGCGCCTGCCTGCCAGGACCTGTCCTTATCCTGTCCGATAGTTGGCCAGGAACCGGGTGTTGCGGTAATACCGGGCAGATGGACGGAATACATATACCCATTAGCAGGATCGGCAGCAGCGGTACCCAGCACATTGGTCCCATACGGCAGTTTAGCGTAGGAGCCATAGAGGGACAGCGGCAGCTGGCCATCATGCTGGATCAGCTGCCCCAGCTTAACAGTACCGGAGACAAAAGGCAGCGCATCCGGTGTATAACCTTGAGAAGAAATACCTGTGGGCAGGAACTTCCTGAGACCGGCGGTCAGCAAAGCCACATTTTTGTATTCAACAGACAGGGCCGGCGTAAAACTATAATACTCGCCTTTAGCCTGGGTGCCTGCTGTAGAAATGGAACCGGGGTTACCCAGTCCAGGCTCTGCGCCAATGACCAGGCCACTGCCATACATGGTTGCGTAATTATCCTTGTAGAAAAAGTAATGGTATTGCATGTCCAGCGATGGCTGGAAGCTGAACTGGCCAGCGCTCAGGGTATACCGGATATGATCACGGATGCTGAAATGTTCCGTCCGCATCCTGTCGGTAGCTATCAGCATGGAGCCATTATTGGGATAGGCGGCAGTAGGCACGTAGGTAAGCTGGTTCATATCCAGTCCACTTTCTCCATTGAGGTAAGCTACTGATAACAGGTTCTCCCAATGCTTCCACAGGCGGGAACGCAGCTGAACCGATGCTTTGAGGATATTCTGGTTACCGTCCTGGCTGCTGCGGAACTGGGTGGTCTGGCCGGGCGTAAAATTCAGCTCCAGCTCATCCTTTCCTTTTGCCTGCTGCGGCATATAATACATGCGGGCCGTCAGCTCATGCCGGGGATGCAGCTGGTAGCTGAGCCAGCCGTTGAACCGGAAACGGGTCAGCTGGTAAGGTGTAGAAGATTGTTTGGCAGCATTTGCAAATTCAGCCGTAGGCAGTATATCGCGGAGAATATTGGCGGATACGCCCGCTGTCAGCTTTTTTTGCTGGAACCGGGCCGACAGATAATACTGGTGAAAGAAATCGGGCGAGCTGGCGGATTTTCCGCCGCCTTCACCATCCATAAAGTGACGGTCTACCAGGTAGCTGCTACCAGCAAACGAAATTCCTTTAGGCCTGCCGCTATGCTGCCGGGTAGTGACCAGGATCAGCACATCATTGCCGGCAGTGGAGCCAGAAGATGTGCGCAGATTTGCCTGGGCGTCCAGCACCATGCTGACAGATTCAATATCCTGGATGGGATAGGCATCAGCATCGTTCATGGGGATGCCATCTACCACATAGACCAGCGTGGCCTGATCTGTATAACGTCCGGAAAAATAAACATTGACAGCCTCACGCAAAGAGCGGAAAGGCATTTTTGCCAGGTCTTCTCCCTTCACCGTAACATGATGGGTATACTCCTTTCTGAGCAGGACGCCGCCGGCGTCAAAATAAGTGGAGTCAGTCTGTGCGCTCATCCATAAGGGGCATAGGAAGCAGGCAATGATAAGGATTGGTTTCAGGTGTCTCATTACAGGGGTTTGGACAAAAATACAAAATCCGCCTGCAATCACTATTGCCGCTATATTTTTAACATTTGATATTTTTGCCAGATGAAAATAGACAGGTTTGTTATTGCGATCGTGATCAGTATTGTGCTGGCTTATTTTTTTCCGCAGTTGGGAAGCAGGGACAGTAAAGTGCCATTGGACAGTATCTCCTCCGGCGGCATCATGATAGTTTTCCTGTTATACGGTATGAAGCTGAGCCTGCCGGAACTGAGATCCGGTCTGGCCAACTGGCGTATGCATGTGCTGGTGCAATTCATCACCTTCCTGGTATTCCCGGTGCTGGTACTCCCCTTCTACCCGTTGGTACATACCCCGCAGCAGGAACTGTTATGGATCTCCGTTCTCTTCCTGGCAGCCCTGCCCTCTACTGTGTCCTCTTCAGTGGTGATGGTGTCCATGGCCAAAGGCAATGTACCAGCCGCTATTTTCAATGCCAGTATTTCCGGTATCATCGGCATTGTGATCACGCCTTTATGGATGCGGCTCTTCCTCCAGGATAGCGGCGGCCTGAGTGATTCCGGCGCCATCTATCAATCCCTGCTCATTGAGCTGGTCCTGCCACTGACAGTTGGCCTGCTGCTGCAACCTTTCTTCGGTAAATGGGTGAAACGAAATCTAAAGGTCTTATCCCTGTTCGATAAAGGTGTGATCCTGCTCATTATATATAAAAGCTTTGTCCACTCTTTCGAGGATAACCTGTTCAGCAGTGTAGGCCCCGTGCTTTTTGGCGGACTGGTGGTCATTGTGCTGGTGCTATTTTATACCGTCTACGCCCTGTCGGGATTTTTTGCCCGGCGACTGGGTTTCAACCGTGAAGATGAGATCAGCACCCGTTTCTGCGGCACCAAGAAATCGCTGATGCATGGCACCGTATTCTCCAAAGCGCTCTTTGCCAACAGCGGCAATATGGGCCTGATCCTCCTGCCACTGATGCTGTTCCATGCCTTGCAGATATTGATCGTGAGTGTGAAAGCCACCAAAATGGCGAAAGAGGTACGGGAATAGCGGAAATCAGCTCCCTTTTTTCATAGCGGGCTGTACAGGTGGTTCTACGTACCTTTACCGGAACCAGCAATTGCAATACTATTGGCAGCAGATCCAACAGAAAGGACAGCCCTTCAACGAGCGGCTTCGGGGGATGAGCAATCCTACGGACTATTATTTCACCAGCATCTGGGGAAGCTGTATGGTCTCGCCTACTCTTTCACCAAATCGGACGAGCTGGCCAAGGATATCTGCCAGGAAGTGTTCCTGCGCATCTGGCATTACCGGGAGAAGCTGGCCGAAGTAGAAAATTTTGAGGCCTGGCTGATCACGGTTGCCAAAAATCATATCCGCAATACTTTAAAGAAGAAGGTCCTGGTCACGCGCAACGAGGCGCAGCTGCTGGCGCATATGCAGGACAGCGCTCCTTCGGTGCAGCAGCGGCTGGAATGGAAGGAATGGGAAGGGCATTTGCGCGAGGCGGTGGATCGTTTGCCGCCGCAGATGCAGCAGGTTTTCCGGCTCAGCCGTTTTGAGGGCCTGAGCCATGCCGAGATCGCGGAGCGCCTGCAGATCTCCCGTGTCACTTCGCAGAACCATGTGGCGCGCGCCCTGGCGCTGGTGCGGCAGTATCTCCTGGAGAAACAGAATTATCTGGGACTGGTGCTGCTCTTCCTGGTACGCTGACAGCAATCAACAAACCCAAGTCCGGAATTTTTTGTTCTGGGACGAACCTAAAAACCAGCCGTCTGAAAATAGTAACCCTGTCAGCGCAGTCAACCTGTAACCAGATACACGCTGCCAGTCCTGAGTTCTTTTTTTTGGGACGAACCTAAAGGCCCGCGGAGCAAAAATATAAACCCTGTCAACGCAGTCAGCCTATAACCGGACACACGCTGTCAGTCCTGAGTTCTTTTTTTGGGACAAACCAGAATGCCCGCATCCAGCAACCATAGCTCTTGCCAACCCGGAACCTTTTGTTTTGGGACGAACCTAAAAACACACCGCCAGAAACGAAGCCCACCACAGTTTTCAGCCCCTTATCCCCGGTAAACCGACCAGCCTTTACGAACGCTTGTTACCCATCTTCCCAAAATAGTTTTAAAAAAACTGCTCCTTCACTGATTAGCCTTTTTAAAAAACTTGTCTACTAATTATATGGCCCCCTCCAACTTACCAGAACTATTACAAAAGCTGCTCGACAATACCCTCCAACCGGAGGAGCTGCAGGCACTCCGCCAGTGGCTGGCCGATCCCGCGCATGATACAGCGGTGGAAGATTTCATTGAAAAAATTTATTACCAGCACCGATACCAGGAAGCCCCTGCCGCTTCTATCGAAGCACTACAGCGCCTCCTGATAGCGCAGCTGCAACAAACACCCAATGCCGGACTGAAGGCAACCGGATCCGATCCGTTGAAACAGGCCGCCGAAACAGAAACAGCCATCGTAACGCCGATAGGCCGGAACCGCCGCCGTCAATGGCTGGCCGCTGCCGCTATCACTATTGGCATTGGGTTAACTGCCTATTTCTGGCTGGCCACTCCCACAGAAGCTCCGGCCACCGCCGCAAACAATACCACACCTACTACGCCGCCCAAACCCGGCACAGACGGCGCTATCCTGACCCTGGCCGATGGCCGGCAACTCACCCTGGACAGCCTGGGCAATGGAGCGCTGACCACCGAGAACGGCATGCAGGTTGTGCTGGAGAACCAGCAGCTGAGCTACCGCGCCACCCATACCGAAGCACCCGAAGCCATTACCTATAATACCCTCACCACCCCGCGTGGCCGGCAGTTCCGCATGGTCCTGCCCGATGGCACCAGGGTATGGCTCAACTCAGCATCGTCCCTGGTGTATCCTACCCGCTTCACCGGTACAGAACGTAAAGTGACCATTACCGGCGAGGCTTATTTTGAAGTGGCGAAGCAACCCCAGCAGCCTTTTCGGGTAGTGGCCTATGATCATACCACCGAAGTACTCGGAACCGATCTCAATATCAACGCCTATACCGATGAACCCTATACCCGGACCACATTGATAGATGGCCGGATCCGCGTACTGCCGCTGGGCGCGGACAGTAAACCGGTGAACCTGCAACCCGGCCAGCAGGTATTGCTCGCCAATGGCAACCCGTCCCAAACCCGCGTAGTGACAGCAGATACAGAAGAAGTGGTTGCCTGGAAGAACGGCTATTTCCAGTTCAGTGAAATTGATATCCAGGCCCTGATGCGGCAGGTAGCACGCTGGTATGATGTAAGTATCCGCTATGAAGGCAACCTGGATCAGCTGCACTTTTCCGGCATTGTATCCCGGCGGCAGGAGATGGCGCAGCTGCTGAAGATCCTCGAGGCTTCGCACCAGATCCGTTTCCGGCAGGAAGGACAGACATTGATCGTGTATCCCAAATAAACCTCATCCCCACCCTATTCGTTCACAAAAAAATTATGCATGAAGGATTAACCACACATGCTGACATTAAAAAACCGGAAGTGGGTCGAAGCACTTCCGGCGAAAGTTAATCGTCAGAAAAACCAGCACTAACAGGCACCGATTCATTCATCAAACTAACTGTACAAAAGTATGGAACTACGTGTTCTCAGCAAAGGTCTGGGCCCGCGCCAGCCTTTATTCACCAAAACGTTACTGATTATGAGGCTATCCGCCCTACTACTGCTTATTTCCTTACATGCAGCGGCAGCTTCCTTCTCCCAGAATGTCACTATTTCGGTGAAGGAGGAAAAACTGGGTAAAGTGTTTACCCTGCTGCGCAAGCAGACCGGCTTCGATTTCTTCTGCGACGCCCGGCTGCTGCGGGACGCCAATCCCGTAACGCTGACTGTCAGCAACAGGCCGCTGGCAGAAGTGCTGAAGCTGGCCCTGGCCAATCAATCCCTCAATTTTACGCTGGTGGACAATGCCATTGTCATCAGCCCCAAGCCTGCCCAGCCCAACTGGCAGCCCTCTGCCTGGGTCAGTATCACGGGCCGTGTGCTGGATGCCAGCACCAATACCCCCCTGCCCGGCGCCAGCATTGTGCAGAAAGGCACGCAGAACGCTTCCGCTTCCGATCAGCAGGGCAATTTTGTGGTCCGCTCGGACAAGAATGAAGCCACCGTTGTGGTCAGCTCTATCGGGTATGAAACCCAGGAACTGACCCTGCGGGCGAACCAGCCTAATATTATCCGCATGGTGCGCAAAGCCGCCGATATGAGTGAGACCGTAGTAACGGGCATCATTGCACGCAAATCCGGCAGCTTCACCGGTGCCGCCACCACCTTCACGGCACAGGAACTGCGCCAGGCCGGCAACCGCAACCTGATCCAGAGCCTCCGCGCCCTGGACCCCTCTTTCCAGGTGGCCGAAAGTAACCTGCTGGGCTCCAACCCCAACCAGCTGCCCGATATCCAGGTCCGTGGCGCCAGCAACCTGCCCGACCTGCGCGGTGATTATACCGGCAGCCCCAACCTGCCCCTCTTTATCATGGACGGTTTTGAAGTCCCCCTGCAACGGGTGTTTGACCTGGACATGAACCGCGTGGAAAGGATCACCATCCTCAAGGACGCCACCGCCACCGCACTCTACGGCTCCCGCAGCGCCAACGGCGTAGTGGTAATACAGACCAAGGAACCCGAGGCGGGTAAGATGCGGATCTCCTATACCGGCGATTTCACCCTGGAAACTCCTGATCTCCGGGAATATAACCTGCTCAACGCCGCCCAGAAACTGGAGATAGAGAAAGCAGCAGGACTGTACTCCGCTCCCTATAACCTCACCACCCAGCAGGGACTGGACGAGCTGTATAACCGCCGGCTGGCGGAGGTGAACCGCGGTGTCAATACCGACTGGATCTCCCAGCCGCTGCAAAATTCTTTCGGGCAAAGACATTATCTCTACCTGGAAGGCGGCGACCGCTCCCTGCGCTATGCCATGGACCTGTCCGCTAACCTGGCCAATGGGGTGATGAAAGAATCCGGTCGCAAGACCTATACCGGCGGCATGATGCTCTCCTACCGCGTCAAAAACCTGCTGTTCCGCAATTACCTCTCGGTAACGCAGAACAAAGCCACCAACTCGCCCTATGGCGACTTCACCAGCTATGCCCGGATGAACCCCTACTGGCGCATGAAGGATGCCAATGGCAATATCCTCCAGGCCGTGGACAGCATCAGCACTTTTGGCTCTGTCAACTTCCCCGCACTGGTAGCCAACCCGCTCTACAACAGCACCCTCAATACGCAGGACTATTCCCAGTACCTGCAGGTAAATGATAATTTCTCGCTGGAATGGTTGATCAGCCCCGACCTCAAGCTGCGCAGCAATTTCAGCCTGCAAACACAGCGCAATGAATTCCATATTTTCAAACCCGCTGACCATACCGATTTCCTGAACTATGCCGAGGCCGATTATCTCCGCAAGGGCAGTTATACCCTGCAGAATGGTAAGACCAACCTCTATGAGTTCAGCACCTACCTGGATTTCAACCGGACCTTTGGCGGCAGGCACCTGTTCTATGCCACCGCCGGCGTGAACGGCTCGGACCAGTCGGGCAACACCAATACCCTGGTAGCGGAAGGCTTCCCCAGCCAGAACCTGGACGATCCCGGTTATGGCGGTCAGTACCAGCAGGGCGGCAGGCCGCTCAGCAGTGATAATAAAAGTCGCCGCATCAGCTTCCTCTCCAATATCAACTACTCCTATGACAACCGCTATGTGGCCGACCTGTCCGTGAGCACCGACGGTTCCTCCCGCTTTGGCAGCGACAACCGCTTTGCACCTTTCTGGGCCGTAGGCGCCGGCTGGAATATCCATAATGAAGCCTGGGCCAAATCCCTGCGGGCTATCAGCTACCTCAAGCTCCGCGCTTCCTATGGCAGCACCGGCACGCAGAACTTCCCCTCCTACCAGGCCATGACCACCTATAGCTATTTTACGCAGACCCGCTACCTCAACGCCATCGGCGCTTACCTGATCAGCCTGGGCAACAGCGAGCTGAAATGGCAGCAGAAGAATACCCTGAACATCGGCGCAGATATCACCCTGTTCCGCGGTAAACTTTCGCTCACAGCCAACTATTATGACGACCGCACCCAGAACCAGCTGATAGACCTCTCCATCCCGCCATCCATGGGCTTTGTGAGCTACAAGGAAAACCTGGGCGAGGTGAGCAACAAAGGGTATGAGCTGAACGCCCGCTACTTCCTGGTGCGCAATAACAGCAGCCGGTTCAGCTGGAGCGTGAACGCATCAGTATTCCACAACAGCAACAAGCTGCTGAAGATCTCCAACGCACTCAAAGCCTATAACGAACAGCAGAACAAGGACCAGGTAGATAATAACAGTACCAGTCCCACCCTGCTGTACCAGGAAGGACAGTCCATCACCGCTATCTATACCGTCCGCTCCCTCGGCATTGATCCCGCCACCGGCCGGGAAGTATTCCTGAAAAGAGATGGTTCCAAAACCTTTGTATGGAGTGCGGAAGACAAGGTAGTGACCGGCGACGCCACGCCTGAGTTCCAGGGACTGTTCGGCACCAATATCATGTACCAGGGCTTTACCCTGAATGTGATCTTCCGGTATTATTTCGGTGGACAGTTGTACAACCAGACCCTGGTAGACCGCGTGGAGAATGCAGATATCCGGTACAATGTGGACAACCGCGTATATGAAGGCAGGTGGCGCCAGCCCGGCGATCATACCTTCTTCAAGAATGTGGCCGACCGCTCCGTGACCCTGCCCAGCTCCCGCTTTGTACAGGACGATAATGTACTGAACTGTGAATCGGTGAACCTGCAGTATGATTTTGCACAGACAGCCTTCCTCAGGAAGCTGCCCCTGCAAACCCTGCGGCTGAACCTGTATGCCAACAATCCCTTCCGCATCAGCTCGGTGAAGCAGGAACGCGGACTGGCCTACCCCTTCGCCCAATCCTATTCATTCTCTATCCAAACTTCATTTTAATAGCAATCCTTCAACTATGCGCATGCAATCAACTATAGCCATCCTTTTCGCCGGCTTGCTGCTGACCTCCTGCAACAAGTGGCTGGATGTGCAACCGAAATCAGAGGTGAAAGATGAACAGCTGTTCTCCAATGCCCAGGGATTCAGGGACGCCCTCTATGGCGCGTACAACCTCATGACCGGTACAAATATGTACGGGGGCGAAATGACCATGGGCATGCTGAGCGGGCTGGCACAGGACTATGACCTCTCCAACCCTATCAGCAATTATTACAGCGTGGGCCGCTATGACTATAACGAAACACAATTGCAGGGCCGCCTGCTCACCGCCTGGCGGGGCAGCTACAATGTGATCGCCAACCTGAACAACCTGCTCAAACAAATTGAAGGCAAGCAGGGACTGTTCACCGGCAATGAATACAACCTGGTAAAAGGCGAAGCGCTGGGGCTGCGGGCCTACCTGCATTTCGACCTGCTGCGCCTCTTCGGTAACAGCTATGCTGCAGGTCGTGCCGATGCCGCTATTCCCTACGTCACCAGCTTCGGCAAAACCGTTACGCCACTGTCTACCGTGGAAGAAACCCTTAACAAATGCCTGGGCGATCTCACCGAGGCCAAAGCATTGTTGCAGAATGACCCGGTAAAACAAACCTCCGGCAACCCGCAATCGGCCACCGATATGCTGTATCGCCGGAGCTGCCATTTCAACAAGTTTGCCGTGGAAGGACTGATGGCCCGCATCTATCTCTACATGAACAACAAACCCGCCGCCCTGGCCGCTGCGCAGCAAGTGATCAACTCGGACCAGTTCCGGTTCATTGCGCAGAACGAAGTGTCCGTAGCCGCCGATCAGCGGGACCGGACCTTCTCGCCCGAGCAGGTGTTTGCCCTCTATATCTATAACCTGGTGACCTTTACCGATCAGCGTTTCCGCGGTACGGCGCAGAACGACCGCCTCTTCAATTCGGCGGAGAACTACCGCAGCATCTTTGAGGTCAACAGCGGCGGCTCTACCGATTACCGGTACAACTATCTCCTGGAAACAGTGAACGGCCTGATCTATTCCTCCCGCTTCTGGCAGATAGAAGCAGCGCCTTCCGCAGTGAAATACCTGATGCCCCTGCTGCGCCTTTCGGAAATGTATTATATAGCCGCCGAAAGCACGCCCGATGTAGCTGAAGGCATCGGTTACCTCAATGCCGTCCGCAGTCACCGCGGGATCGCTAACCTGTCCACCAGCCTGACCGCAGAACAGCTGCAGGCGGAATTGCTGAAAGAATACCGGAAAGAATTCTTCTCGGAAGGACAGACCTTTTATCTCTATAAGCGGCTACAGACCGTGAACATTCCCGGTACCACCATCCCCGGCAGCAAAGCGGTGTATGTACCGCCTACGCCGCCTATTGAAAGTGAATACGGAAACCGTTGATTGGACAAACCAAAAACTGCACAATGACAAAAAAGATCTCCATACCCGGCTTACTGGTAGCACTGGTCACGGTCAGCAGCCTGCTGGCCACCAGCTGCACCAAGGATCCCCGGCTTGATTATACCAGCCCTGCCAGCGTTTATTTTTTCACCGACAGCCTGCTGTATATCCAGGACAGCGTCACCTTTTCCTTTGCCGTGCATGAAAGCAGTTTGCAGGTGGATACCGTGGCCATCCCGCTGAAACTGATGGGCGATGCCGAAGGGAAGGACCGCAGCTTTACCGTGGTGGCCGATCCGGCAAAGACCACGGCCCAGGCAGGTGTGCATTATGATATCATCACCCCCAAAGTGAAAGCAGGCCAGTTCAAGGACAGCCTGCTGGTCAAAGTGTACAAGACCGCGGACCTGGCCAGCAAGGAAGTAAGGATAGCGCTGCGCATCACCGATGGCGGCGAACTGCTGCCCGGCGCTACGGAGCGACTGAACTACACCGTTAAGCTCAACAATATCCTCAGCAAACCTGATAACTGGGACATGCTGCTGATCGGTTTCTTTGGCCCCTACAGCGAGGCCAAGTACCGGTTCATCATTGATGTCACCGGCCTGGCAGTCTATAATTTCCGGACGCCTACCGGTGGCGTGGACTTCCAGTACTATATGTACCTGAAGCAAATCCTGCGGGCCGCCTTACAGGAACAGGGGCCCATCTATGATGAGTCCAACAACCCTATTTCTTTCCCTGCGTAAGCAGTCTAAATCATTCGCTGCATGAACAGACTAAAAATGCTCCTTTCCCTTGCCGGCTTCGGCCTGCTGGCCGGTTGCTATAAGGACAAAGGCAATTACGATTATACCGAGCTGAACGAGATCAGTATCAGCACCAGCACTGATATTGTCAACGTAAAACAATTTGACACGCTGAAAATTGATCCCGTGGTCACCCTCCAGGACCAGAGCGGCCAGGGCAAGCTGAAATATTCCTGGTACTATCTCAATCAGCTCAACCTGACCAGCTACGAGATCTCGAAGGATAAAAATATCCGCAGCGTCATCGGCGCCACGCCCGGCACCTATGAGCTGTACCTTAAAGTGACCGATAGCAGCACCGGCGTTGGCGCCTTCCACAAATTCCAGATGCAGGTGACCAGCAACCTGCCCGAAGGCTGGCTCTTCCTGTATGAAGCAGGCGCTGACTCTTCCGATGCCGCACTGATCCTGCCTTCCGGCCAGATCCTGGCCGACCTGCACCAGCTCTCCAACCAGAAAAGGATTGCCGGTCAGCCCCGCCAGATCGTGAACTACAGCGCCAACTGGAACAAACAGTATATTTTCACGCTCACCAGCAAAGGCTATACGTATATCAACCCGCTGGACTTCAAGATCATTGTACCGGCCGACAGTGCTTTTTACAGCCTGCCGCCCAACCTGGACCCTGTGGCCACTTTCCCCAACCCCGGCACCTGGTTCTTCAATGATTACCTGTTCAACGGTAAAAAGCTCTATGTGCGCCAATGGCCCGGGCCTATGGCCAAGCCTTACTTCGGCGCAGCGCTGGAAGGCGATTACCAGGCCGCTCCCTGGATCATGGGAACGCCCTATGACGCCTTTGGCGGTTATCCCGCAGTGATCTATGATGAGGCGCATAGCCGCTTTATGTACCTGCCGCCCAACCAGACCACGCTCACCACTTTTTCCAATACGCCCGCAGCCTTCAACATGAACAATATGGGCGGCAAAAAACTGCTCTTCGCCCATAATACGGAAGCAGGTTTTGCCACCGCCCTGTTCCAGCAGCCTGCCGATGACTCGCTGTTCATTTACCGGATGGACTTTGGCACCAACCGCGCCAACACTTTGCAGCTGCCCCCACCGGTGGACAGCATTGCTATTGACCTGTCCCGTGCGCCGGAGATGAAGTCGGCCAGCTTATTTGACCTCTCGCCCGATCTGCCACTGCTCTACTATGCCGTCAGCAATAAACTGTACAAGTATGACCTGGCCGGTAATTTCAGCACGCTGATCTATACCTTCCCTGCCGGCGCCAGCATCACGGCCATCAATATGCTGGACCCGCAGAAATACAAGCCCTATCCCCTGGTAGGCCGCCGCTTTGCTGTGGCCACCCTGGAAAATGGCGAAGGCATCCTGTACGATTTCCCGGTAGCTCCTACCGGTTCCTTTACCGGGGATACCTACCAGACCCGCTACAGCAACAGCTTTGGTAAGATCACCAGCATCAACTATAAAGTCAGCCTCTGATGATTGTTCATCCATTATTATTTTAAGTTAGCCATGAAACAACTACCCCTTATCGCGCTGGTCACTGCCCTGAACTACACAGGGCAGTGCCTGGCCGGTCAGGTGGCTGCTGCACCCATTGCAGACAGCGCCACCGTAAAAGTAAAACTGCAACATGCCGAAGGACACCGGATCTATTTCTACCGGACCGATGGCCAGCAAATGATCCGTGATTCCGTGTATACCGAAGCCAATGGCTACCGCGTATACCGGCTGCCAGCGGCGGAGGATCGCCTGCAACTGATGATGGTACAGGATCCCTATTTCAAAGTAGACCTCAGCAAGGGCGATGTACCACCACCGCAGCTGCAGTTCTACCTGAAAAAAGGCGCTACCATCACCATTGAAGGCAATGCCCTGGCGCCAGCGGCAGCCATGGTCAGCTCAGATGATCCCGATGTGCAGTTATATGAGACTTACCGTAAAGAACAGGACCTCCTGCAAATAAAAGCCTGGATGAATACCCGGACCAGCGGGCTGCTGGAATCCGTAAAGGATACCGCAGCTGTCAAAGCCCTGCGGAAAGACTGGGAAAAGGTCTTCCAGGACATAGATAAATACAAACGGGATTTTGTGTTCAGTCATCCCGGTACCCGCCCCGCCCTGGAGCTGTTCCAGCAATTTTACAAGCGCCTGGACACTGTGGAAGCCCGCCAGTTCTTTGAGCAGTTCCCGGCTGAATGGAAACAGTCCGGCACGGGTAAAGAGATAGCCGCCTATTTCCAATCGCTCAACAGCACGGTGGCCGGGCAAAAACTACCCCTCTTCCGTTCTATGGGGATTGACGGGAAAATGGTGGATATCGCCAGACTAAAAGACAAAGTGCTGATAGTGGATTTCTGGGGCAGTTGGTGTGGTCCCTGCCGCAGGAGCCATCCGCACCTCAAGGCACTCTATGATCAATACAAAAAGAAAGGACTGGAGATCATTGGCATTGCAGCCGAAGGCCCGTATGAACAATCCCAGCCCGTCTGGCGCAAAGCTGTGAAAGAAGATGGCATCAACTGGCTGCAGGTGCTCAATGACCCTGACAAAAATGACCTGGTCAAAGCCTTTGCCGTCACGGCCTTTCCTACCAAGTTCATAGTTGACCGCCAGGGCAATATTGTCCTCAAGCTGATAGGCGATGAACACGAAGAACTCGACAAAACCTTAGCGCAGCTGCTACCCTAAAATCATTACTATATTATGCAAACACCCATTCTGAAAGTCGAAGGACTTTCACACAGGTATGCCGTGTCCTGGGCTATCCGGGATATCAACCTGGACATCAGCCAGCATGGCATTGTAGGCCTGCTGGGCTCCAACGGGGCCGGCAAATCCACCACTATGAATATTGTCTGCGGCGTCCTGAAACAGACGGCCGGCAAAGTGACCATCAACGGTATCAATCTCCAGGAGGATCCGGAAGCTGCCAAAAAACAGATCGGCTTCCTGCCCCAGAACCCGCCGCTATACCTTGACCTCACCGTAGATGAATACCTGATCCATTGTGCGCATATGCGTTCCCTGGAAAAGCAACGCATACCTGCCGCCCTGGCGGAAGCCAAGGAACGCTGTGGCATTGCTCATTTCAGCAAGCGGCTGATCCGTAACCTCAGCGGCGGCTATCGCCAGCGCGTAGGCATTGCCCAGGCCATCATTCACCGGCCGCAGTTAGTTGTTCTGGACGAACCAACCAATGGCCTGGACCCTAACCAGATCATTGAAGTGCGTTCCCTCATCAAAGAGATCGCTGAAGACCGGGCGGTTATCTTTTCTTCCCATATCCTGTCGGAGGTACAGGTGCTCTGCAAAGAGATCCGGATGATAGAAGCCGGTAAAATGGTCTTTGCCGGCAGCATGGATGCTTTCAACAACTATGTAGAGCCCCACAGCGTGCTGATGCTGCTGGACAACCCACCGGCCAAAGCAACCCTGTTACAGATACCCGGTATCACCAAAGTGGATTTCCTGACCAGCAACCAGGTGCGCGTCTATTTTTCCGGCGTACAAAAGATAACGGAAACCCTGGTCAGCCTCAGCGTTCATGAGAACTGGCGCCTCCAGGAGATCAACTACGACCGCAGTTCCCTCGATGAGATCTTTGCACAACTCTCCAACCAATCCTCCAAACAAATTCCCGATGCATAAAATAATCAGAATAGCCCGGCTTGAGCTGAGCCTGCTCTTTTATTCACCCATTGCCTGGTTCCTCCTGATCGTGTTCCTGTTCCAGTGCGGGCTGGAATATTTCAGCATGATGGAAGGCTTTTCGCCCGTACAGGAACTGGGACTGAATCCCGATGCCCTGAACGACCTGACCCGTAAGCTCTTTGGGCCGCCCTTCGGTATCTTCTCAAAGATCATGGGCAAGCTCTATCTCTACCTGCCCCTCATCACCATGGGCCTCATGAGCCGCGAGCTGAGCAGCGGCACCATCAAGCTACTGTATTCCTCGCCGGTTAAAGTGCGGGCCATCGTACTCGGCAAGTACGGCGCCATGATGGTATACAACGCCGTACTCATGATCCCCCTGCTGATCATTGTAGCGGCGGCAGGCATCACCATTCATTCCGCAGACTATGGCATGCTGTTCTCCGCCTTGCTGGGCCTGTACCTGCTGCTCTGCGCCTATGCGGCTATCGGACTGTTCATGTCCAGCCTGACCGCCTACCAGGTAGTGGCGGCCCTCAGCACCCTGGTGGTCTTTGCCATCCTGAACTATGTGGGTGAACTGGGCCAGGACATTGATCTTGTCAGGGACATCACCAATTTCCTGTCCATCTCCGGCAGAACAGAGAACATGCTGAGCGGGCTGATCAGCAGCAAGGACGTTTTATATTATGTAGTGATCATTTACCTGTTCCTGGCATTGAGCATCTACCGGTTGCGGACAGCCCGTGAATCAAAACCGCTCTGGCTGCGCTTTGGCATGTATACCGGTATTGTGGGATCAGCGTTGCTGGTGGGTTACCTCAGCTCTCGCCCCGCCCTGATTGCCTATTATGACGCTACCGCCACACATGCCCGTACCCTTTCTCCCAATACACAGCAGATAGTAAAGGAAATGAGGGACGAACCATTGGTAGTGACTTCCTATATCAACCTGCTGGACAAATACTACTGGAACGGAAGACCGGACCAGCGAAATGCCGACCTGGCCCGCTGGGAATCCTATCTCCGCTTCAAGCCCAATATCCAGCTGAACTACGTGTACTACTATGATACGGTCTTCAATTCCAAAATTTACGCATCCAATCCAGGCAAGGACACCCGGGCCATTGCCGATAAATTCTCCAGGACCTATAAGGACGACCTGGACCGGTTCAAAACACCGGAACAGATCCGCCAGCTCATTGACCTGGGACCTGAGCAGAACCGCTATGTGATCCACCTGCAATACAAGGACAAGAGCAGTTTCCTCCGCCTCTATGATGATATGATGGTCTGGCCCTTTGAAACAGAGACTGCCGCCGCCCTCAAGCGCCTCCAGGTACAGCTGCCACGTATCGCCTTCCTGGAAGGAGAAGGGGAAAGGGATGCCCGCCGCATGGGCGACCAGGACTACAAGATCCTCACCAGTGAGATCTCTTTCCGTTACGCGCTGGTGAACCAGGGCTTTGACGTGGTCACTATCCCCTCCGGCCAACCGATCCCTGATGATATTGCCGTATTGGTGATAGCCGATCCAAAGACCGCCTTTTCACCGGAAGCCATGGCCAATATCCAGCATTATATCAACAAAGGCCGCAACCTGCTGATTGCCGGCGAGCCGGGCAAGCAACAGCTGCTCAACCCGCTGCTGCAACAATTTGGTGTGGAGCTGATGCCCGGCGCCGTGGTACAACCGGGGAAGGACTTTGCGCCCGACCTGGTGCGTGCCCGCCTGACGCCCGCCGCCAATGACCTGGCAAAGCTGCTGTGGAAGGAATACCGCGACAGTGTAAAAGTAACTATGCTGGCTACGGCTGGCCTGCGCCTGCTTGACAGCAGTGTTTATAGACATAGTCCTTTACTGGTCACCGATGCCGGCAGCAGCTGGAACAGATCGGCCCCGCTGGACAAGGACGCCGCCACCGTATCCTTTGATGCCGCCGCCGGTGATCAGGCAGGTCCGCTGGTGACCGCCCTCCAGGCCACGCGCACCGTCAATGGCCGCCAGCAGCGCATCATCATCACCGGTGATGCCGATTATATGAGCAATGCAGAACTGGGCCGGCAGAATATCAAGACCGCCAATTTCAAATTCAATACCGCCGTATTCGGCTGGTTCAGCGAAGGCCAGTTCCCGATTGATACCAGCCGGCCGCCTTCCCAGGACAATTACCTGAACTATACGGGTAAGGCCCTGAAGACCATGAAATGGATCGTGATCGGCGTACTGCCGGGGATACTGGCGCTGGGCGCTACCCTGCTGCTGATCCGGCGTAAACGTAAATAAACACATACCGGCCTACCATAAAAAAACTCCCTTACCGGGTGGCAAGGGAGTTTTTTTATGGTAGGTAACTTACCAGCATTCCTGGCGGAACAAATCATCAAAGAACGAACTGGTAGTTCCGGCCGGCTTTCCTGCGGCAGGGTTGATCACCAGCACCGGTTTATAGTTCAGGGCTGCCTCCAGGTGTGCCTGCAGTCCACTCAGATGTGCTTTTAACAGGGGCTGTGTGGTGCTGACAGCAGCGGCAGACAAGGTCCTGGCCAGCAACCGGGCATGGGTTGTCAGCACGGTCCTGAACTGCGACAGGTCCGTACTGTTACTCACCAGAACAGCTGCCAGTTTTTTCACATACATATTCTGCAGGTCGCGGCGAACCACATCGGTAACAGGCTTGCCAGCAACCAGCTCTGAGAAAATACCTTTACGCAGATCTTCGAGCAGTTCGGCTGCCGGATAGTTGTTCCCGGGAAATTCCCTTTCCTGCGCCAGCAGTACTTTTGCCTGGTCCAGCAAGGCGCCCAGGGCTTCATTCTGCAACTTAGGTACGGCTGCAAAGCCGGCATTGCTGACCTGGTATAATTCCGTATCCATCAGCCATACCGGTGTGGCAAAAAGCTCCTGCTGCAGAAAGGCCATTGCTTTCTTTTGCTTGTTACGGGGCACCAGCTCAAACACAGGCCCTGCCTGCTCCGCCGTCTTTGGGGTAATATATACACCGCCGATGCTGCGAAACACATGCACAATAAAACGACTGTACTGGTTCACCAGCTCGTTGTACAAAGTGGCTGCGCCATCATAGTTCTCACCGGGTTTAACAGCCCATGCCATTAGCTGGGGCCGGATCCTTTTCAGGTTTTTGAGGCCATATCCGCTGGCCAGCACCACATCATCACCCAGGTCTTCGCTCTGGCTGCGGGGATCCGTATTGAACGGGTATTCATCAGTCAACGGCTCCAGCTGACTGCCATAAAAATACTTGCTGCCGGCAGCCAGCTGCTCCACCACCCATTTATTCATAAACGACTTTTCCGATTCGGCGGTCGGGAACCGGGGCAGCCATTTGTAGCCCCATTCAATGGCCCATTTATCATACTCACCAATACGTGGGAAGATACCCTGACGGCTGATGCTGTCCTCCGGCTGCGCTACATAGTTGAAACGTGCATAGTCCATGATGGAAGGCGTATGGCCATTGGCCTCCACCCAGGCTTTGTTGCGCAGCTTTTCTACCGGCACCGTGGAAGAGGAGCCAAAGTTGTGCTTCAGTCCCAGGGTATGCCCCACTTCATGGGAAGAAACAAAACGGATCAGCTGCCCCATTAGTTCGTCGTCCAGTTCAGGCTGCTGCGCACCGGGATCAATGGCGCCGGCCTGGATAACATACCATTTGCGGATCAGGGATTGCACACTGTGGTACCAATTTATATGCGTTTCCAGGATCTCGCCGGTACGGGGGTCGTTCACATTGGGACCGCTGGCATTCTGAATAGCGGATGGTTTGTACACGATCACGGAATGACGGGCATCGTAGAGGCTCCAGCTGCTGTCACCGGCCGGCGCTTCCTTACCGATGATAGCATTTTTGAAACCAGCTTTTTCAAAGGCCGCCTGCCAGTCGTTGACCCCGGCAATGAGAAAAGGCACCCATTTTTCAGGTGTGGCCGGATCAATATAGATAACGATCGGTTTTTTCGGTTCCACCAGCTCACCCCTGTTATACCTTTCTTCCTCCCCTGGTTTTGGCTCCAGACGCCAGCGCTGGATATACCTGGCTCTGCGTACGGCAACAGGATCACTGCTGAAGTCCATGTATTCATTGGAAAAATACCCTACCCGCAGATCGGCCAGCCTTGGCTTCATCGGTATTTGCGGCAGGCGGATAAAGGAGGTATTCAATTCCATGGTGATAGTCGTGTTCGCCTTGTTCAACAGGGTCTTGGTGGTCATTACCTCAATGTTCTCCGGGAAGGCCATGATATCGGAGACAAAAGAACGGTCGGGTACGGTAAAATCGAAAATATTGCCGAACAGGGGAATAGGCGTGATCAGCGCAGTGGTCATGGATTTGCCGGTCAGGAAATCCGTTACATCTATTACCGAACTATGGTCTTCCGGGTTATAGGCTTTAACCGGAAAAACAGCTTCAATGGCCTGGGTCTGGTTATTGGCCAGCGAGCGGGCCAGGCCGTTGCTGCTGCTATCGTCCGCCAGGTTGGTGAATTTGACAGAACGCAGGGCCAGCTTATCACCCGGTATTTTTTCAAAGCGGATCACCATACGCCCGCATTCATCTCCGCTATAGCCCAACTGCACAAAGGGCATTACAAAACCATAGGCGCCTTTATCAATGCGCGTAACGGCCAGCAGATCCTTGCCCAGCATGGTATCGGGGATCTCGAAATAGAACCGTTCTTTAAGGGTATGTATTTTAAAAAAGCTTGACCGGGTCCGGGCGCTGTCCGTGATCACCTGTTTATAGGGCTTCATACCGGCTGCTGAAGGAATGGTCTTTTGTGTGCTGTCTTTCTGTGCATTGGCCGCCGGCATGCAGGCAAACAGGGTGATACCTGCCAGCAAGGGCAGGAACGGCTTTCTCCAATCTGTCATGAGTTGCTGTTAATAGTTTAGTAAGCGTTTGGATCCGGATCTTAAAGCAGGAACTGAAAAACGATCAGCGAAGGTTTTGCTCATAGCCGCCATTCTGGATGGCTTCTACCGGCAATGGCCAGGTCCATTTTACGTCGCCGGGTTTCAGCTCGTAGCGGGTGGCGCCCAGCTGGCGTACAATGGCAGTGGCATAACGCGGTTCTTTGTTGAGCCGGCGCAGGTCTTCCCAGCGGGTGCCACGCACCACCAGTTCTTTCCTTCTTTCTGCTATCACCCAGTCCAGTACCTGCTGTTCATCACTGCTGTTCAACTCTACATAGCTGCCAGGCGTAAAGCGGTGCTGCCGCAAGGTATTGAGATCAGTTAAGGCTGCTGCAGGCTGGCTGGTGCGGGCCAGGCATTCTGCCCGGTTCAGATACACCTCATCCGTTGCAAAGCCGGTGAAGTAAGCAGCGGTGCCTTTATAGCTGCCTTTAAACACAGTTCGGGCGCCACTTTGGGTCCAATAGGCATTATAGCGAAGATCACCGGGCGTATAACTTTTCAGCAGTGCAGAGTCGGCATTGAAGGTAGAGCCACCGGTGGCGGTAGAGCTGACAATGATAAAACCATAAGCGTTATTCATAAATATCACTTCCACATTGTTATTGCCCTGTGCCGGAAAAGTGAAATTGCCGGTGAAGGAAAGCGTATTGAAATCAGTGAGCCTGCTGTTCAGCTGCAGGCATTTATTGGCATAATCGAGCGCCTTGTCATACAGTCCCTGCTGCATATACACACGCGTGAGCAGGGCATATACTGCCGCCTTGCCGGGCCTGAAGAAGACCACCGGATTGTCCGGCAGCAAGCCTTCGGCGGCTGTCAGATCAGCAATGATACGCAGGTAGGTATCTTCCACGCTGGAGCGGGCCATTTTAATGGTAGGGTCTGCATCAAGGCGCAGGGGCAGCCCCAGGTCTTCCCGGGCAGTAGCAGCATTGTATACAGGACAATGCAGCTGCGCCAGCTGATAAAAATTCAGTGCGCGGAAAAACAGCGCATTTCCCTTCAGCAGGTTCCATTTTTCCTGTTCACCGGCTTCGGGTCCGCTATCAGCTGTTTTACCCAGCGCCAGGTTGGCCAGCATGATATGGTTATACCCTGCCGTCCAGTCAATCTGCACCGGCTCCCGCCCCTGGAAAACCTGATCGGCCCAGATATAGGCATTCTTCTGGAAATCATTGGTGGTGCTTGTAACAATGCCGTTGTATTGTGCTTCCGTTACATAATATTCATCGCCGCCTATAAGGCCCAGGTTGGTGCTGCTTTGTTCGTTCATGACGGTGGTATTGTCCAGCAATGCCTGGAAATCGTCCAGCTTTTGCGGCACTACCTGCCGTTGGTCCGGTTTGTAGTCGAGGTATTTTTTACCGCAGGAACTTACTGCCATCAAAGTGGCTATGGAGAACAGAAAAGTGATGTTGATTTTCATATACCGTTTTGATGGATTTAAAATTCAAGTTGCAGACCGGCGGAATAACTCTTCGGCTCGGGATATAGGGTATTGATATATTCCGGATCCAGTCCCTGGTCGTTGGCGCGCCAGAGAATAGCCATTGAGCGGATATAGCCATAAACACGAAGGGACCTCACCGGCCAGCGTTTAATGAGCGATTGCGGCAGCGCATAACTGAAGTTCACATCCTGCAGGCGTATATGATCGCCTTTGGCGATCAGCACTTCTGAGTACCGGTAAATATTGGCCTGTGCGGTAGCATTGGCATCCATTTTATTGGGAAGGATTTTGGCAGGCACATTTGTGTGCTGCTCATCGCCCGGCTGCTGCCACCTGCTGAAGTAATCCATATGATACGAAGTGGTGAATTCACCGCCCGGCATCATGGAAGTACGGCGGAAAACATAATTGAATTTACCGGTGATAAGCGCACTGATGGTAATCCCTTTCCAGGAAAATGAATTCATCAGCGAGGCCGTCAGCAGGGGCACCGTAGTGCCGGCGGTGATAAACTCGTTCTTCCTGATCTGCTGGTAATACAGCTGGTAGTCTTTCCGGACACCGCCATCCTTATCGTAGATCAATACCGAACCATCCTCGGGGTTCAGTCCGTACCAGGGCAGTGCATAGATCCTGTCTACCGATTTGCCCTGCTCATAATTATAGGAATTGAGGATATAGTTATAATCGTTGGCCGGTGGGTTCTCCTTTATCTTAGTGACCTTGTTCTTACTGGTATTGACCAGCACACTGCTGTTCCATTCAAAACTGCCCAGCTGCAGGTTGCGGCTGCTGATCTGCAGGTCCCAGCCCCAGGTGCGCATGGCGGCATAGTTCAGTTTGAAGGAGCTGGGTACTCCTGTAGTAGGATCTACATTATTACTGCCCAGCAGGTATTTTGCGGCTTTCCGGTAGTATTCAATACTGCCGCTGATACGGTTATTAAATGCCCGCCAGTCGGCCCCAACATTCATTGTATTCACCTGTTCCCAGCGCAGACTGGGGTTACCCGCGGTAATGAGGTTGCCGGACTGCAGACCTGTAATAATGTTGGTGGTAAAATTCATGGTGGGCATACTGGTCTGAGTGCGGTCTATATTGCCGGCGCTGCCATAAGTAGCACGCAGCCGGAGATAAGGCACCCAATCGGTCAGCTGGTAAAATGATTCCCGGCTCATTTCCCAGCCCAATCCGGCAGACCACAGGGCTGTACCCCGCTGGTTGGCGCGAACGCCCAGCAGGTTGCTGCCATCCCAGCGCAGACTGCCACTGACCATATACCTGTCCAGATAGGAATAACTGGCATTGCCAAAATAAGACAGGTCCCTGTTGGTCCTTTTTTGCGGCACCATGGTAGCGCGGGTAGGGATCTGGTTAATGCTATTGGGTAAGGTGGGGTAATAAGTTTTGAAGTCATAGATGGCGGAACCGGTCCACAGGTCATTGTCGAAATTATACATCGTTTGTCCAAATCCGAGCACACTCGCAGACTGTCTTATTTCCGCACCGGCCAGTGCATTCACGGCATGATCAGCGCCAAAGCGTTCATTATAGCTGAGCAGGGCCCGGCCTGAATTGATCTTTATTTTCTGCGCAGGATTGAACTCCATGATGCCATTATAGGGAATGATGCGGGTGCCGTTCGCCTGTGTGAACTGGTTCACCAGGTCCCGTACGTAATAACTTTCTTTCTGGTGATAGCTCTGTGATTCGGTGCTGGTCTGAATGTACTGATAGGTAATATCCAGGTTTAAACTTTTGCTGAAGTGGTACTTCAGGCCGCCGATCAACCGGTAATCGTTCTGCTCATTGGTATTGTCGTTCAGGTTCAGCTCGTCCAGGGGACGGTAGAGCCAGTCGAACAGCTTCAGTGCTGGAAGATTTGCCGGAGCATTCTGTTGGTAGGAAAACCGCACCAGTTGCATATTCAGGGGGGATGCCTTACCATCCTCATCCACCAGGCTTTCGTAGATATCGGGCATTTTGCCGGTCAGGGACTGACCGGAAGCAAGAATAGCGTTCCTGTTGGTCTTCTGACTGGTAACCCATACCGAGCCGGACAGTTCCAGTTTGGGTGTTACCTTAAAAGTATTCTGCAGGCTAAGCGTGAGCCGGTTATTCTCATTGCCTTTGAACATTTCCCGGTTCTTATCGTACCCAGCGGAAAAAGCATACCTGTAATTGGGACCACCGCCGTTCACGCCCACCGAATATTGCTGCAGGACTGCCGGCTGGTAAAAATATTGCCGCCAGTCGTCACGGATATCCTTGTTCCTGTATTTTTCGTCCTGTTCCGCAAATTCCTGCTCGCTGATGAGTCCATCCCTTTTTTTGATCAGCAGCTCCACGTACAGCGGGATATTGGTGTTGTTATTGATGAGGTAGGAATTGTTGAGAAAATATTCCTGCTGGGCCTGCATGACTTCCGGTGCGGGCAGGTAGTTGCGGGAAAAGAAAAGGTCAGGCTTAGTGCCGATGGTCACATTGCTGTTGACCGAAATGCGTGCTGGCTGATTGTATTTACCTGATTTAGTGGTGATCACAATCACGCCGTTGCCCGCCCTGGCCCCCCAGATACTGGCTGCAGCGGCATCCCGCAGGATCGTAATATTTTCAACATCATTCGGATTAAGCGCATTGATATCACCGTCATAAGGAAAATTATTGACAATGATCAGCGGAGACGTATTGCCCAGCATGGTACTGAGGCCCCGGACCCGCATTTGCGGCTGGTTATTGACCGTTTCGCCGGCAAGGTTCTGCCGGTTGAACACCAGCCCGTTGGCAATGCCTTCCAGTCGCTTGATCACGTTACCACCGGCAGCGCGGTTGAACAGGCTGCTATCAATAAACGTGAAGGAGCCGGTAGCCCGTTCTCTGGGCAGCTGCTGGTAGCCGGTATTGATGTTCACCGTAACATCGCCCAGCAGGCTTATTTTGGTCTGCAGCCGTATGGCCAGGACCAACCTGCCATTTACCCTGATCTCCTTTGTTTCCAGGTTGACGCTGGTAAGCACCAGCGTAGCATCCGCATCAATGCCCGGCAGGGAGAACTCGCCCTGGCTGTTGGTGACCACCATCAGGCCGGCCCCTTTAACTGATACCGTAACGCCGGCAGCAGGCTTGCCATTTTCATCGGTCACCGTTCCCTTCAGGTCAATGGCGCTGCTGGCTTCTCCCTTTTCATTGGCCCGGAACTGCCTTTCGCGGCTTTCCGGCAGCGCCAGCACCACGGAGCGGCCTTCTATGGCGAAAGTAAAGGGCTGGTCTTTAAACGCCTGTTGCAGGAAATCCTTTACGGGAAGATTACTGGCGGAAATACTGACCGGTCTGGCCTGCTGAAGCGTTTTCTTCTGGTAAAAGAAAACATACCCGGTTTGCTTTTTGACGGCTGCAATGACCTGCTCTACGGTGGCGTCATTGACTTTTAAAGAAACGGATTGGGACAGCCCATTCCCGGCAGCCGTACTCAATACAGCAGTCAAAAGGATCACCGTCAGTCTCATAACAAGAATAGTTTGGGTTGATAGCCGGAGCGTTGCCCTTCTGTCAATGACAGGGGCTCCCGGCCCCGGCCGGAAAGCAGTAAAATACATACCTTTACTTGTGTTTTGGTTTATAATGGCTTTTCCGCCCACTTCACAAAAGCGCGGACAGCCTGTTTGGTTTACGACTGAACATAACCTGCACATGTTACCGGAGGTGTTACAAGCGCCTCCGGTTTTTTACAGGTTCTAACAGGTATAAGTAAGGTTTAACAGGAGGTTGGTCATTTCAGGATGATCAGTTTTTTATGCTCGATCCGGTATTTGATATGCATGGCTTCAAAGAGCCGCATCACCTGACTCAGGGAAAGATCCCGTTCAATTTCGCCCATCACTTCACCCGGCTCCGGCACTGCTTCATACACAATATCAAGATCGTACCATCGGCCAATTTCGCGCATGACGGCGCGCAGGTTGTACCCGTTGAAATTGAAGAGGCCGTTCTTCCAGGCAAGCACCTGTTCTATATCAGGCCTATCAGCCATGCTGATAGCAGTCCCCGGCCCTGCCTGTGGCAAAATGGCCTGCTGGCCAGGTTGCAGCTGCAAGCTGTTGTTATGGGCCAGCACCCGCACCGATCCGCTGATCAGGGTGGTTTTGATGGCGGCCTCGTCGCGGTAAGCCTGGATATTGAAGCTGGAGCCCAGCGTTTCCACCGTGGTGGCACTATCCAGCAGCACCTTAAAAAGACCAGCCCGCTCCCGGGCCACTTCAAAATAGACCTCGCCCGAAACCTGCACCAGCCGCTCTTTCCCGGTGAAAACCGTAGGATAGGTAATGGATGAAGCGGCATTCAGCCATACACCGGTGCCATCCGGAAGCGTCAGGCGGAACTGCCGGCCGCGGGGGGTGGTCATGGTATTGTAGGCAACCGCCTGCGCTTTGCTGGCATCGTAAGTGATGCGTCCATTATCAAGCGTCAGCCTGGTGCCCGTCTGGTCTGCTATCCTTCCGTTCTGCAGGCTGTCCAGGACCAGCTGTTTGCCATCTGCCAGGGTGAGAATGGCGCCGTTACGGCCCGGCGCCGCTTCCTGGTCCTGCTGCACTGCCGCCAGCGGCGCCTTATCCTGTTCTCTGCTGAAATAGAAATATGCAGCAGTACCAAGAAGAATAAGGACAACCGCCGCAGCATAACGGGTCATTCGCAGAAGCCGGACAGGACGTTGTGGGCTGGCCGGCGCAAGTTGTTCCTGCTGCAATATGGACTGGATAAGCGTTTCCCAGTCCTGTTGCCGGAAATCAGGATCCGGGATTGTAGCGGCAGCCAGTGGCTCCAATATGCCTTCCAGCTCCTCATTGCTGTATTGTTCCAGTAATACGGAAAGCTCATCCAGCTCAGCGCGCGTGGCGGCGTTGCGGATATGTTTTTCAAAAAGGGCTTTTATATGGAGCAGTTGATGGTCCATTTCAACTATTTATATTGACTATACGATTTATGGAACAGCTATGCCTGTATAAGACTATCGGAGAAAGGGTTTGTACCCCCCGGCCTTAAAAAAAATCAACGGCGCTCCCTATACCGGCAGCACAGCCAGAATGAGCAGCACGGGAATGGTATAACCGGAGCTGCTTTCAATGAATTGCTGGATAGTTTGCAGGGAAATGGCCAGCTGGTTCCTGACCGTGTTCTCCGAAATATGGAGTGCGGCTGCAATCTCTTTGCGGCTCAGCCCTTGTTCCCGGCTCATTCTGAAAATACGTTGCCGCTGTGCGGGCAGTTGGTTCACCGCCTGACCAATCAGGGCCTGCAGCTCTTTCAGGTCAATTGCGGGCGGTTCCTCCTCCTGGTTCTCCTGGATGGATTGCACAATTTTCCGTTCCATCTGCTGCCGCCTGAAATGGGTAAGCGCCAGGTTGGAACCAATACGGTAGAGCCAGGAAGCGGGCTGGTCAATGGCCGGCAGCGTTTCCTTTTTCAGCCAGACCCGTAAAAAGACCTCCTGGACGATCTCTTTGGCAACGGCCTCGTTTTTGATGATATTCAGTACAAAGCGATGAATAATGGGGCCATAGTGATAGAAAAGCGTACGGAATGCGTTCTCATCGCCTGCTGCTATTTGCTGAAGTATAGCCCGCTCATTATTTAACTGGTTGTTCAACTATATATGCCTGCCCAATATTAAGGAATTTCTCCGGGCTAAAAAGGGATCATCAACTGCCTGCAAATCATTTCTTATCGGGAATAATTAAAAAAATCTCTGCCATGCCGCGCAACCCTGCCCTATCCCTGCCCGTATATTCTTACAGCGATCAGACAAAAAATCAGGAAATTAGTCAGTACAATCCCGGAGCTATTTTGGAGAACCTGCATGATATTATTGTGGCCTGTGCCAGGAATCAGAACGCCAGCCAGAAGCTGGTGTATGAGCAGTACTATGGCTTTGCCCTGAAGATCGTGTTCCGGTATATCTACCGCTATGATAGGGCGGTGGACGTGGTCAATGACGGATTTGTGAAGCTGTTCCGCCATATACACCGGTTTATCCTGGAGCCCGGCGATGAACACCTGGAGCAGCGGTTCATGGGCTGGATGCGGCGGATCATGATCAATGCCGCCATCGACCAGCTGAGAAGCAACAGCATGACGCCCGAAATTGGCGGCATCCCGGAAGATATCTGGGAAACCCCTGATAGATCCCTTTCGCCCGACCAGGCTCTTTTATATAAGGAACTCGTCTGTTTGGTTAAAGAACTGCCTCCTTCCTACAGGACGGTCTTTAACCTGATCGTGATCGATGGGCTGGGCCACCAGGAAGTGGCCAACCTGCTGGGCATTTCCGTGGGCACTTCCAAATCAAACCTGTCACGGGCGAGGACCATCTTACAAAAACGACTGAAAGACCTGGAGGCGATCTATTATGCAGTATATAGATAACGATATGGACGAACTGTTTAACAAAGCAGGGCGTGACTATCCCCTGAAAACCGGCACTGGCGACTGGGACGCTGTAATGGCCCAATTACAGCAGCCTGATCCTGCCATGCTGCCACCGGACAGGCCCCGTAATAACAACCGCAGATACTGGCTGCTGCTGTTATTGCTGCTTCCCCTGGCCTTTTTCCTGAACAGGGATACTAACTCAACAACGGCTGCCCGCGGCGGGGAGCGTACTATCAACGTGAAGGAAGAAAATGTGAGCCGTGGCGCGGCTGTTGCTATAAAGCCTGCGAATAAAACTGTTGTTCCTGCGGATGCGACGAACAGTTTGAAGCCCGCCGGCAGTGCAGCTGCTGACAGCCGCATTGCTGCGGGTAACAAACAGGCGGGGGCAGGAACACAAAAGCATATTTTGGACGAACCAACAAGCAGGTCTGCAACAAGCAGGCTGGATGCTACTGCAAAGAGACAAGCAGCCTCCAGCAACCAGGACAAGCAACCAGGCAGCCTTTTTACAGATGACCCAACCAGCTTTTTTACCAGGGCAGCTGCCACTACTGATCCACTGAGCCCTCAACCACCCGATCCCAACGTATCTCCTATGGAACCAGTCAATCCGGATCGTACCCTCAACGCATCGCTACCACACACCTTAACCTATACTTATCCACCCAGCGAGGTACCGGTACCGCCTTTCCAGGCAGTCCCAGCCTCCACCAGGAAGCCGGCGCTCCGCTTCCCCCGGCTCTATGCCGGACTGCTGGCCGGCCCGGACCTGAGCAGCATCAAACAACAACGCATCGAAAAGGCAGGCTTCAGCGCCGGGATCCTGGTCGGCTACCGGATCAACCAGCGCTGGTCCGCAGAAGCAGGTCTGCTCTATAACAAAAAACAGTACTATACCGATGGTCAGTACTTCAACAAGACCCGCGCCAATATCCCGGACCGCGTGACCATCGATTACCTGGACGGCAGCTGCGGCATGCTGGAACTGCCCATCAATATCCGCTATAACCTGTTCCGTAGGCGCAACGGTTTCTTTGTCACCGCAGGCGCCACCACCTACTTCATGCAGAAAGAAGAGTACGTGTACGAGGCCGAAGCCGGTGGCAGCTGGTACGAAGGACACAGGACCTATAATAATTCCGGTAACCATTTCTTCGCCAACCTGCAGTTCAGCGGTGGCTACCAGTATAGCCTGTCCGGCAAGACCAGTCTGCGGATAGAACCCTATTTTAAAATACCCATCAAACAGGTCGGCATCGGTAATATACCCATTACCAGCACCGGGGTCTATCTCGGTATCCAACGAACTATCCGATAATTCCAAAACAAAAAAGATGAAGCGATTAGTAATTGTCCTCGCGGGCAGCATGCTGCTCTTTGCCCTCTCGTGCTCAAAAAAAAGTGAAGACAATGTCAATAACCCCGATCCGCCCGGTGGCCCCGGTATACCCGGCTGTGATACCGCCAATCGCCAGTATGCAGCCCATGTGGTACCTATTCTCACCGCCAATTGTTACGGCTGTCATGGCGCTTCCAGTAATGCCGGCAGTGGCGGCATTGTACTGGAAGGCTACAATAACCTCCGGCCCAAAGCCGTCAGCGGCACGCTGATAGGCGTAATCACCCATGCAGCCGGCTTTCCCGCCATGCCTAAAGGCGGCGCCAAATTATCCGATTGCAATATCAACGTGATCCGGTCCTGGATCAACAACGGCGCACAGAACAATTAAATCATTTTCCCATGAAGCGAGTACTGCTCCCGGTGTTATTGTGCTGGGTTTACGGGGTTGTCAGCGCCCAGACCTATATCTCCAAAACCAGCCAGGCAGGGTTCTATTCCCATACCTGGCTGGAGGATATAGCTGCCGTCAACAAGCAGGTGATGGCCGTGATTGATCTGTCCCAAAAGAATATCGCTTTCAGTATGCTGATGAAGGAATTTGTTTTTGAGAAGAAACTGATGCAGGAGCATTTCAATGAGAATTACGTGGAGAGCGATAAATACCCGAAATCCACTTTCACCGGAACCTATACCGGGGAGGTGGATATTACAAAAGACGGCACCTATCCCATCACGGTCAAGGGCAAGATCAGCCTGCATGGCGTTACCCGCGATCTCCAGGCGCCGGCCACCCTCACCGTGAAGGACGGAATGCTGACCGGGACCACCAGTTTCAAACTCAACCCAAAGGACTTTAATATCTCCATCCCCTTTGTGGTAAGAGATAAGATCGAAAAAGAAAATACCGTCAAGGTACAGGCCAGTTGGACCTTAAAATAATGTACATGCGTTTTGTTATTCTCCTGTGTTTTATGATGTGCTGCGGCGGCCTGATCCAGGCGCAGGACAGCACCCTGCTCCATATGCTCAATGATTCCATACCGGCAAGGAGCAGCCCGGTCAAAGCCACTTTCAAGGCTATTCATATTGTGAATACGCAGACCATTGAATCGCCCGCAAAGCAGGACCTCAATTTCATCATCATGCACCGGTTCGGGAAACTGAATGATGGCGGGTATAATTTTTTCGGGCTGGACAATGCCACTATCCGGCTGGGACTGGATTACGGCCTGACCGACCGGCTGGCAGTGGGTGTCGGTCGCAGTTCCTTTGAAAAGACCTTTGATGGTTACCTCAAATACAAACTGCTGCAACAGACAGAAGGTGGCAGCCTGTCTTTCCCCATCAGCATGAGTGTACTGGGTGCGCTCAGCCATTACACCCTCAAAATGCCGGACAAACCTTTCCTGAACAGCAAGTACCGCACCAGTTATACTGTGCAGGCCATTCTGGCGCGCAAGTTCAGCAGTAACTTATCCCTGCAACTGACCCCTACCTGGCTGCATTATAACCTGACGCCTACCACTGCAGATAAGAATGATGTCTTTGCGGGGGTGGTCTCCGGCAGGTATAAATTTACCCGGCGCATGAGCCTGACCGCTGAATACAACTATCTGCCGGCGGGGCAGGTTGAATCCATCGAGGTAAAAAATTCTTTGTCGCTGGGTGTAGACATTGAAACCGGCGGGCATGTATTCCAGCTGATCTTCACCAACTCGCAGGCCATGACGGAGCCCCAGTATATTGGCCGTACTACCGGCAGCTGGGGCAAGGGGGATATTTATTTCGGCTTCAACGTATCCAGGAATTTTTCTTTGGGAAGGAAGAAAAAATGGTAACAGCCCATCGCCTTTTCCTGGCGCTGACTGGTCGCCGATCCGGCAGCATAAACAGAAAACCCGTCACTTACTCAGCGACGGGTTTCTAATGGTGTATATAGAGATATTGAAAACTATCCTTAGTGAGCCTGTTTTTTAGGTCCATGTGTCAGGTAGAGGGCCAGCGCGGTGAACAACACTCCCCCAACTATATTACCGATGGTAGCAGGGATCTGGTTCAGGGTGAACCACTGACCAAAGCTGATATCAGCACCCATCAGCATGGCGGCGGGCACCACAAACATATTCACTACACAGTGTTCAAAGCCCTGGGCAAAGAAGATGAAGATCGGCAGCCAGGCGGCCATGATCTTACCGGAAGTAGACGTAGACGTTAGTCCCATCACCACACCCAGGGATACCATCCAGTTACAAAGGATACCCTTGGTGAAGCAGGTGAACCAGCCGCCTACCGGGCCATCAGCCATGTACCCGATGGTCTTGGACTCTGCCAGCTTGATAATGGCGGCAGACAAAGGCGTGTGATCGCCATGACCAAAATGCGTGATGGCGCCCCAATATAAAAAGGCATATAAAGCCCCGCCGATCATATTACCCAGGTACACATACAGCCAGTTCTTCAGCAAAACCGGCATTGTCACTTTACCATCGAACCAGGCCGTTGGCAACATGGCAAAACTTCCTGTTACCAGTTCAAAGCCCAATAAGATAACTGTTACAAAACAGGCGGGGAAAAACAGGGCGCCGATCACCGGCATGCCCGTCTGCACGGAGGCAGTGATAGAAAGTGTAGTACCGAAACCCAGCAGGGAACCAGCCAGCATACCCCGGATCAGCAGATCCTTAGGGGATAATTTGGATTTGTAAGTTCCCGTCTCGATCATTAATCCTACTACCTCAGCAGGTTTCTTATAGTCCATCATGAATGGAGGGTTGAAAGGTAAACATGGCAGGCGACCGTTCTGATAAACATAGCACGTAAAAACATCCCGACAAGGTTCAAAAAAATTGGGCTCACCAAACATGATTTATATCAGTCTGGAGCCTGCCTTTGGGAAGACGTTCGTCAGTCTACCCTACCTATTATCCCGATTTTGACAATTGCATGAAAATTCGCTACCTGGAGCGGTTATCCCTTCATTAGTCCTGCGCAGGTTCAGAGATTTATATACATGGGTGCAACTTTTTTTAAAAAAAGTGCATTCACAGGTCGCTTACAGCCGTGGGCTTGCCAGGCCTGCAACAACCATTAAGCAGCCTGCTCACCGGGAATAAATACCGCCAGCAGGCTCCCCCTGCCCGGCGCTGCATCCATTTCCAGGGTACCATTCAACAGCATTACCCGCGACCGGATATTCTTTAACCCGATGCCCGCCTGCGTTTCCAGCCCGGCCGGATCAAAGCCTTTGCCATTGTCTTCCACGGTCAGCGATATGCCCTCCTTCTCTTTCGCCAGCTGTATGCTGAGGCTGCTGGCCGCCGCATGTTTGAGCACATTGTTGACCGCCTCCTGGATAATGCGGTAGAGGACAGTCTCCGTTTGCTCCGGCAACCTTTCCTCCAGCCCGCTGGTATGCAGTTCAACACTCAGCTCCCGCGATTGGATCCTGTCTACAAATTCCCGCAGGGCCTGCGGCAACCCAGCCTTCAGCAGGGCGCTGGGCATCATGCGGTGCGAGAGCTGCCGCATTTCATCATACCCTTCATTCAGTAAGGAAACGGCCTTATCCGTCAGCTCTGCGGCCGAAGAACCGGCAGGTTGCTGCTCCTGTGCCCGGTGGACCTGTAATAAGGCGGCAGACAATAGCTGCCCTACACCATCGTGCAGGTCGGCCGCCAGCCGCCGCCGCTCCCGGTCTTCCGCCTGCAACACCGCCCTGGCGGCAGCCTGCTCCTGCAAACTGCGCTCCGCCTGGAGTCGGGCTTCTGCTTTGATACGCCGACGGGCCATTATAAAATAGACGGCCAGGCCACCGGTAATAAATAAGGCGGCCAGCACCAGCAACAGCATATTCCTTTGCTTCAGGCGAAGGGCCTGCAACTCCCCCTCCTGTTGCAGCAAACGGATCTGCTGCTCTTTTTTCTCGGTTTCATATTGAGCCTGGAAACCGGTGATGGCCTTCATCTTCTCCTGCTCAAACAAAGAATCCTTGACCGTTGAGTAGGTCTGGAAAACAGTCCAGGCATTTTTATAATCGCCCGATCCGGCGTATTGCTCACTGAGCAAACGCGCCGCATCCATCACCTGCTTAGGCGAATGGATGCCTGTAGCCAACGACAATGCCTCCGTCAATACGCGGATAGCCTCGCCACGCTCCTTTTGGGCCATATGCACTTTACCCAGCTGGATCAGTACAAAAGCGATCTCTTTTTTATTGTTGTAGTTACGGTGTCCCACCAGCGCTTTCGCTAATTGCTGCCGGGCTTCCACCGGCCGGCCCAGCTCAAAGTATGCCATGCCCGCATTGGCCTGGGCAATGGGAAGCGATTGCAGGTTATTCTGTGCCAGGAATGCTTTTTCCGCCAGCAGCGAATAGAACAGGCAGCTATCATATTGCCGCGTATAATAAAATACAGAGCCCAGGTTGGCCTCACAGAAAGCCGCTTCTGCCGGGAATTGCAGCGCCTTGTAAACGGTATAAGCCTCCCGGTAATAATCCACCACCTTCGTATACTCACCCTGCGCCTTGAATACAATGCCCAGGTTTACACTCACCATAGCCAGTTTCTCCTGGTCACCCTTGGCCTGGTAATACCGGTAAGCCTTGTAATAATAGTCCAGCGCCCGGGGATAGTTCCCCATCTGGTCGTAGATGATACCGATATTATTCCAGGTATTGGCAATGGCTGCACTATCGTTCAGCTGCTGGCGGAGGGCCAGGGTCTGCAAGCCCATCTCCAGCGCCTGCTCATAATCCCCCTGTGCTTCAAACACGATCCCGATATTGTGCAGGGCTTCCGCTTCGTACAGAGGATAGCCTTTATCGCGGGCTTCTTTCAGCACTTTATTTCCATAGTATTTAGCAGAATCAGGTTGGTTGAACCGGTAGTTCCAGCATTGATCCAGCCAGGCACGCCATTGGGCGGTAAGACGGGCGGAATCCTGGCGGGCAGTTACAGGGTATAGGAGACCACTGCCCGCGACAAGCAATAGGGTGAGCAGGAAGCGCATGGGTTGAGGGGTTAATTTTCAGGAAGATAGACAAATTTTTGCTAATTTGACCCTCCTAAGCCCTACTATGCCAACCAGCATCCTGCTTGCAGACGACCATGGAATAGTCCTTGACGGACTACGCTCCGTTCTGGCGGAAAACAACCAGCTGACCGTTACCGCTACCGCCAGCACCGGCCAGGAAGCCCTGCAACTCCTGCAGCAACACCCCATCCAGTTACTCATCACCGATTACTGCATGCCCGATATGGATGGCCTCATTCTCGTGAAAAAAGCCAAAGCACAGTTTCCACAACTCAAGATCATTGTACTCAGTATGGTGGATGAAGCAGGAGCTATCCGCGAGATCCTGCTGGCCGGCGCTGATGGCTATATCCTGAAAAAATATGCCAGTCAGGAACTGTTCCAGGGCATTGAGGCTGTATTGAACCATCACCAGTACTGGAGCGAAGAAGCCGGCAAAGCCTTATTGCAGGCAGGTTCAAGGGAACAGGGATCAGCCTCCCTCACTATCCGCGAGCTGGAGATCCTGCGCCTGCTCACCCAGGAGCTGACCAGCAAAGAAATTGCACAGCAGCTGTTCATCAGTGAAAGAACAGTAGAGACCCATCGAAAGAACCTGCTCCGTAAAACGGGCTGCACGGGAACCGTAGGCCTGGTGAAATATGCATACGCTCATAAGCTGCTGTAAGCAAAAGAGCGTCGTTCTCCACCGAATAAAACAGCACATCCGTATTTCCACGTAGATAAAAATCCGTATTTCCGGGTCTTTTCCGCCATGCAGGAGCTTGTTACTTTTACCGCATGAACCTCGCCTGTTCTGCGGGTTCCATTCCTTACTCAACAACTTAAACCCCTCATTGATGAGAACCATTGCAACTGCACTGCTGGTGCTGCTGGCTACCGCTTTGCTTGCCCAGCAACCCGAGCATACCTACCAGCTCGGCGGAAAGATTGAATCCATGACATTAACAGAGTCCGGCGTTCTGATCGTTGTCGGCGGCGGCGGACTGGCCGGCATCAAAGCCGGGGAACAGCAGCCGCATTTCAATTTTACCGAATATGGTAAAGTGAAAGAGGAAGAGCTGGAATATGTTCCCGCCTCGCCCTACCTCATCGTGAACCAGGGCGGTATGTTCAGCCAGAAAAAAACAGTGATAGACTATGTGGCCGGCAGGCAATTGTTTGCCACGGAAGAGAACGGCTGGAAAATACTCACCGGTCTGCATGTGCTGCTGCCCCAGAATAAGCTGGTAGTCTATGGCACACGCAGCCAGAAGGCTGGCGGCGCTTCGGCCGTTGGTCTGTACGACCTGGAATCCGGTAAAGAAGAAAAGGTCTTTGCCCTCAATGACCCAAAGAGAGTGGGACTGGCCTCCGCCATTCCCATTGCCTCCGGCAAACCACTGATAGTAGGAACTAACCTGCTGGTGCCCACTTCCAAAAACACTTTATGTATTGATATGGCCTCCGGCAATATCCTCTGGACAGCCAAAGCCGATAAGCTCAGCTGGATGAGCGTTGACAGGTCCGGCAAAGAGATCTATGGTTTTGAAGAAAGACCCAATGGCGATACCCGTATCCATAAGATCAGCGTGACCGGGGAAATGCTCTGGGCCGATGAGCGCAAGATCAAGGGCAAACTGACCCGCTTCGAGATCCTGCCGAAAGGCCTGGCCGTAGTGAGTGACGTGGACAATAGTGATAAGAAAGGGATCGCGAAGCTGGCATCAGCGGCCTCTGAATCCAGGATCGCTTTCCTCAGCGCCGCCGATGGTTCCGATCTCTGGGATAAGGCGCCCAAAACAAAAGGGTATGTACAGCATTTCTATATCATGGATGATGGCATCCTCTTCGGCATTGCCTCAGGCGGCATCAACAAGATCTCTTTTGATGGGCAGACCCTGTTCCGCAAGCCGCTGTCCACCGGTGAAAATATCCATACCATGGCCAATACACCCAAGGGGCTGATCTATATCACTGATACGGATGCCAATATTGTTGACCTGAAAAGCGGGGAGTCCATCTGGAACAAACCCATCAAATACAAAAAAGCTGCTGCTGTCGCCAGCGCTTATGATGCGGGCCACCAGCGTTACCTGATCTCCACCGGCAATGAGCTGCTGGCCATTAATGAAAACACGGGTGATATCAGCACCCTGGCCAATATGAAATTTGAGGAGAAAGAAGTTCCGTACAAATTACAGGTAAGAAAAGAAGGGCTGCTGCTCAGTTCAGACCAGAACCTGCTGATGCTGGATTTTAACGGTGGCCGCAAATTCCATGAATATTATAAATCGCCCGGGCAGAGCACTTTTGTAAAAATTGCTACTGGCGTACTCGCCGTTGCAGGAACAGCCATGTCCAGCGCCGCCGCCTACCAGGGCGGACTTTATGGCCATCATGGTTACAGCAACCAGCTCAATGATTATGGTAAGGAAATGAAAATTTACCAGGACGGTTTTGCTGATATTGCCAGCGCTTCTTTCAAAGAGATGAACAAACGGTTCAAAGCAACGGCGGCTACAGAAAATGCCCAGTTCATCCTGACAAAACTGGACGGCGGTGTTGGCCTTGTTAAACTCAATAAAGATGATGGAAAGAACCAAAGAGAGATTGTCCTGAAAGACAAAAAGCCGGTGTACCAGGTAGACGAGTTCGGCGGCATGTTGTATTACCAGTCCGGTTCCGGCGAAATTGCTGCTTACCGCCTGTAAGCCAGTGAAGGCCCACCCCGGCCCCTGGCGAAACCACAATTGACAACAGGAAAGGGGGTTTGTAGTTTTTCGATAGAAGCCGGCCCAATCCGGCAGCGCTGCAAGGCCTGCCGGATTGGGCTGGTTTCATTTTAAGCGTTTGCAGCCAACCATGAGCCAGCCCATTGGTTCGTCCCAATAAAAAAGACCACCCCGGAAGAGGCGGTCTGCTGCTTTGCTATCTTGCTGTTGTAACTACAATTTTGCGCATCATTTTTTGCTGATGCGGTACACCCGCACATCCTGCGGCGGGATAATGAGTGAAAGCTCCTTCCCGGAAACGTTGACCGACGCACCGGTCCAGAGCTCTTTTACACTCATGCTGTTGTTATATTTCAGGCCCAGCCGCTCTAATGACAGCCTGCCCTCTTTTGTTTGTGTTTTGTTGAAATTGAAAGCAGCCACATAGGTGTACTGATCGGTCTGCATCATGTACAGGGTCTCCGCCTTGCCGGGTTCAGCAGCCGTATACCCTTCTACCGGGTAAAAGGATCTTCCCAGTATGGCAATGGCGTTGATGTCCTTGTTGGTGGTCACCGCCTTCGCCTTGTTGCGGGCTTCCTGCTCGCCGGGGAAACTGCCGGTCCTGCTGAAATTATCGCCCAGCATATAGATACCGGTGATGACCGCAGAAGTGACCCGGGCCCTGTTGGCTCCGGCCTGGTAATCGGCCGCTTCCTTCGGCTGGTACAGCAGGATATGATCCGCATCATTGAAAGGATATACCCGGTCCAGCCACCAGCCAAAAGCCAGGCTGTTGAGCATATAACCGGTAGTGCCTACATCGCCCTCGGTCATAGCGCCCCAGGTATCACAGCTGATCCTGCGGGATGTGCCGTACTGGGCCGGGAAAACCGGTGCAATGGACAGGGCCAGGAAGAAATCTTCGCCAAACTTTTTGCTGAGGTAGTCCATGCCTTCATTGTAGGCCTGCACGCCGGTAGTGACAGCGGGATTGTAGAACTTATCCGCTTCCAGCGTACCGTTGTTGATGAAGTCGAGTTTCACATAAGTAAAGCCCCAGGACCTGAACTTTTCAATATAATAGTCCATCCGTTGTTTGGTGCCCGGGTGCGTTGGATCTACGGCCAGGGATTCCACTTTGCGCGGTTTGCCGTTGGCATAGATATAAATGTCTTTATAGGTATACTTCCCATTGGTGCCTTCTACTTCTTTGTCGCCGTTACCGCCCCAGTCGGAAAAAGGACACCAGTAAATACCGGCATACTGACCATTGGCGCGGCATTGCGCTACAAATTGTTTCAGCTGCTCATCGGAGAAATTGTCCCAGTAGGAATCCAGCCCGATATACGCGGTGTTGTTGTTCTCAAAGGAACCGGCTTGCAGGCTGTCTTTGATGAACTGCGCTACTTCTACTGAACCGGTGTAGTTGACCTTATCGGCCATGGCGCCCCAGCTGTTCCAGCCGAAAGGTGTGCCGGAGGCCCATTTTCGGGGTGGGGCAATAAGGGCATTGGCTTCGCCATAGGCTTCCATTCCCCTGCGCCAGTCGGCAAAGAAACCGATCAGTATTTTGGGCGAGCGCAACAGCTTTCCGCTGATAGCGCCATGCCCCAGCGGGGGCCTGTCGGCCTTACTGCTGCTGTCTCGGGTCAGCTCATGCGTTACCCCGCCAAAACATTCCAGCCCGGTCAGGTACTGCTGCTCCGCAGTCTTGTATTTCAATCCTGTTTTCCAGGTATCATGGGTTACGGAACCGATCACCAGGCCATTCCTGTTCCTGCCATTGAACAGCGTGGTCACTTCAAAAGAAATGTCTTCCACGGTCAGCGGCGAAGAAAGGTAATGAACAAAGGCATCGTTATCAAAAGGCACCCGCAGGACACGGTTGGCGCTATCTGCACCCAGGAAAGCCGTACGGGTACTGGTGATCACCGGCGCCATATAGTTGCTGGAGATATTTTCTTCCGAGGTCAGCACTACTTCCGTAAGGAAATATTCCCGGTTGGGATAAAAGCAGAACGATTGGCTCATGCCCGGTTTCCCTTCCGCGTTGCTATAGTGGATGGTGAATTTAGTGCCCTTGCCAAAGACATCCGTAATGGCTTCCTTGCTGAGGCTGGCCACCGGATACTCATAACTGTTCAGTTCGCCGCCGGCTGTTTTCACTTTGGCCGATACATTGGCCAGCACCAGCTTCCCCGCATAGGTATAGTCCAGGGTTTTGCCGTTTGCCTTATAAGTGATGGTCCATTTACCGTAACTGATCCTGACAGGTTTGGCCCCATCTGCAGCCTCCGCCGGAAGGCAGAAGCTGCAGGAGAAAGCCAGTCCCAACAGCAATTGAAGGGTACGAAACATTGAAATAGGGTTTTATTGAGCAATACAATTAATAACCAGGGTTCTGATCTTTTGACTCGTCGAGGTCCGGGTTCTGGCGCAGCTCTTCCAGCGGAATGGGCCAGAGCAGCCTGTGCGCAGGGATCACTTTGGTAGCGCCGAGATCTCTCACCACGCCTTCAATATTCACAAAATTGCCTGCTTTCACCCAACGGTTGCGGGCGGTAACATATTCAATCAGCTTGCCGGTACGCAGCAGATCAAATTTACGCCAGCCTTCAAAGCAGAGTTCCCGCATACGCTCGTCCAGCAGGTGTGTCAGGAAATCATCAGTCCCCATGCCGGTGGACCATTCCATACCGGCAGGCAGGGTACCGCCAAAAGCACGCTTACGCACTACGTTATTGATAAGGCTGATCCCCTCTGCCTGCTGACCGGTGAAGTACAGGCATTCTGCATAATTGAGTACCACGTCACTGAAGCGGATAAAGGGAATGCTTTTACCGCTATGCCAGGTGCTTTGTCCCAGGGCTACAATGCGGAGGTCCTCATATTTTTTGATATGGGGTTCCAGCTCATCGCCCCAGGCCCAGCCACGCAGGTTAGGCGTATACCCATTCCAGGTAAAATCATAGCGGATGCTTTCGTCTTTACGCAGATCGCCTGCTTCCCAGACACCGCCGTTGGCCACTGTTCCATAACAGTATTCAGAAGCCATCATGCCATCAAAACCAGACCAGGGAGCAATGGCTTCCACGGGTGTCATCTGGGCTACGGCGCGGGAGCCTACATCCCATTGGGCAGAGCTCTGGTTGGGATAACCGGCTTTGTACTGGAAGGCATAGATCATCTCGCGTTTGTAGTTGGTCTCATTCTCTGCTTCAGCATTAAAGATAATGGCAAAGTTGGAGGCGCCGGTGGTCCCGAAATAGGGGTTATCGATCACTTTCTTAAAATAACCTTTAGCCTTTTCATAATCCCGCATGCCGGAACTGGCCGGGGCATAGAGGAACAGTTTGCCCAGCATGGCCTGTGCCAGTGCTTTGCTGGCGCGGCGCGGATCACTGATAGCGCTGGGATCCGGCAGGTATTTTTCGGCATTGAGCAGGTCCTCTTCAATAGCCGTATACACTACGTCCAGCGGCTGGCGGTTACCGCCCAGCTCGGGTTTGTCATGGTCAATGACCGGGATGCTGCCAAAATACTGCGACAGCTCCCACATGCTGACGGCCCTGAGCAGACTGGCCTCACCCAGCATTTTATTCAGCTCAGGATTACCCTGGGCTTCCAGCCTTTTCAGTTCCTGGATAGCAGGGGCTGAGCGGGAAATGATCTGGTAGCGGTTGGTCCAGATGCTGAGGATCTTGCCGTTGGTGCTGTTCATGCCTTCCGCATATTCATCCAGGCCGCGACGTTCAAAATCATCATGCTGGAAACCACCGGAGATGGCTTCATCCGTACCCAGGTAGGGGTCTACCCGGGCCTTATGGCCTTCCCGCCAGGTATCGTACAAACCCAATACATAGGCATTGGTGGAATTGATATCGGAGAACACTTTATCGCCCGGGATCTTGGATTCCGGGTCCACGTCCAGGAACTTGGAGCAGGAACTCATGCCCAGCATCAGCGTTACCCCAAGGACCGGTAAAATATATGCAAGCTTCATAACTGATTTGTTAAGATTAAGTCCGGATTACAGTGAAAAGTTGAGACCAAACGTAAAGCTGGTGGTCAGGGGATAACCCTGGCCTGATTCAGGATCGTAGCCTCTGTAAGGCGTAATGATGAACAGGTTGTTGGCCGCAGCGTTCACACTGATATTGTCGAAGGCCCTGCCTACCACAGAACGGGGCAGGTTGTAGCCGAGCGACAGCGAAGCGCAGCGCAGGAAAGAAGCGTCCAGCAATCCCCAGTTGGTCATACCATAACCAAAACGGTTGGTGCCATCGCCGCGGTAAGCGCGGGGAACCGTGGTGTTGGTATTGGTGGGCGTCCATCTTTTCAGCATATCCTCATGAGCAGGTCCGATGGTGGCAGTGCCGTCCATCAGTCTTTCATAGATCCAGTCTACCCTTTTGGCGCCATAGCTATACACAAATACGGCATCGAAAGTGAAATCCTTCCAGGCAAAGTTGGTGCTGAAACCGCCGTAGAATTTGGGATCGGTATTACCGATGATGGTCATATCATCTTCTGCAGTGATTTTCCCATCCCCATTCTGATCTACGGGCATCAGGTCGCCGGGCCTTACCACGAAATTATTATAGAAGCTCATCTGACCCAGCTTCTCCATATCGCCGGCCTGCGCCAGCCTGTCCACCTGGAAAGCATAGAGCGAGTTGAGGCGCTGGCCTACAAAGAGGTTGCCTTCACGGGCCATGATATTACCGCCATTCCAGAGTTTATCCACGCCGCCATAGAGGCTGAGGATCTTGTTCCGGTCATGGGCAATATTACCGCTCAGGTTCCAGGAAAAGGTGCTGGTCTTCAGCAGCTGTGCATTAAAGCTGAACTCAATACCCCGGTTCTCCATTTCAGCAATATTGGCTATCTGGTACGAATAACCGAAGGAAGGCCAGAGGTTCATGCGCATCAGCAGGTCGCTGTTCTTCATATAGAAAACATCAGCGCTGAAAGTGATGCGGTTGTCCCATACACTGGCGTCCACCCCTACATTGTACTGCACTTGTTTTTCCCAGGTGATATTGGGGTTACCGAAGCGGCTGTCCTCAGGAACAAAACCGATCACCCCGTTATTATAGGTAGGTGCATAGGTGGTGAGGTAAGCGTATTCCGGGATATTCTGGTTACCCAGGGTACCGGCGCCCACGCGCAGTTTCAGGTTGTTGAGCCAGTTGATGTTCTTCATGAACTCTTCCTGCGTAAGGGTCCAGGCAGCGGACACGGAGGGGAAGGTACCCCAGCGGTTATCGTTGCTGAACTTGGAACTGCCATCCCGGCGAACAGTGGCGGTCAGCAGGTATTTATTATCGAAGGTATAGTTCACCCGGCCAACATAGGATACCAGGGCATTGGTCTTGTAATCAGAGCCCAGGCTGTTCCTTTCCCGGTCGGAAGCCATGCCCATATTATTGGAGCCCAGGTTATCCGTTGGATAGTTATAGCCTGTCATGGAGATGCTGTTGCTCCTTTGCCTGGAGATGCTGGAGCTTACCAGGGCAAACACGCGGTGCTTCTGGGCAAAGGTCCTCTCATAGCTGATGGAGTTATCCCATTGCACGTATTTGGTCTGGCCTCTCCACTGCCAGCCGGTGCCGCCGGTATTGTCGCGGATCGACTGACCAATATAGGAAGGCGTATAACTGGCGTCCTGTTTGTTATAGATATCGGCGGACAGCGAGGTACGCAGGTAAAGGTTTTTGAAAGGGTTAGCCTCAATATAGTTGGCGGTCAGCACGCGGTCATGCACTTCCTTGCTGTTGATCTCTTTGGAGAGGATGGGATTGTACATACCCATCTGGGCTACGCCCTGGAAATACATATACAACCTGCTGGTATCAATGGTCTGCAGACGGTTGCCGAGCAGGGCTGTTTCATAGGCGTTATCATTCAGGCGGTCCTTATCGCCCCGGGAGAAACTGGTATTGGTCCCCACTTTCAGCCAGGATTTTACCTGTGTTTCAAAGTTGATCCGGCCGCTGAAACGTTTGTAGGCGGATTTGTCCAGGATGCCCTGGTTATCGGAGTAGTTGAAACCGATGAAGTAAGTGGATTTATCAGAGCCGCCGGAGAAATTGAGCGAGTGGTTCTGCTCCATACCGGTGCGTGTCAGCTCGTCGATCCAGTTGGAAGTCCTGTTGGCGAGGCCGTTGGCCAGCTCTTCCGGGGAGAATACTTTATCCGTGCCCAGGATCTGGTCGCGGATATAAGCCTCCCGGTCGGCATTGGGATTGGCATCCATATAGGCGTTGGCATAAGCGTCTGTCCGCACATCCATGGTCTGTTTGGCGTCCAGGGTCTTGAGCCTGTCCTGGTACTTGCTGGTGGTCAGGAAACCACGGTAGCTGATCTTCCCTTCTCCTTTCTTTCCTTTCTTGGTAGTAATGAGGATGACACCGTTGGAGGCTTTAGAGCCATAGAGCGCAGTGGAGGAAGCGTCTTTCAGCACTTCAACACTTGCTATCTCATCCGGATTCAGGAGGCGCAGGCCTTCTTCGGATACTATACCGTCAATAACATATACTGGGGCAGTACCGTAGGAGATGGAGTTGGTGCCACGGATCTTGATGGCCAGGTCGCCGCCGGGGGTGGCCGAATTCCGGCTGATGAACAGGCCGGGCACTTTACCCTGCATGGCGGTGGTCAGATCGGTAGTGGGCAGCTCCTTCAGCTGTTTTTCCGAGATGCGGCCTACGGAACCGGTCAGGTCGGATTTTTTCATGCGCACCCCTACTACTACCACATCGGACAGGTTATCCAGCATGGTGCGGAGGCGTACGTTGAGGGGGCGGTCCAGGTCGGACACTACCAGGGTCTGGGTCTCATACCCTACATAGCTCACTTCCAGGACATCGTTCACAGCGGCCTCAATGGTAAAGCGGCCGTCTGCGTCTGAGCTGCTGGTACGGTTCTTCCCCAGGATAGCAATGGTGGCGCCCATCAGGGGGTTACCGGCAGAATCAGTGATGCGTCCTGCTACGGGCGGCGGCGCAAACTGTTCAAACAGTTCCCTGGCGGAAGCGATGCTGTTGACCGGCGACTGTTTCCGCCTGAGCGCAATGGTGGTGCCCGCCACCTTATAGGTGAGCGGCTGATCGCTCAGGATGATGTCCAGGAAGGACAGCAGGGCCAGGTCTTTGACGTGAAAACTCACTTTTTTGGCCTGTTGAAGATCGTCCAGGTTGTAGAAAACTACATACCCTGTTTGTTTTTCAATAGCAGCAAACACTTTGTCCAGGGCAACATTCTTCCCCGACAAGGTGATCGTCTGCGAATGCGTTTTGGCAGCAACATGCAGCGAAGCAACAAGAATGAATAAACTGGTTAATTTCATAATGCGCAAGATTTGTGCAGTCAGGCGTTTCGGGCTGCACATGAGGGGTTCTGGTAAGCCCTGTGTTGTTGCAATAGCGGGCTCACGCAAACCTTTGCAAATAATCGTTTTTTGCATAATTTGCAATAGTTAGGTTAACAAAAAATTCTTATATCTCTGAGAGTTCAGCTTAACCTTACACCGACCGGGGGTGGGCCAACACTTCCGGTCAATTTTTTAAGGCTAATCCGTTTTATTTGAGCAGGCAGTGGAGCGGCATATGGGCAAAACAACCGTATTTATTTTTACCATAGCGGGCGCTACCTGTATTCAAAACATTTTAAGGCTGCCGTCTATTTTTCTTTCGGCAGTACAATCAGTTTTCCTTTCTCTTCCATCCGGAAACGCACACCGGTTGCTTCCAGGAAATCCAGCACCTGGGCCAGTTTCAGGTCCCTGCTCATTTTTCCGCCAAAGCGCATATTGGGGATCCCCTGCTGGTATTCTATGTCCAGGTTATACCAGCGCGCCAGCTGCTTCATCACCTGCTGGAGGTCGGCCTGATCAAAATTGAACACGCCGTTTTTCCAGGCCATCACTTTATCGGTATCCACATTGGAAATCACTCTTATGGAAGAAGAGGAAAGTACTTTATTGTTTGGGGAGGCAGGGACAGCTGCTGCACCTGTCCGGGCTACCTGCGCCTGCTGGCCGGCCTGCAGCATTACCTTTTCCGGTAAAGCTGAGCTGAGCTGTGCAGCCGTGACCACTTCCACAGCGCCTTCCAGCAGCGTGGTACTGACCACCGCCTCATCCTCATAGGCGTTGATATTGAAGCTGGTGCCCATGGACCTGACTGTCCCCTGGTCTTTGACCTGCACATAGAAGGGCCGGTTGTTCTCCCTGCTCACTTCCAGGTACACTTCCCCCGTGATCTCTATACGCCGTTCATTGGCGGCAAACTGCACGGGATAGTGCAGTGAGCTGCCGGCATTGAGCCAGGCCTTTGTACCGTCCGACAGGACCAGGTAGAACTGGCGGCCCAGGGGGGTTATGATGCGGTTATGCAATAATTCATTTGATGTTGTTCCGGTGGCGGTATAACTGAGGGCGCCATTTTTTAAAACAGCATGTACGCCGTTTTGTGACGCCACTACCCCCGTTGCCCATGCTGTCCAGCACCAGCTGGCTGCCATCGGCCAGTTCCAGGATAGCCCCGTCCTTACCAGGTTGCACCGTTTCAATCAGGGAAGCGGTGGGTGCAGGTGACGGGGTGTTTTGCGTACGGTTATTCATCCAGACCATAGTGCCGGCCAGTACCAGTACAGCCGCTGCGGCGGCCCATGTCCAGCGCCGGCTAAAGCGGTTACCCCGTTGGGGCATGGCCACTACCGGCGCGGGCTCCGCCTGCTGGCGCGTGCGGATGGCCGACCAGATAGCATGGTCTGTATCCACGTCCAGCGGAGCGGCCTCCCCTTGTATAAAGGCGGCGTCCAGGTCCTCCTCCCCTGTCCCGGGAAGGGGATCGTTTTCGAGGGCTGCGCTCAATGCTTCCCATTCGGATCTGGTGAGCTGCCCCGAACGATACAAGGCCAATAATTCTTTTACCCTGGCTGGCGTCATAGATGAAAAATATTACGTCACTCCTATAGAGTCAGGAAAGAAAAGAAAGGCGTAATGAAAAAGGAAAAAAAGAAAAAGATTTTTGGGAAGATGGGAAACAGAGCGGGAAAAAGCGGCCGGGTTCAAGCGGCCGGGAAAGCCGGTATATGGATTGCGGGTGTTGTCCGGATGAAATAGAAAAGGGCCAAAGGGGTTTTCGGGAGAACCAGGATCATTGCTTAATGCAGGACCGGAAGGAATACAAGGTTTGGGACGAACCAGGGGCAACCTGCGCTAAAGCCGGAACAAGCTACAGGGCTCAGTTAAGCCTGCGCTTCAGTTCCTGCCGCACCTGTTTGCGTGCCAGCTCCAGGTGCTTCTTGACAGTGGCCCTGGCCAGCTGCAGCTGTTGTGTCACTTCGTCCAGGCTCAGGCCTTCCAGCTCCACCAGCTGGTACACCTGCTGCTGCTGGGGTGGCAGCCTGCGGATAACAGCCTCCCAGGTCTTCAGCAATTTCTTCTCCCCCAATACCTGCTCCGGCGTAACGGACGCTGAAACGGCGCCATCTGCTGCTTCCAGTAGCAGTTTCGCCTGGCGGCCAATCCTTTTTATATGACGGAAAACCTGGTTGCGGGTGCTGATGAGGATATAATCGGTAAGAGAATTTACATCGGACAGCCGGGCGCGGCCATCCCAGAGATGGATGAAAACCTGCTGTGTCACTTCCACCGCGTCTTCATGCGGCAGGTAGCCCAGGGCCAACTGGAAAACACGCGATTTATACTGATCATACAATTCCCTGAAGGCCTGCTCATCTCCTTCCGCCAATAGGTACAGGAACTGTTGATCGTTGCTCATCGCATATTTTCCGGGTTCAGGCATTCAATCGTTGGTTTGGGCTAACGGAAATAGCCCGCAAGATACCATCTATCGGACTAAAATTGATCCTTATCGGTAAAATGCGTGGTCAGATGATTGATATATCCATCACCATGATCGTATACTTCATCAAATGTCTTTACAGTATCCTGGGTCAGTGATCTTCCGGCATACTGTCCTGACAGGCAGGCTAAAAACTTATTTAATAGGGGTATGGGTATACAGGGCCCACCAGTCATGCAGCTCGGTCCGGTCGTCATTTTCTTTTTCCATCAGGTCGATGGTATCATTGATCATGAGCAGCTGCTGGTTGCGCAGGGTATCGGGCTCGGGGAAATCCGATTTATAGGATTTGGCGGCGCGTACCGTGCCTTTGAGTACCTGCACTTCTTCCCCGCTTTCATGGGAGTAAGCCACAATGCGGAACACGCAGGGCCCTTCGGCAGTAAGCACCAGCAACCGGGTGCGAACCACAAAGGGTCTGGCAGAACCCCTGACATCAAAGATCATATCGCCATCGGCCTTTACCTGGCGGTTGGCAGGGAACTGCTGGTGCGGATTAAGCTTAGCGCCTTCCAGCAGGATCACCCGGCTGCTGTCCGCCAGCCATTTTTCCGTATAGGTATGATTGAGGTAGGGAAAAGTATCTTTGGGCGGGCCGGTCCACTCCACTGTATCTTCTTTCACGGAGGGAGGCACAGAGCCGGCCTCTTCGTTTTTTTGCATCAGCAGCAGCACAACGGCCGCTACTACCAGCACAACAGAAAGCACGATCAATAAGCGGGAGTACCTGGAACGCTGCATCATAGTACAACAATAGGGAAAAATGCTGATAAAAAAAGCCGGGCTCAGAAGAACACCGGCTATCGATCAGACAAGTAGAGACTAATAACAATAACCGCAGGCACGGTAACCATATTCAACAGCAGATTCTTTGGACACACGGACAATGGTATGGGTGCAGCGGTTCAGGCCACGGCAATCGCCATCACTGTGATAAGCTACGGCCGATGGGCTTTTGCAGATATACACGGTAGCTGCAGGAACCGGCGCATCAGGACTGGCCTGGCTGTTGGCCGCTACGGCAGCAACAGGGGCCATTGTGGCGGCCTGCACCGGGACCTGTACGGAGGCCGTCAGGATCAGCAAAAGGGATAGCAGGGTCAGTACGGTCAACAATCGTTTCATGGTTTGTGGTTTGAGGTAAGGGCGGCAAATTACGCTAAGGCGCCGGTTCCTGCCAGCATTCCGAGGAATCTTGACCCTGATCAACAAACACCCTAAAAAGGCCATCCCGCCTATGACCAGCGTAACAGCATCCATTTTGACCCGAATTCGTATTTTTACCCTTCAACAAGTATTTTGACCGACCCAACTGCTTCACATATCGTTCCCGGACTGCTGGCCCAGATGGCGGCAGGCAATGAGCAGGCGTTCCGTAGTATTTTTGATCTGTACTGGGACAAGATCTACAGCGTATCCCTGGCTTTCACCAAATCGGCCGCTCTTTCCGAAGAGCTGACGCAGGATATCTTCCTGAAGCTCTGGATGGGCCGTTCCGCACTGCCGGAAGTGCGGCAGTTTGAAGCCTATCTTTTTACCATTGCCCGTAACCATATCTATAATGAGCTCCGCAAGAAGGTCCGGGAAGTACCCTTTGTGGAGGAGCTGCAGCACTATTTCCGCGAGAATACCCTGGCGGACGACCTGCTCATTATGAAAGATGCCGATAACCTGATCCGCAAAGCAGTAGAGCTATTGCCCCCGCAGCAGAAAGCAGTGTTCAGCATGGCCCGGTTCAACGGGTTGAGCCAGGAAGAGATAGCACAGCAGCTGAATATTTCCCGGCTTACCGTCAAAGTCCATATGAGCAAGGCCCTGCAGGCGGTGCGTGAGCAGGTGCTGCGCAATTCCGACGGGCTGCTGCTGGCCTTTGCCCTGTATTCTTTGCTGGCCCCGTAAATTTTTTTTGCGACCGGCTACTACCTGACCTTTCCCGAATGTGTCTTTATTGTTAAGCACCTTATCCTGCCGTCCCGATTGCCTGCCATCCCAATATTATACAACTATGTCTTTGTCCCATATACAGTACCTGGTCCAGGGTTACCTGGCCGATCAGTTGACCGAAGCAGAGCTGGAGGAATTTGTCCGCCTGGCGCAGGATGAACAATATTCCCTGCTGCTGCAGGATGCCATCAGCCAGGCGCTGGCCAACCCCTCGCTGGCCGGCTACAGCGATGCATCCCGCGCCGACCAGCTTTTCCAGCGCATCCTGACCGCTGCCGGACAGGCGCCGGAAATTTATTCCATACCACCCGCCCGCAAGACTGGCTGGCGCCGCCTCGCCGCTGCCGCCATTATCCTGGCCGCTGCCGGCACCCTTACCTGGTACCTGCTGGACAGGCCCCATTCCCGCCAGCAGGCCGGGAACCAACAGACAGCACCTGCCACAGACGCCCTGCCCGGCGGCGAGAAAGCCACCCTTACCCTGGCCGATGGCAGCATCATCCTGCTGGACAGCGCCGCCAATGGCGCCCTGGCACAGGAAGGCGCCGTCAAGATCACCAAAAAGGACGGGCACCTGACCTACCAGTTCAATAACAGTATCCCTGCCGATGGCGTTACCGCCTATAATACTATTGCCACCCCCCGCGGCGGCCAGTACGTTGTTTCGCTGCCGGACGGCTCCAGGGTCTGGCTGAATGCCGCTTCCTCCCTGCGTTTCCCGGCCGTATTTCCACCGGGACAGCGCAAAGTGGAACTCAAAGGTGAAGCCTATTTTGAGGTCAGGGCCAATACCGCCAATCCTTTTGTGGTCAGCACCGGTGAAACAGCAGTGGAAGTACTGGGCACCATATTTAACGTGATGGCCTATACGAACGAACACCATATGGTCACCACCCTGCTGGACGGCCGGCTGAAAGTGAAAACGAACAATGCCGCCCGTGAGCTGGCGCCCGGGAAAGCAGCCCTGGTGCCCACCGGCCAGGATGGGCCCATCAAAATAACAGCAGGAGATCCCGAAGCCGCTATGGCCTGGCGCAACGGCTATTTCCATTTTGATCATACAGATATCCGGACCATCATGCGCCAGATCCAGCGCTGGTACGATGTAGAGCCCATCTTTGAAACGGATGCGGTGAAACCGATCTCGGGCAGCATACCCCGGAATGTGAAACTATCCAAACTGCTGGATATGCTGGAACAGGTAGGCGATGTGAAATTCATTATAGAGAACAAGACCGTACGTATCCGGTCATAACCAAAACCAAATTGTTTAACCCCTAAAAATTGCATTTGACCACACACTAACGTCCACCAGTAAGTCCCCATAAAAAACAAACCGGCGATGCGCTAACATCCCGGTTCGTGGGGCAACGAATTGTATCGCTAAATATCACTTCAGTCACCCAAATCAAATGTATGAAATTAACTGCTTTGTGGCAACACAGAGTGCCTGGCAGCGCTTTGTGTAAAAAAACATGGATGATCATGAGATTATCGTTCCTGCTTATTCTTGGCGCCGTCCTGCATTGTAGCGCTGCAGGCCTCGCCCAAAACGTAACGCTTACGGAGAAAACGATCACCCTGGAAAAAGCCTTCCGGGAGATCCGTAAACAGACCGGCGTCAATTTCCTCTATACCAGCGAGGAGATCGATAAAGTGGGCAAGGTCAGTGTCAGCATCCACAACCAGCCCCTGTCCGCCGCACTGGCTATCCTGCTGCGCGACCAGCCTTTCAGCTTCAGTCTCATGGACGATGTGGTGGTGATCAGAAACAAACCGGTCTTTCTTACCCTGTCTTCCCCCCTCTCCGATACCATCAGATATGTGTATGTCAGCGGCCTGGTATACAATACCAGGAAAGAACCGCTGGAAGGCGCCACCGTCACGGTACGCGGCACTAAAAATGGCAGCACCACTTCTTCCTCCGGCTTTTTCAGCCTGCGGGTGGAAAGCAGTAAGGAAGTAACCCTGGAAGTATCCAGCATCGGTTATAAACAACAGCTGGTGAAAGCCAGGCCCGGCGGGCCCACCATGCGTGTTGAGCTGGAGACCGAGACCACCAACCTGGACGATGTGGTGGTATCCAACGGTATGTTCAACCGGCGCATCGGCAGCTTTACCGGGGCCGTGACCACCTTCAATGCAGAACAGCTCAAAGCCGTCTCCAACCAGAACGTCCTGAAATCCCTGGCTATCCTGGACCCTTCTTTCCAGATAGTGGAGAATATTGATATCGGCTCGGACCCCAACCGCCTGCCGGAGATCCAGTTGCGCGGACAAACAGGTTTTCCCGATCTCAAAGGAGATTATCTTACCAATCCCAATCTCCCCCTCTTTATCCTGGATGGTTTTGAGACCACCCTCGAAAAAGTGAACGACCTCAACCTAAACCTGGTCAAAAGCATCACCCTGCTGAAAGACGCTTCCGCCAAAGCTGTCTACGGCTCCAAAGCCGGTAACGGCGTGGTGGTCATTGAAACCAAACCGCCCATTGCCGGCAAGCTGCGCGTCAGCTACAACGGCAGCCTGGACATAGCCGCACCCGACCTCAGCAGCTACCACCTCACCAATGCCGTAGAGAAACTGGAAGCAGAAGTCCTGGCCGGCGTTTACAGCTCTATCATCCCGGGCACCCAGGCCGAACTGCTGCGCCAGTATGGCAAGAACATGCAGGCCGCCCAGGAAGGCGTCAATACTTACTGGTTGGCACAACCGCTGCGCAATGGCGCCGGCCAGCGCCACGCCATCAGCCTGGAAGGCGGTGACGCCCTCCGGTATAATGTTAACTTCAGCTATAATAATGTAGCTGGTGTGATGAAGGGGTCCGACCGGAACACTATTTCCGGGAATATCAACCTCACCTACCGGCTCCGGAATTTCCAGTTCCGCAATAACCTGATGATCGATAAGAACCGTTCCGAGAACTCACCCTATGGCAGCTTCGGCACTTTTGCCAGCATGAACCCCTACTGGAAGATCGTGGACAGCAACGGCAATTATGTAAAGACCTATGGCCAGTACAACAATATCGGTAACCCGGTATATGATGGCTCCCTGAACTCAAAGAATTTTTCAGAGTACACCAATATCGTAGAGAATTTTTATGCCGACTGGGACCCACTGCGCAACCTGCGCTTCACCGCCCGTGTAGGCATTACCATCCAGAACAATTCGGCAGAGAATTTTATTCCCGCCAGTCATTCCATGTACGCCAATGTACATCCCAATTCAGAAGCTTACCTGGACCGTGGTGAATATTCGCTGAGCAACGGTAAATCGCAGGCCGTCAATGCCGACCTGCTGGGTAACTATTCCTTCCAGACTGGCAGGCATCATTTCTTTGTCAACGGCGCATTCTCCCTCACCACCAACTCTACCACTTCCAATGGTATGACCATGGTCGGCTTTCCGAACGACAAGATGAATGATATCTCCTTCGGTTACCGCTACAAACCCGGCACCAAGGCCAGCGGCGTGGAGAATACCAGTCATACTGTGGCCATTACCTCCGCCCTCAACTATTCCTATGACGACCGCCTCCTGGCCGATCTCTCCTACCGCGGCAATGCCAGCTCACAGTTTGGCGCCGAGAACAGGTGGGGCCTTTTCTGGTCGGCCGGTCTTGGCTGGAACGTTCACCGGGAAAAATGGATGAAGGCCATCCCTGCCATCAACCAGTTCCGCCTGCGCGCCAGCACAGGTACTTCCGGAACGCAGAACTTCAACAGCTACCAGGCTATTTCCACCTACCAGTATATCACCAACCAGTCCTATAACGGGGACCTCGGCGCCCTGCTGCTGGCCCTGCCCAACCCCTACCTGCAATGGCAGGAAGTGCTGGACAATAACGTGGGCATCGACCTGCTGCTCTGGCAGCTGCTGAGCATCCGCTTCGATTATTATATCAAGGATACCCGCAACCTGCTCAGTGATATGATTGTAGCGCCTTCCGCCGGCTTTGCCACTTTTAAAGAGAATATCGGCGAGTCCCGCAACGAAGGTTACCAGGTATCGCTGAGCGTCCGGGCCTACAGTGACATGAAGAACCGTACTTCAGTTAATGTATTCGCCAACCTGGCCCGCAACAAGAACCATATCCGCAAAGTGTCCAATTCACTGGAGCAGCTGAACCGCGACCAGGACAATGACAAAACGGATATCCTCACACCGGCCGACCAGGTCCGCAAGCCCTCCACCCGCTTCCAGCCCGGCCAGTCCATGACCGCTATCTGGGTAGTGCCGTCCCTGGGTATTGACCCGGCCAATGGCAGGGAGATCTATCAGAAAAGAGATGGTTCGCTGACCTATATCTGGGATCCGGCAGACCAGGTAGTGATGGGTGACGCTACGCCCGAGTTCAACGGCTCTTTCGGTATCAACGTACAACACAAAGGATTCAGCGGCAATTTTGCGTTCAACTACCGCCTCGGCGGACAGCAATACAATACCACCCTGGTCAGCCGCGTGGAAAATGCTGATTTCAATTACAACGTGGATAGCCGCGCCCTGGAAGACCGATGGAAAAAACCGGGAGATATCAGTTCCTACAAGAACATTGCAGACCGCTCTGTGACCAGACCCACTTCCCGCTTTGTGCAGGACCTGGATGAGCTGCTGTTCTCCTCCGTCAGCCTGGGCTATGATCTCAGCGAGCTGCGCCTGATGAAAAAAGCCCGGCTCAACAGGGTTTACCTGGCCCTCAACCTGAACGATATCGGCCGCATCAGCACTGTGAAAACAGAACGTGGACTGGACTATCCCTTCGCCAGGACTATTTCCACCTCCCTGAACATCACCTTCTAAAAAAATGACCATGAGATATTCCATTATAGCACTGCTTGTACTGACCACCGGGCTGCTGGGCGGCTGTAAGAAATTCCTCGACGTAAAACCGAAAGTGGAAGTTGGCCAGGAACTGCTGTTTGAAAATGAACAGGGTTTTATGGATGCCCTCACCGGTGTGTACCTGAAAATGAACAGTGACACCCTCTATGGCCGGGAACTGAGCTTCGGCCTGGTGGACGTGCTGGCCAAACAACATACCCGCATCACTTCTATCTACCACGAGTACTATGACCTGAGCACTTATAATTACATGACGGCCGCCGCCCGTACCAAGATCGACAACCTATGGATAGAAGGTTATGGCTGTATTGCCAACCTCAATAACCTGCTCACCAACCTGGAGACCCGGGATCCAAAGACCTTCAGTGGCGCCAACTATGCTGTGATCAGCGGTGAGGCCCATGCCCTCCGCGCCTTCCTGCATTTTGACCTGCTGCGTCTTTTTGCCCCTGCTCCCGCTGCCGCAGGCGGCAATGCTGCAGCAGCCATTCCCTATATGGACCGGCTCACGGCTGAAGTGTTCCCCCAGCTGAAAGTGGAAGAAGTGCTGCAGCGGGTGCTGGCTGACTGTGAAGTGGCGGCCAATGCACTGAAAGCCGTAGATCCTGTTATCCCCGCCAATGCAGCCAATGCCACCACCAGCGGCTACCTGCGGGAGCGTCCTTTGAAATTCAACTACTATGCGGTGAAAGCCCTGCAGGCCCGCGCTTACCTCTATGCCGGCGATAAAGCAAAGGCCCTGGCCTGCGCCGAAGAGGTGATCCAGTCGAACGTATTTACCTGGACCCCTTCCTGGCAGATCTCCAGCGGCAACCGGGTGCTGGTGAGCGAGCTGATCTTTGCGCTGTATAAGTCGAACATGAACCGCTGGGAAACCAGCTATTTCTCTACCGCCGGCTCCAGCGTACTGACCCGCACCAACGAAGCAGAGTTCAAGACCGTGTATGAGAATATTTCAGGTGATATGCGCTACTCCCTGCTGCTGACCATCACCAACGGAACAGGCCTGTCCAACAAATACGTACAGGCTACTTCCGCTTCTACCAATTACCTCAAAAGAATGCCGGTGATGCGGCTCTCAGAGATGTATTACATAGCAGCTGAATGCCTGGCCGAAGCGGACATGACCAGGGCCGTGGGCTACCTGAACACCGTTCGCCGCAACCGCAACGTGCTGACGGACCTGAACAGCAGCATCAGCACTGTGCAGCTGCAGGATGAGCTGCTGAAAGAATACATGAAGGAATTTTATTGCGAGGGTCAGCTCTTCTTCTATTATAAAAGAAAGAATGCGTCCAGTATCTGGTTCAGCACTGTTACCCCTACCAATGCCATTTATGTATTGCCCCTGCCGGATAATGAATTGGAATATGGCGGCAGATAATCACCCAACAAAAGCATTTGTATGAAAAAACAATTCTTCTCTATATACCTGGCCCTGGCAGCTACCCTGCTGCTGACAGCCTGTGAAAAAGACCTGCCTGTTTATCAAACCCAGCCTGGCCTCTATTTCTACGAATACACCACCGGTGTGGCGCCGGCCAAAATTTTCCTGCGGTCCTTCACCTTCCTGGGCACTCCTTCTTCCGTAACAAAGGACACCCTGAACATCCGGGTGAAGATCATGGGGGAAACCACCGCCTATGACCGCGTAGTGAAAGGCAAGACCGTTGCCAAAGGCAGCACAGCCGTTGAGGGACTACACTATGATTTCATTGAAGGCGCCATATCCGCAGACTCCATCTATGGTTACCTGCCCGTAGTGCTGTACCGTACAGCGGATATTGCCACCCAGTCCGTTTTCCTCAACCTGGCCATTGACTCCACAAAGGATTTCAGGACCGGGGCTGTGGAAGACCAGCAGTTTTCCCTGGAATGGAGCGACAAAGTAGTGAAGCCGGATAACTGGGAAACACTGATTGGCCTGAAGACCTATTTCGGTACCTACAGCGATACCAAATTCAAGTTTATCATTGATGTCACCGGCATTGCCAGTTTCCCGCTGTGGCAGAACAGCCGGGTTGCTCCCCTGCCGGGCGAGTATACGCCCGCAGCTATGCAGGACATTACGCGGAAGATCAAGGCAGCCCTGGTAGAATACAATGCCAGCCATACGCCTGCGCTCACCGATGAGTCCGGACAGGTGGTTGTGTTCCCCTGATAAACCCATTCATTTCACCAGCAATTCATTCACATGAAATTTCACCTCCAGCATATATTGCTCGCCGGCGGCCTGCTGATCCTGGCCGCAGCCTGCAAAAAAGATAAAGGCAATTACAGTTACCACGATTACTTTGCGCCCGTAGTGGATACCGCCGGCATTGGCGGGCCACGCTATATTGAGCCCAAAAGCTACCTGGTGATAGAACCACCGGTCAGCTATGCCAGCGGCGATACCGGCGTACTCCGCTACCAGTGGATCTTCTACCCTTATATTACCGGCAGCGGCTCCAATAATATTCCTGTACGCACCATTGGCAGCAGCCGCCAGCTCAATGCCCTGATAGAAGATAAAGTGGGTGAATACCGCGCCGAGCTGATAGTGACCGATACCAGCAACCAGATGAAAGTGAATATGATCTTCCCGGTAGTGGTATCGGCCGGCATTGAATACGGTTTTGTAGTCCTGCACAGCAAGGACGATGGTTCCGATGTGGATTTCATCACCACCGGCAACAATGCGCCGATAGCCGGTATTGTACCCCGTCATATCCGTAATATGTATTCCGAAGTGGCAGGCGGCAAATTCACCAAAGACGCCCGTTTCATTGTACAGGACCGCAGGACCGGCGCCAACCAGAACTGGCTGCTGATAGGCGGTGCAGCCCACCTGTCCCGGATGAGCGGCCGGGATTTTTCCCTGATGCGGCAGGATGCCGCTTTCTTCCGCAGGCCCAATGAAGTAATTGATCCCCAAGCGCAGATCCTGATGACCAATGGCTATAATGCCCTGATCAATCACGGCAAACTGCAGATGTATAGCACCACCTATGATGAGGACGCCCTTTTTGGAGAACCTAATGACGGCGACTACGAGCTGGCGCCCTACCTCAGCTTCAACACTACCTATGCGCTGTTTGCAGCCGTATATGATGAAAAGTATGGAAAATTCATCAGGCCCTCAGTACTCTACGGACCTATGGGCGATTTCAAGCCACCATCCGTGAACCCCGCTACCCCGCAGGCTTTTGACCTACGGAACATTGGCAAGACCATGCTCTATATGGACGCTGCGTTCAACGGGCATACACATGCGTTCTTTAAAGACCGCAGTGGTGATGGCCGCTGGCTTTACGTAGTGAACTTCAATAAAGCTGACGACAGCGCCATGGCCGTTATGAAAAAAGATATGTCCGCCCTGCCGGAGATCGGCAACGCCCTTTTCTTCCAGGCCAGCGAGCAGGGCTATATAGATCTTTATGCCACCGACCGGAAAATATATGCCTACGATTACCAGGGAACCAACACGGCCAGTGTAGTATATGATGGCCTGCCGGCCGGTGAGACCATCACCAAAATGAAGATCTACAAGCCGCGCCCGGCTGATAACCTCAGCGCTGTGACCGGCCGCCTGCTGTATGTAGCCACCTGGAACGGAACAGAAGGCAAGCTCTATGAGTTCAGCCTTAACCCGCTGAGCGGACAGGTAGGCACTACCCCGTTAAACACTTATACAGGATTTGGAAAAATTGTTGACATGAATGCCAAGGCCAGGGGCGCCGGCACTTACTAAGCCCCTTCTTACCATATTAAACAAACAAAAAAATGATCAGACAAATGCTGACAGGGGCTGCTATGCTCCTGCTCACCGCACCTGCTTTGCAGGCGCAATCAAAAATGAACTTCCGCATATATCCGCAACTGGTAAAACAGGGCGATACCATGCTGATTGTCTATGATCCCACCGGTACTGAGCTGGAGGGACTGGCGCCGGTAACGGGCGTGGCTACCCTTTACCGGAATTTCAACTGGGAAACAGTAGAGCTGCCGATGCAGATGACAGACAGCGGCTGGATCAGCCGCTATGTGGCGCCCCCCCATACCGCCCTCATCAGTTGCCGATTCAGCGCCGGGAATAAAACGGACAAAGGTTTCCGCACCAACTATGGCTGGATGCTGATGGACAGCACCGGGCAAAAACAGGAACCAGGCGCTTATGCCTCCTGGGGTCTGCTCCGCACAAAAGCCCTGCGCCGGGAAATGCCCAATACCGTGGCAGACTCCAGCGTCATTGAAGATTTTGTAGGCTGCTTCTGGCTGGAGAAAGAAGTGGGCAGGTATCCTTACCTGCGCAACCGATATGTGTATGACTACCTGCGCCTGCTCAAGGCTTCCAAAAAAGAAAAGGCGGATACCATTATCCGGATGGAGACCGCCAGGACCCTGGCCCAGCCTGACCTGAGCGAAGAAGCACTGAGTGAAGTATACTGGACCTATAAAGACCTGCTGGGAGAAAGAAAGAAAGCGGATTCCATTGCCGCCATCATCCTACAAAGATTTCCCAAAGGACAGTTTGCCTGGGATATGGCCGTATACAGCAATTTCACCAATTTCAAGGCGGACAAGGACAGCGCCTGGAAGGCCTTTGCCCGTCAGTTCCCGCCTGCCGCACACCGGTTTGACAATACCGAGATCGCCAGAATGTATTATCCCAAAATGTTCCGCAGCGTCATTTATGAGGACATTCACAAAAGCGAACATCCCAGCACCCGGGTCCTGGAAGCCATGCTGCCCCATGCGCCGCTGCTGGTCCTGATGGACCTGTACCCGCACCTGGTGGACTTCCGGCTGAACGATACACATGGCAAACCGGTAACAGCCGCGGACGTGATGCCCTTCTCCAACCTGCTGATAGCGGAGATTGAAAAGGGGAGTACTATTACGGCCTGGCCCGAAGCCCGGTTCTATACCGCAAGGGAATGGAAAGAATTTATGCTGCAAAGATTCGCCGGCGCTTACCAGACCCATGCTTCTTTACTGGAGCAGACCGGTCAGCCGGCCGAAGCTAAGGTCTGGGCCGATAAGGTCAACCACCTGTTCCGCTACCGCAACGCCACCTTTAACGATATCTATACACGCATCCTGCTGAAGCTGGGCCAGGAAGCGGCAGCCTATGAGTATACCATCAAAAGCGCCAATGAGAACGCCGTATCCCTGGACATGATCGCTATCCTAAAAAAGCAGTATGTCAAAAAACAGGGGAGCGAGCAGGGCTTTGACGCCTATTTTGAAGCGCTGAAACCCAAAAGCCAGCTGGAAGAGCAGCAGGCGCATATCCGGGCTTCCATGATCAAAAAGGAGATTGCACCCTTCTTACTGGAAAGCAACAAAGGAGGTAAAGTAGACCTTGGTAAACTGAAGGGAAAAATTGTGGTGCTGGATTTCTGGGCTACCTGGTGTCCGCCCTGCAAAGCGGCCATGCCCGGCATGAAGCTGGTTTCCGAAAAATACAAAGCAGATAAGAACGTAGCTTTCTATTTTATTGCTACGGATGAAACCAAGCCTGATTACAAGGCCGCCATTGCAAAATTCCTGCAGGAGAAGAATTTTGATTTCAATGTTTTGTATGACGCCAAAAGTCCGGCGACGGGCAAGCTGAACGATACCTTTACCAGGTACGGCAAAACCTTCGGGTTCTCCGGTATCCCGCTGAAGATGATCATTGACGCCGATGGAAAACTGCGTTGGTATTCGGTTGGTTATATGGGCAGCACCAGCGCCCTGGCTGATGAGATCAGCTACCTGATAGAAACCCTGAAAGCAGAAAGATCCTGATCACCGCTATAGCCTGCGATGCCCGTCCCCCCTCTATTCGGGGGGACGGGACACAGGCCATGTTCAGCTACTCCATCATACCCTACCACTGTCGAATTCACCCGGTCTTATTAAACCGGGCGCCCAGGCACACTGGATACTGTTTACCGCACGCGACATCCCGTGGTTCCACCGCAACAGGCCTCCGGTTGACAATATGCCGGCCCTCTACTCCCACATATTGAACGGTTCCGGAGACAACAGTAAACCAGTGCGCCTTGTGGCACACGTCAGAAAAAATTTTTGTGAACTACAGCATTGTGCAGGATTGAATTACTTTTTTTACAAACACTGATATATATAGATAGTGGTTCCATCCAGGCAGTTCGGTCGAGGAGGGTCAATAGACTGCCAGGCTGAAGAAACCGGAGCATAAACCAATTTGAGGGTCAAATGGAACTAAGTTTTGCTCCGGTTTAAAAGTTATTTAAGGGAACTAACGGCAAGTTACACCCACTGAATGTGCAGATACATCATTTTTGCTACTGTTAAGTGTTAACTCTTATAATTATTTCTCCATTCCTGTGGTGTAACGCCCGTATATTTTTTAAAGGCACGGATAAACGAACTCACATTCCTGTAACTAACTTCATTGGCTATACGAGAAACAGGTTTACGGCCTTGCTCCAGGTCGCGGATCGCTTTCTTCATACGGATGGTGAGCAGGTGTGCAAAAACTGTTGTGCCGGTATATTCTTTGAACAGGAGCACAAACCGCGTAGTACTTGTGCCAACTATCTGGGCCAGTTCCGGAATTGTATACCTTCGCTCCGGATAGGTCTCCATATAACTAATAGCCTTTTTAATTGCATCAATATCCATTTTTGGCTCCCTCATAGGTAATGTTTTGCCAGCTTTAAAGTGTACGGTACTTCAGCGTACCAGGCAAAAACAGCGAGGGGCCGTAGGGACCAGGCGCCTGGTACCCGGGTATTAATCTCTACAAAGGTCAGACGTCCGGATTAAAGAAATTTTTAATAAATGACCGGGCTTACATAAATACATGTAGCGGCCTGTATGGGTTTGAATATAAGCTGACAAAAAAAGCCATCATTCGATGGCTTGTCCAAATTTCAGGGGCGGTTCCACCCGGAAGCGTTTTTCCCGCACAAATTCCTGCCCGAACAAATCCCTCACCCTGACGCTCAAACTATGTTCTCCCACTGATAGGTTTTCGGGGAAATAGGCCGCCCACAAATGGGTGGAAGGCACCACCATACTGGGACGTCTGCCGGCCAGCAGGGTATCTGACACATCCCACCGGTATTGCAGGGCCAGGTAATCCGGATCCGCCTGTGATACATGCACCATCTTTTTCCATTCTCCTTCATCAAAAGACAGTTCCACCAGGTCATTCTTATGTCCCATGAAAAAATTGGTAAAGATCATAGCACTGGTACGCTGTTGAAAAGGGATCACTTTTGGAATATTGATGGACATGCGGTAGTCCGCCGGGTAACCGGCCGCTTTGTAATCAATAGCATATTGATTGCCGCTGCATTTTAGCAGAGCGTATCCTTTGGGCGTACCATCGCGCATAGTAGCAGCAGGGATGCCCTTTGCATCGGGTTCGCCATAATAAAAATCGCCACAGGCCGCGGCCACATTGTATTCATGTAATGGCTGCGCTCTTTCCCAGCCGTCTTTCCCCGTATACAGGAATTGCTGCTGGAGGTGACTATGGGCGGAAAGGACCAGGACCTGCGGAAAATCCTTCAGCAGGCCAAACAGTCTCACGCGATCCTGCTCACGGAACCATTCTCCGCCATGCAGGTCCAGCGGGATATGAAAGGCCAGTACAATCAGCTGGTCTTTCCGCACCAGGCGCAGGTCATTTTCAATAAAGGTCCACTGATCCTCCCGGAAGCCCCCGATATACCCTTTACCTGTTTGGGGGTTGGGATAGAGGATATCATCCAGCAGGAGGAAATGCGCTTTTCCGAAATTGAACGCAAAGTTGACCGGCCCGAAATGGGCTTCATAGGTTTCATCCGAAAGAGAATCTGTTTTTACGTCCAGGTTCATATCATGGTTGCCCATCACATTGAACCAGGGAATACGGGCCTTGCTGATAGCCTGCTTGTAGGCATCGTAGAGATGGAGCCTGTCGCCCAGCAGATCTCCCAACGTGATCCCGAACTGCGCACCATGGTTTCCCTTCAGTTCATCCATAATGCCACGGGAAAAATAATCCATCTCCGTTTCATTGATGGTCTGGGGATCACCCATGACCACGGCGGTAAAAGTATCCGGCTCCGCATAGGGGATCAGCGCAAGATCCACTGAAGCCGGCAATGGCCCGGTAGGCGCTGTTCCCGCGTAACGCAGGCCGGCCGGACTTCCCTGCGGCTTATGCGTGTAATAGAATAAAGGGAAATGGCGGGCATCCTGCGGCAGCCTGTAGCCGGCAGGTTTGATCACAAAGATGGTATTGTCATTGCCCAGGGGCAGACTGTACCCGCCACGGGCGTCGGTCTGCACAATCTGCTGCCCGTTGGACACGCATACCCCTTCAATACCTTTTTCCTTTTTATCTTTTTTACCATTGCCATTCTGGTCCTGGTATACAAATCCCTTTACCATCTGTGCCGTTCCCATTACAGGCAATGCGGCCAGGATGAACGCCATCCATTTCATAGTAGTTGCTGTTATCAGTTGATCAGGTTATTGGCTTTCAGGTAAGCTTTGTAACCTTCAAAGCTATTGAGACCGGGCTTAAAGGTAAGCCAGCTGAAATTAGTAATATGGCTGGTGAACAATCCCGCCACCAGTAATTGTTCTTTCACTTCCTCCCATTCCTTGGCATGATAAGGTACGTCCGGGCACCAGCAATATTGGAAAGACTCAATATCTACCCCAAATTCAACGCCTGTTTCTATACAGGCTTTTTTGATCTCGGCAAAATAGTTGGGCAGGTCCACATCAATGTCAACAAAGCAGCGGCCACCTATATCCTGCAGGTAGAGGAAATCAATATCCGGTGTCTGCTGGAACAGGGTTTTGAACCATTCCCCGCATTTATCTGCCGGCATACCCCGGAACAGGGCCGGTGCAATCTGGACAGGAAACTGCCTGGCTTTGGATTTGGCATGGGCCGCCACCCGCTGGAGATAATTGGCCAGCAGGCCGCGGGCCGGGTCCTTATGCCAGCCAACGGGATAGGTGCCGTCATGGAATTCTTCCGTTATATACCAGCCGGCAAAGCTTGGACTGGCGGCAAATTTATCATAGAGCTCATCCAGTACTATCTTATTCCGCTCGTAGAGGTTGTTGTATACGCTGGCATTACTTATATCGGTACCATAGTCTCCGCCATAGAGACCGAAGATCAGCTTGAAACCGGTTTCTTCTGCGGCGGCCACCATGCTGTCGATGATGGGATATTCCACCGTATTCCAGGAGGCGGCCGTATTGCTGTACCAGGAAATATTGTTCTGGCTGCCGTAGCCATGGCTGTACTGGATGATCCAGGTATCAATATTCACTTCTTTGCAGGCGCGGAAAGCAGCCCGCCAATCCTCCTGTGCATAGCTGGCGCCCAGCTGGATAAAGATGCTGGAGAACTGTGGGGTGGAGAAACTGGGATCATAGTTGGTGTACTGCTCCAGCTGGTCTACCAGGAAACTGCCGGTATGGGATTGCTGGCTGCTGCTCACCACTTCAATGCGATAGCCCACTACCCTGTTCAGCTGTAGGGTCTCCCTGCCGGTAATGGATTTGAAGCGGGTGAAGGCTTCATAGGGGATCACCAGCTGCTGCCAGCTATCGCTGCTGAGGATAGTTGCGTCTGTATACTGGAAATAAGCGCGCTGGTCGCGGGTGGCCTGCAGTGTCTCATCCTGTATAAGCACCAGGCGCAGCGCATCGGATTGGCCCGTCCTGCCTTTCACCCAGAGCGAGACGCCCAGGGGATGAAAGCCCAGGTCAGGCCGGTAATCCGCCCAGTTCTGTTCCAGGAAAGCCGCTTCCGGAGCGGCGCTCATTGACTTGCCCGTAAACCGGTAGTCCAGTTTGAAAGCCGCCCGGCCTTCGTGTTTGTCGGCTGTGCTGAGGCTACGGCCCATAGTAGCTTCGGGCGCCGTGGCTACACCTCCCAGGTAATAGACATAACAGCCTTCATCATTATAATCGTTCAGCATCCGCGTGGCCTTTACCTGTGCCAGTATGGCTGCCTTATCAATAGCGGGTTTTTCTTCGTCCCCACCCTTTCCTTCTTTTTTATTACAACCCCAGCAGAGCAGCAAGGCAGTGACGAGAAAGAGTTGTTGCATTTTCATAAGCAGGCTTTTTAATGGTGAGCATTTTTATGGGCAATAAAAAAGCTCCCGGGAATTCCCGGGAGCCTGCGGAGTACGGATATTAACGGGGATAATACGTCATCTTATAACACATGACACCAGCAGTGGTGTTGGCAGTGGTGTTGGCATTGGTGCCCATGGTAGCATAGAAATAGACATCGTTGCCGATGATATCGGTCACAATATCACCTACGCGGTTGTAATTGGTGCCGCCATAGATATCGGAGTCAAACAACTGGAAACTGTTGTACCCTTCAGCGCCGGGGGCCATGGTCAGTTTAGACTGGTCCGTGATCTCAAAGACCCGGATATTGGTGGCATCCCAGGCTGCATACCCTTGTTGCAGCAGTGCCAGGAATTTATCGCCATGCATATCAAATACATCAAAGCCGAGGATCTTGTAATAGTGATTGGCCGTGTTCATCTGCGTCAGGTTCATGTCCAGCGGGAAGGCGCAGAAGCGGCTGCCGTTGGCCAGGTTGGCGTCAGGGCTCACATAGTTACAATAGGTGATGTAGTGATCGGACACATCGTCCAGGCTTTTTCTTTTTACCAGGGCATAGGTCCAGGGATTGGCGCTGGCAAAACGTACTGCGGTAGGTGTTACGCTGACAGGTACGCCATCATGGAATTCCCAGAAGTAGAAGCTGTTCACGGATCCGCAGGTGGCATATACATAGGCCTTTCCTTCTTTCAGGTTACCGATAATGCTCACGCGCTGGCCCAGGTTCACCGGGGCGCCCATGGCATTGGTATAGTTCAGGATCAGCTTGGGTGCGCTGTTGACAGTCTCATAATAATAAAGCATGAAGCCGGCGCCATAGATATTGTAGCGGTTCACGGCAAAATGACCGCCGTCATCAGCAGTCACCTGCTGGCAATAGGTAGTAGGCGGTGCAATGATATGACTGAAAGCGCCGGTGAATTTATCATATACCCTTACGCCCACATCGGCAGCCAGGGAGCCCTGGTTGAAATCAGCTATCAGCAGGTGCCCGCCTGCTACGGTGGCGCCGGTGATATTGGTGCGCAGGACGCCCAGGTCGGCCGCTGTTTTGAACCAGAGTTTGGAGAAAACGGTCTTGGGCAGGGTGGGCAGCACTTTCACTACGTGGTGGCGAATGGCGCCCAGTCCATCTTTTACCGTGATGTTCAGCGGGCTGCTGAAATCCAGGATCTCACCCAGCGCCGGTGTCAGCACGGCATTGTTCTCCAGGCTGGCCTCCGCTTTCAGGCGGGTAACATCCAGGGGATTATCGTCCGTGGTGGGCACTTCCACATAAATAGTATCCCCGTCATTGTAGGGACCCGCTACCCGGGCGCTGTAGAGGGTGGTCTGGCCGGGGACGGCGATAGAAAAATTCAGCAATCCCTTGTTGGTGGTAACACCCGCACCCAGATCAGCCTTCTCGCAGGAGGTGGCCAGGAGCGCGCAGATAGCCAGCAGACCGGTATAAAGCGATATCTTTTTCATTTGTTATTTTTTCTCGGGATGATAATAGGGTTATTTCCATTCATCATATTGGTCTATCAGCAGGTTGGTGGAGATCTCACTGCTGGGGATCGGGAAGCGGTTGTACCGTTCAGGATACAAGCGTTTCCTGCCATTGTCTGCATCCACCTGCTGATAGGTAAAGGAACCATCTGTTTTTTTGGTGATCCTGGTACCGGTCACATTGGTGCCGTTCAGCACAGAGGATGCCAGGCCCCAGCGACGAAGGTCCCAGTAGCGGTGACCTTCAAAAGCCAGTTCTATCATACGCTCATGACGCAGGAGGCGCATAAAATCTTCCTTGCTGCCTGCTGTCAGGTCGGTAGTGAAGCCGGCCCTTCTGCGCACTTTGTTCAGCGCAGCCAGTCCATCCTCATAGCGGTTCTGCTCTACGCAGGCTTCCGCATAGATCAGCAGCACTTCTGCATAGCGGATGAAATAATAGGTCAGCTCACCGGGTTGAAAACCTACATCCTGCGTTTTCACGGTGCTGTCAAACAGTTTGCGCATATAATAACCGGTGCAGGTAGTACCACCGCCTACGGCCCAGCCATCTGTGCCGCCTTCATAGGCCTGGATGCGGCGCCCTTTCCAGGAAGCGCTGTCGAACAGGATACTGGCATAAAAACGGGGTTCGCGGTTCTTGTAGGGATGGGCAGCCAGCTCGGTATTGCTCCAGCTGAAATCAGCGCCATCAGCCATCTGGTATTGGGACACCAGGTCTTCCGTAGGACTTACCTGTGCATAGCCCCTGTCACCGGGCGGGCAGAAGAAATAGTCGAAAGAGTAACCGAAGTTGGGGGTAGAATAACCAAACTCCACAATGCTTTCTTTGTTCTCTATGGGGCTGGAGCGGCGCTGCATGAACAGACCGGCATAGTTGGGGTGCAGGTCGTACATATTCAGCTGATCCAGTGCTTCTACTGCATCCGTACTGGCTTTCCAGCGTTTGGCATAGAGCATGGCGCGGGCTTTCAGCGCATAGGCGGCGCCTTTGGTCAGCTTGCCTCTTTTGGCAGCTTCCACAGTGGGCGGCAGGTTATTGGCGGCATAGTCCAGATCGGCGGCAATAAAGTCCCAGCCTTCTGCTTCTGTGCTGCGGGCATGATTGCTATTACCCAGCTCCGGCAGTTTATCAAACAGGACCAGGCTGGCGCTGTATCGTTTGGCCATTTCAAAATAAACATAGGCCCGGAAGAAACGCACTTCCGCTTCCGCACGCAGGCGGGTAGCTTCCGGCAGGTGACCGCCCTTGGTCTGCAGGCCATCCAGGAACTCGTTACAGGTCTTGACCCAGGTATAGCCCCAGCTCCAGTTACCCAGCAGGTTGCTGGCGGGCGTGATGATGGTAGAGCCCAGGGCCAGCAGGTTCTGCTCTGCTGTAGGCGAGTTCATTTTCAGTACATCGCTCAGCGCATCCTGCTGGATAGCAGATGTATAATAGGTTTGTCCTATGAGCGGGTAAAATTTATTCAGGGATAATTCCATATTGGCTTCGCTGGACCAGGCCACTTCTTCCGGATATACATCCGTCAGCTCGGGATCCACGCTGCAGCCCGTCATGCCAATCACCAGCGAGGCGATAAAACAATTCCGTATTGTGTTCAAGAGTTTCATATACCAATAGTTTAGAAGGTTACGCTGACACCAAATTCATACAAACGCTGTTGCGGGTAATAGCCCTGGTTCACATCGGGCATTTCCGGGTCCAGGTAGTCCAGTCCGGAGATGGTGAACAGATTACTACCGGAAGCGTATACCCGTACACGCTGGATATTGGCCTTGCGGGTCCATACCTCAGGAATGCTGTAACCGATCTGGGCGCTTTTCAAACGCAGGTAAGAGGCGTCCTTTACCCACCAGTTGGAGAACTTACCGCCATTGGTCCGGCCCAGGGTGCTGAGGCGGGGATATTTGGCATTGGTGTTCTCAGGGGTCCAGCTGCCTTCCAGCAGATACCGGGGCGAGTTGCCATCCTGGTAGAAAGGCATAGTGTAAAAAGTGTTGTCGTAGATAGCGCTGTTACTGTAATAACCACCCAGGGCTACATCTGTAAGTGCAGCGCCCTGGAAGAACAGGTTGAGGTCAAAATTCCTGAAGTCGGCGCCCACATTGAAACCGAATAGCATTTCAGGAGTAGCGCTGCGGCCAATGATGGCACGGTCCTGGTCCCAGGTAATGCGGCCGTCGCCATTCAGGTCTTTCAGCCGGATATCACCGGGCAGTGTAGGTCCATAGATGGGTGCATTGGCAACCTCATCTGCTGTCTGGAAAAGTCCATCGGATACAAAACCATATTTAACACCCATGGACCGGCCGGTAGTGCGCAGGTGCCCGGGGGTATTGGCGTCTTCCCTGGTCAGGATCACTTTATTGCGGGCCCAGGATACATTGCCCCTGACGCGGTAGTTCACCTCACCAATAGTGTTCCGGTGGTTCAGCACCAGCTCAAGACCACGGTTGTCTACAATACCGTAGTTGACGCGGGTATCATACCAGCCGCCAAGGGAGGGGGCCATACCACCCTGTGATTGCAGGATATCAGTTGTCTTGGCATAGAAAACATCTAATTCCACGCCCAGCAGGCCATTCCACATGCTGCTCTCAAAGCCGGCATTGTAGGTAGTGGTGGTTTCCCATTTCAGTTTATCGTTGGGCACCAGGGTCACGTTCAGGGGGCGGGACAATTTATCGCCGATCATCACCACGGGGTTCACCCCCAGGTTAACGGTCCGCAGGTAGGCATAATCCAGGCTGCGGTCATTACCCAGCCGGCCCAGTGAAGCACGGATCTTCAGGTTCTCCATAAAGGGAACGGCATTTTTGAAGAAGTCCTCTTCAGAGATGCGCCAGCCCAGGGCCAGACCGGGGAAATAGCCCCAACGGTTGTAGCTGGGCAGGTAGGGCGTGGCGTCTGCGCGACCGGTAATTTCCACCAGATACTTTCCGGCATAATCATAGCTGAAGCGGGCGGCAAAACCACCGCGGTGGAACATATTGTGACCGCCCTTTACCAGGTCGTCTATCACTTCTTCCCCATAGTTGAGGTCCATGATATCCGTGATGGTATAGTTCCTTCTGCCGGCGGACATGCTGTTGTTCTCATCCCGCATGTATTCATACAGCACCATACCACCTACATTGTGCTTACCAAAGCTGTTGGTATAGTTGATAGAAGGCTGCATGGTCATACGCTCCCCTTCTGTGAACCACTGGTTGAGGGTGGCTGTTCCGGTGAGGGCGTGACGGGCATAGGCTTCCGTGAACTGTTTGGTGGAGTTGTTGTATACCGACAGCATATAAGGCAGCAGGTATTTCTTCTGCATGGTATGGTTCTTATCGTAGGCCATGTTCATCTTCAGGTTCAGGCCCTGCACAAAGGGAACATCATATTTCAGGGTGATGCTACCTTCAAAACGGTTCTGACGGGTATGGTTCAGACCGGATAGGTCACGGGCTGCCAGCGGGTTCTGGTTGCCATTCCCCGCGTTGCTGCTGCCTACCGGCATCCCGGAAGCCGTGTAGGCCGGCAGGTAGGGATAGGACATCAGCGCCTGTGCAAAGATAGAAGCGTAGGTATTGCCCACACCGGCGGTGAGGCCCGGCTCACGTGTATCATTCTTGCGTACGGCCAGGTTTACGGAGGCGGTAAAGTTGTTGGTCACCTTAGCATCCAGGTTCAGGCGTACGTTGTAGCGATCATAGGAAGTGCGGTCGATAATACCTTCCTGGTTATAGGCGCCGATAGACGCAAAGAATTTCACCCTGTCGGACCCGCCTGAGATGCTCAGGTTATTGGTATAAACAGGAGCCTGGTCTTTGAAGAGCAGGTTGAACCAGTCAGTATTGGCAAATACACCCTGGGGATCGCCATTGGTGATACGATCAATTTCATCAGCTGTGAAGCGACGGGCATTCTCTGCTACCCCATCCATTTCCTGGGCCTTGTTATAATATTGTACATATTCAGGGCCGCTGAGGAATTCCGGGAAATTGGTATTGGTGCTGAGCGCCAGGGAAGAGTTGAAATTGATGACCGGTTTGCCGGTACCGCCTCTTTTGGTGGTCACCAGGATCACACCGGCGCTGCCGCGCACCCCGTAAACAGCGGAGGCGGCCGCATCTTTCAGGATAGAAATACTTTCTACCTCGTCAGGATTGATGGCCGGGAACGGTCTTTCCACACCATCTACAATAATGAGCGGACCATAACCACCGAGCGAGTTGAGACCGCGGATCAGCAGGTTGGCGCCATCGCTGCCGGGCTGACCACTTGGCTGGCGGCTCACGAGACCAGGCAGGCGGCCCTGCAGCATAGCGGAGAGTGTAGCGGTGGGGGCAGTCTTCAGCTCCTTGCCGTTGATCTGCGCCACGGAGCCCACAACTTTGGACCTGTTCTGCGTACCATAACCTACAACCACTACTTCATCCAGGTTTCCTTTGGATTGGGAAAGGGTGATGCGCAGGCTGGTATTGCTGCCCAGTTTCTGTTCCATGGACTGGTAGCCCACATAATTGACGACCAGCACTTCGCCGGCCCTGGCGTTGATGGTGAAAGAACCATCCGCGTCTGACAGCACGGCTATATCAGTTCCTTTGAGACTGATAGTAGCACCGGCCAGCGGGTTGCCTGCAGAATCCAGGACCGTGCCTTTATAAGGCGTCTGGAATGCGGCCACTGTTGTATGGGCGCTGGCAGGAAGGGACAGACCCATACCGGCAGCTACCAGCACAAAGGCCAGCAGGAAAGGAAAAGCGCGGAACGGCATCCGCCTGAAAGCAGGCTGGCCGCAGGGCTTTTGTGCAGTACGCCGGGATGGCTGAGGCGTTCTTGCTGACATACCGGCAGCAGCCGCCAGCAACCCGGGTTGCGGTTTGCGAAGATCAATGTTTGGCATAACTGTACGTTGATTTGGGGTGAATGTGAAAATTTGTTGGTGCGCGCCGCAGCGCTTCTTCAAGGATCAGATCTTAATGGTCATACTTTTTTTCTGTGCGCGCTTCATCACGGAGTCAATACGCACTGCTTTGCCCTGTTGCTTTTTGCTTTCTTCTGCCGCTTCCATAAAGGCCACAATGCCGATGGTCTCTTCTTTGGGCACTGGTGATACCCCGGTCTCAAAGAACCGGATGATATTGGGGACCAGGGGCGCATAACCGGTAAAGTTACCCAGGGTCAGCGCCTTGCCTGTTTTTCCGTAAGCCCGGCCGCCAAAATCCCAGTTACCGGTCCGCACCCCGCGCATGGATCCTATGCGGTTGCCGTCCCAGATACCGGTGATCAGGTCCGAGCTGTCAGTATATACCCTTTGCACCGAAGTGCAGCGGGCGCCCAGGATAGTGAATAACATCTCCACACCGTGGATACCGTACCAGAAAAGATCAGGATGAGTGCGCTCAATGGAAGCCGGCGCAAATACATCCACACCTGCTATCTCTCCGATTGCGCCGGTGGCCGCCTGTTGCACCGTTTCTATATACCGCAGGGTGGACGAAGAGAAGACAGGTACCTTGTATTTTTCTGCCGCCCTGTAGATGGTCAATGTATCGGCCAGTGAGGCCGCAATCGGTTTATCAATAAATACTGTTTTGCCTGCTTTGAATACTTCCAGCGCCTGCTGCAGGTGCAGCCGCCCGTCGTTGGTTTCCAGCATCACCAGGTCAACCAGCGGCAGCAGTTCCGCTATGGAGTCCACGATCTTTACGCCCTGCTCCTCAATGGCCTTTGTATTGCCCGGGATCATATTCAGGCTGGACGGGATATCATAGCTGCCATGCTTGCAGGCCGCCACCACTTTGTAACCACCCAGTTCAGGCGCTGCATTGGCGGGATTGAGCAGCCGCGCAAAAGCCGGTCCATGCTCCGTATCCAGTCCAATGACGCCGATGCGTTTGCCTGCCGGCGCGCCTGCGTAGTCCTTCACAGGTGTTTGTCCCAGGAGGGATTGTCCAAACCCTGCACCTATTCCGAGCAGGGCAGCCTGCTTCAGGAAGCGGCGGCGTTGCGTTGATGGGGCCATGCTGATAATGGTTGTTTATTTTACAAATTCTTTGATCTCGCTGGTTTTCTTGTTCTTCAGGATCAGTTTGGTAGCGCCATAGTGGGTGGTCTCTTCCTTGATCAGGTAGTGATCCTCATCGTAGGAGGTAAGCCCGGAGATGGGCGCCACACCTGTTTTCCCGCGCCAATCTTCCAGCTGCACCGGCTCCCAGAGCTTGGTTTTGGCCGATCTATAACAGGCATCCAGGATGGCATTGACTACATAACCGTCATAAAAGGTCTCTTTGGGGGCCTGCCCTTTTTCATAGGCATTGAACATATCGGCAAACATATGGTTGTACCCCAGGTCATTCACCTCATCTCCTACCGGGAACAACCAACCGCTATTGCTCTCCGCTTTCTCCGCCACATAATCACCCGCCTTTCCGGTAGTGAACATTTCCAGTCCCGTGCGCAGGGAGTCATTGAGCCAGAGGGTGCCTTCGGTACCCATCACTTCATCGCGCAGGTCCAGCCCGCCACGGAAGGTCCAGCTCACTTCAAACTGCGCAATAGCGCCGGTCTCATATTTTATCAGGGCAATAGCATGGTCTTCCGCTTCAATAGGTTTCACCTGGGTAGCGGCCCAGCACATCACTTCTACAGGTTTAATATCTTTCCCGATATAACTGCGGGTGATCTCCACGCAGTGGCAGCCCAGGTCCAGCATACAGCCGCCGCCGGCCAGCTCAATATTCCAGAACCATTCACTGTGGGGTCCGGGATGCGCCTCGCGCGACTTAGCCCAGAGGATGCTGCCCAGCGCACCGCTGCGGATGGATTCATTGGCCCGCAGGAATTTGGGAGAGTAGACCAGGTCTTCCAGGTACCCGTTGAAGACACCCGCCGCTTCCACGGCTTCCAGCATCCGTTTTGCTTCCACCGCATTACGGCCCAGTGGCTTGGTGGTCATCACCGCCTTTTTATGTTTACAGCATAATAAAACTGCTTCTTCGTGCAAATGATTGGGAAGTGCAATGCAGACAATATCCACAGTGGGATCGGCGATCGCCTGTTCCAGGTCGGTTGTCCAGGAAGAACAACCGTAATCGGCCGCAAATTTACGGGCACTTTCTTCCCTGCGGGAATAAATGACTGTTATGGAATCTTTACTTCTTTGACCCTGTATCGCTTCCGCATAAAAGCGACCAATGAATCCAGAACCTAACATTGAAATATTCATACTGCTAATTAATTATCCTGATAAAAATTTTATATGGCGTACGCTTTCTCTCCTTTTGTATACGGCAGCTGCGCATCATATCTTCCCGGTATCATTACGTAGCGCAAAGCCTTGGTGGCGCCAGGTTCCGAGGTAAAGTAACCCCAGACGGTCAGCTCTTTGATCATACTGTAATAATGCACCGGCGTTCCCGGATGTCTGTCCCTGTTATAGGTAACAGCCTCCCGGTCCATCTCCACCAGGATGGCTTCTTTTTCCGGCACCGTTAATTGCTCAAAATCTTTTTTAGTAGTGGCTTTCACAGATTCCCGGAAACTGCGGATGCCTTTCAGAAAAACATCCTGCTGTTCTTTTGGATAGCAGTCCATCACCATGGCCTGCATCAGCAGGCCCACCTGCGCCGCTTTGGCGCCGGGGGAAGCCGGCGTGGCAGGGATGATGGTTTCCCCTATCTCATCCAGCAGACTGATGGTATGCTCATCAAAACCGGTATCGCCGGGTTGACCACAACCGGATAACAGCCCGTTGATGGAGACAAATGCACCACCCAATAACAACCCTGCCACCTGTATCGCTTTTCTTCTTTGCATAATAGAGTGGTTTTACAGTTCACCTTTTTTAAGCTGGTCAGCCGCATAATTGGCAGCCCTTGCGGTGAGCGCCATAAAAGTGATGCTCGGGTTCTGTGTGCCCGTGCTGGTCATGCAGGCCCCGTCTGTCACAAATACATTCGGTACCGCATGCAGCTGGTTCCATTTATTCAGTAAAGAGGTTTGCGGATCTTTACCCATTCTCACCCCACCTACTTCATGGATATCCAGACCAGGTGACTGCTGCGTATCCTTAATGGCTATGGTTTTACAGCCAGCTACTGTCAGCATCTCCTGCGCCTGTTCAAAGAAATCCTTTGTTGTTTTTTCGTCATTCTCATCATAGCCTACGGATACCACCAGCTGCGGAATGCCATAGGGATCTTTCTGGTCCGTGCTGAGGCGAACATGGTTCGTTTCTTTGGGAATGGTTTCGCCCTGCATCATCATGAACACATTCCATTCACCGGGCTCGGAGATGGCATCCTTGAAAGCAGCGCCTACCTGCGGGCCTTCTACTTCATGGCCCCAGCGGGCGCGACTGGCAGTAAAAAACGTCATATACCCCCGCAGAAAATCCTTCTCCTGCTTGCGCACGTTGCGAAAATTGGGCATCATCACCGCCGTAGGCCGGCGGCCGTAATAGTAACTGTCCTGCATCCCTTCCATAGTGGCAGTGACCTGTCCGCGGTAATTCTGGAAGGCAACAAATTTGCCCAGCAGGCCGCTGTCATTGCCCAGCCCGTTGGGAAAGCGGCTGGAAGTGGAATTCAGCAATATAAGGTTAGTGTTCAGCGTGGAGCCGTTCACAAAAATGATGCGTGCATAGAACTCTGTGGTCTCTTTGGTCTGTGCATCAATGACCCGGACACCGGTGGCTTTCTGTTGCTTGTCGTCATAGATAATGCTATGCACTACCGAGTGTGGCCTGAGGGTCAGGTTACCGGTCCTGGCGGCCCAGGGCAGGGTCACCGCGTTGCTGCTGAAATAGGCGCCAAAGGGACAGCCTCTTTCACAGAGGGTACGGGCCTGGCACTGGGAACGTCCCTGGTGCAGGTGATGCGCCTGGGGTTTAGTGAGATGGGCGCAACGGCCGATGACCACATCACGGTCTGTGAAGCGGGACATGATCTTCTGCTGGATCGTTTTCTCGCCCAGGTTCATGGTCCAGGGTGGCAGGAACTCGCCATCCGGCAGGGTTTCCAGTCCATCCCTGTTGCCACTGATGCCGGCAAACAGTTCCACATGGCTATACCAGGGGGCAATGTCTTCATAGCGGATGGGCCAGTCTACCGCAAACCCGTCGCGGCCAGGTCCTTCAAAATCAAAGCGGCTCCAGCGCTGCGTTTGCCGCGCCCATAGCAGGGATTTACCCCCTACTTGGTTGGGCCGGATCCAGTCGAACGGCTTTTCCTGTATATAAGGTTGATCCTTGTCTTTCAGAAAGAATTGCTCGGTGGCTTCGCCAAAAGCGTAACAGCGACTGGCCACGGGATTTTCCTCCTTCACCTTCAGCGGCAGCTGACCACGATGCGGGAATTCCCAGGCGTTTTTGGTGGCCGTTGTATAATCCTTCACATGTTTTACATCACGGCCTCTTTCCAGCACCAGGGTTTTCAGGCCACGGTCGCACAGCTCTTTGGCAGCCCAGCCGCCGCTGATGCCCGAGCCTATAACAATGGCATCATAGTGCTGGTTCTCCACCGTTTTCTTTCCCGTATTGATCTGTAAGGTATCGCCCGGCATACTATAATTGTTTTGTACTTACTATTGATTTGTACCCGTTCCATCCATAGAATAAGATATAGGCATAACAGACTACAGGAAGCAGGAAGGCCAGGTCCCAGCTGTTATGGTCTTTGATCATACCCTGCAAAAAAGGAATGATGGCCCCGCCTACAATGGCGGTGGACAGCAGGCCCGAGGCCGACATAGTATGCTGTCCCAGCCCGGCCACAGCCAGGGAAAAAATGATAGCGAACATCACGGCATTACAAAGCCCTACGGCCACCATCGCATACACAGCCGTAAAGCCGCCGGACAACAGGGAGATGGCTACCAGCAGCATGGCGCCCACTGCCACCCAGCACAGCACCACCGGCGGCCTGAGATATTTGAGCAGCACCGAACCCAGCAACCTGCCCACCAGCATGCCGCCCCAGTAAAAGGCCACATAGGGATTGGCCTGCTTTTCTGTAAGGCCGGTAACATCCGAAATA